>ONEC01000035.1 GCA_900316715.1 uncultured Eubacteriales bacterium
ACTGAAGAACCGGAGCCGGTTGCTTATGCAGAAGAGAATAATGTTCAGTTTTCTCCGATCGGAACAGAAGGTGCAGGAAATGCCTATGCCAAGCTGTATTACAGGGACGACTATTACGATGAAGGAGAAGGAGATTCGTCTGAACTGCAGGCAGTTGATATAGAAGGAGTTACAGTAGAAGACTGTTCATATAGTGATCAGATCAGAAGAGTCATTAAGACCGAACCGGATGCCAATGGTATGGTAAGGTATTATTTTGATGAGTATAGCATTATCGAAGCGCATATTCTGGACAGTAACCAGTCGGTCAACTGGATATATGTTCCAAGTATCTTTACTTCCGGAATATATGACTATTACGGAGGCGACTATCTTAGGGCCATTTACAGATCAAATGGGTTTACCGAAGAAAAGATAAACCGCTTTAATATTGATTATAAAGGAGAAAGAATAGATATATCCGTTACAAGGATAGATGAAGGCACTGATCATAGATTGAATGAGATGACAACAGAGGACACGGAAGAAGGGGTAAGATATCATTTTCGCCAGGGTTCAAGATATGTATATATAATTGAATGCCCTGAAGATTATGATGGCTTAGTAGTGGCTGTTCCGAATGATGATGTTGATAAGGAAAGATTTGATTCAATCTCTGAAATAGATAATGAAACAGAAGAAAATCAGGAAACAAACGGATATCTTAATATCACGAGAAAGATGTTTGAAGAGAATAGTCAGGGATATAGAAACTGTCCGGAAAGCTATGTTCATGTCCGACTGAGTGATGTTGCTGAACCATATACACCTATGGCAATGGCGGATTTCTTCTCTAATATGTCTTATGTCTATGATGACTCATTCTACTGGGTAGGAGCCGTTCAGGATGGCGATGAGAGTATGGGTGGCAGAAGGATTACCGATCCGGCCCTTATCGAAGGAGAATGGGAATGCAGGATATTCTATAATGCGGATAGTGAATTTGGATATGGAGAAGAAGAGAACTATGTAACCATATCCTTTAGTGGAGACGAAGCAACATGGACAGAAGAGTATTATTACTGTCTGTGGGGCGAGAATTCACAGTGGGAATACTGTGGAGATGATGAACCGGAGAGCTTTTCCGGAGGATTCATGAATGATGAGGGAGAGCTTTCCTTTGATTCAGGAGAGTACCCGGAGTACCTGAAGATAAGATTTTATACCAACGACTACTGCCAGCATGCAGTAGGAACCTGGGGCGACGGTGTATATGTATATCTGTTCCGTCCATAAGAGAAGCACCCGGCAGGCCTGTGTGTAAACTTAAAACACCCGGCGCGTGCCGGGTGTTTTCGTTATATATTATACAATCTCAAGAATGGTATTAACCATCAGGTCGTTCTGCTTTGGATTCATAAAGCAGAAACGGATGAACTTGTTATCCAGACCGCGGATGTCATCGCAGCGGCGGATAATGATACCTCGCTGATTGCAGTGATCTGCAACGAGAGTTGAATCTACGTTGTCACCCAGGAGACGTACCAGCATGAAGTTTGCTGCCGGTTTGTAAAGCTTTATATTCTTTGAAGTGGACATTGCCAGATATACGAGGCTTCGCTCAGTATGGATCACTGACTGTCCCTGTTCGATATAATCATCATCTTTGAACATAGCTGATGCAGCGATAGCTGAAAGTGAAGCTATGTTATTTTTTGTTACAGTGATATCTACCAGCTTCATAAGAGCAGGATTCTTCATGACTGCATATCCGAATCTGAGACCCGGAACTGCGAAGAACTTGGATACACTTCTTATTACAGCGAGATTTGAGAACTCGTCTGTAAGAGGGATGGCTGTATAAGTCTTGTAGTCATCTACGAATTCGATATACATTTCATCCACGATAAGGAATATCTTATGGTCTCTGCAGGCCTCGGCAAGCTTCTTGATATCTTCAAAACTTACAATCTTTGAAGTTGGGTTATTAGGATTGCTGATCATAAGAACATCATATGAATCATCGAGAGACTTGATAAGGTCGTCCATATCAAGCTCGAATTCCTTGTTCTCTGAAAGATCATAATACTTTACTTCGCAGTTAAAGGTACGAAGTACTCTTTCATACTCCATTGGACCAGGAGAGAGAAGGAGAGCCTTCTTAGGCTTAAGTATTGTCGCATACAGTTTATAAAGATCCGAAGAACCATTACCCATAACGATTCTGTCGAGAGTCATGTCTGTATACTCGGCAGCTGCCTTCTTAAGTTTATTATAATAAATATCCGGGTATTTCGTTATAGAACTGAGATTCTCGGCGATAGCCCTTCTTACAGATTCAGGGATTCCGAGAGGGTTAAGGTTTGCATTGTATAAAACTGTTGGATACTGCTCCAGGCGAAGGTTAGTTGAGTTCACGAATTGCACCTCCAAAAGAAACCTTTTAAAAAAAAGTTATATCTGATATAATAAGTTGATTAATTATGTTTAAGATGGGATAACCATCGGATATTATTCTACACGATAAAGTAACAAGTGTCAAAAGAAAGACGCACTTAGGCAGCAGAATTTTTTACAGAGGGAAAGCATGAAGGCCATTGTTGAACAGTATGCAAAGGGTCAGTTTATCATAGACAGGCCCGAGGTTGTAATCTCAGAGAGATTTTTCAAAATCAATATTGAGGCTGGTACTGTATATTCGGGGGAGTTTACAGTAGAATCCAAAAACCAGTATCCTATTAAGGGTCTCGTATACGACAGCAGATATCTGCTCCGATTCGAGAACCATTCCTTTGTGTCAAGAAAGTTTGCAGTAAAGTATTCTTACGATGCAACCTGTCTTGAAGCAGGACAGAATTTCCGTGGTCATATCAATGTAATAACAGACGGAGGCGAGTTTAAACTCCCTTACGATATCAATATAGTTCAGCCTTGCGTAAAGCATCATGATGAAAGGGTTGATGACCTTTTCAAGTTTGCTGCTCTTGCGGAAAGAAGCTGGAAAGATGCTGCGCGCCTTTTTGTAAGTGATGAGTTCAGACGTACATTTATCGATAAGGATGCTCAGTTAAGACGTGTATATGGAAGCCTTCTGGACAGCCGCTCCATCGATCAGGCTATGGAGGAGTTCCTCGTTCTCGTATCCAAGAAGAGAACTGTTACACTTTCTGCTGCAAAAGCCAAGGTGGATATAGAGATGCCTTCAGAGACGGAGAGCATTTCCATAGAGCTTACCAAGAATACCTGGGGCTATACTTACTCGGATATCAGGAGTGATTCTGAGTTTATCATCCCTGCGAAGAAGTCCATATCTTCACAGGATTTCACAGCGAATAAATGCGCTCTCCGCGTTTACATTTCTCCGGAGCATGTTCCGGAAGGTGAGAACAGCGGAAAGCTTATCATCGAAAATATATATCAGAAGATTGAGATAGATGTTCATCTCTCTAAGCCGCAGAGACCTAGAGATAATCAGGAGAACCGCCTGAGAGAGCAGCGTTATAAGACCAGCAAGGTTGCTGTTACAAGAGCATATCTTGATTTCAGAATGGACAGGATCAATCTTGCAGAGTATACGAGAAAGACCATGGAGGCTCTCGAGGCTCTGAATGAGCTTGAGTCTGAGGACAACCTCTACAGACTCGGCATCATGCATATGAATATCCTGAATGGTGATTACAGCAAAGTTGAGCAGGAGTTCCTGCGTATAGAGGCCGATGTTGATAAGAGCCAGATGAGCAGTGAGCAGATGTGCTACTATGAATATCTGCGTGCTCTTATTGCAAGAGATAATGATGTGACTGAGAAGGTTGCAAATCTGCTCAGAAAGCATTTCAGAACCGAGAAGGAGAAGATGTTCTACTTCTGGCTTCTGCTTTTTGTTGATCCTACTTACAGTGAGGATAAGTCACAGCTTTATAGAGAACTCAGTGATATGTACTATGAAGGCGAGAACAGCCCGGTTATCTACTTTGAGTTCTGTAATATACTGAATGAGAACCCTATTATCCTGAAGAAGCTTGGCTCCTTTGAGATAACAGCTATCAAGTGGGGACTCAGACATAAGTTCATCTCAGATGATGTACTTATTGAGTTTGTTAAGCTTGCGGGTAAAAACCGTGATTTCAACAAGCAGATATTCGATGTTCTTCGTCAGATCTATGACAAGAACGAAGAGGAACTCCGTGGTGAGAGACTTAAGGCACAGGTGTGGTCAGCATCCAATCCTCACAAGATGAATCAGGAAGAACTCCTTGACTTCCCGCTTAAGGAAGCTGACATGGATTCCGAAAAGAAGGAAGAGGATGAGTTCGAAGGCTTTAAGTTTGAAGGCGGAAGATCCGAAGAGGATGATGATGACGATGATGATTATGGAGAAGAATATCTCTATGACTCTGAGTCTTCAGGAATAGATAAGATACTTTTTGCCAGATCTTCTGATTACTGGAAGAAGGATTCAGAGGATGGCGATGACACAGCATTGGTTGATGCTGTGGATGAGAAGCTTGAGTACGAGAAGGAAGAGCCGGTGGTGACTCCTTCAGAGGCCAGATTTGATGCGGCAGTCCGTGCTGATGAGGCAGAGAAGCTGTCACGTAAGGAGAACGAGAACCTGACAGTTCTCAGTTCAATCTGCTCGATGCTCATTTCAGCAAATATGCTGGATAACAAGTATCACCGCTTCTATAAGGCAGCAATCGACAGATCCCTTAAGTTTATCGGTCTGAACGAGTGCTACATCAGAAGCATGAACAGAACAAGATACGATATTATTCCGTCATCTGTTCTTATGTACCTTAACTACAAGAATACACTTACAGAGGATGAGCTGGCTTACCTTTATGCCAACGTAATCTTTAACAAGTCTGAGCACATGAAGATATATCATGAATATGCTCCGACCATGGAAGACTTCATGGAGAAGATGATCATGAAGGGAAGAGTCAACGATGACCTTACAGTTATTTACGACGAATTCCTCGAGCCTGATAATGTAAGCTCCATGTATGCAGGAAAGCTCATCAATATAATCTTCAGAAGAAAGATCGTCTGCGCTAACAAGAAGGTAAGAGCAGTTGTTATCTCTCACGAAGAGCTGCAGGATATCCAGAGAGTTCCGCTTGTAAATGGTGAGGCTTATGTCGAGATCCTGTCAGATAACGCTTCAATCGTCTTCGAGGATAATAACGGCAACAGATACGCAGGTTCTATTCCATACCACTTTGAGAGAATCGTGGATGAGAAGGCTTATATGCCGATCTGTAAGGAGTACAGCCCTCGCGACTACAGAGTTCTTCTCTTCAATTATGAGAGCCTGGGCGAGTTTACTTATAAGAATGCCAAAGAGGTCAACGCTGCCCGTGATATCATTCAATGTGAAGAGATATCTCATGATTATAAGCAGCAGGCATGCCTCAGAATAATTGAGTACTATCATGAGAACCTTGATACAGATGTTCTGGTCAAGTATCTCAATAAGCTGGATATAGAGTATCTTACTCATGCAAATGCAAGAACAATCATCACATATCTCATCGATATGAACATGTTCGACAAAGCATTTCAGGCTGTTAAGCTTTATGGTTTTAACGAGCTGGATGTAAACGAGCTTTATCGTCTTGCTGATTACGGTGTATCGGATTCAGACGGATTCCTTAACGAGGACCTGATGTCCATATGCCTTAACCTGTATAAGACGGGTACTGTTAACAACAACATTCTTGGTTATATGACCTCGAACTTTAAGGGCAGTCTGGATGAGCTGTCATCTCTCTTCAAGCTGGCTAAGGACAGAGTATCCGATATGACACCGCTTGCTGAGAATACACTTGCTCAGATGATGTTCTCCAATTCTTATCTGGAGTACATTTACGATATCTTCTCAACTTACTATACGGGAAGAAGCAGAGGACTTGTTGTTAAAGCATTCCTCAGACTGTCAGCACATAATTATCTTGTTAATGATGAACAGGTTCCAAACCATATCCTGGATGCTCTTTATCAGGAAATGTGGCGCGGAAACATAGATGACGAAGTATCGGCAATGGCACTGCTTCTCTACTTCAGCAGGCTGCAGAGATTTAATGACAACCAGAGAAAGTGGATTACAGAGAACATTGAGCGCTTCGTGGATGCAGGAAAGATCCTTCCGTTCTTCAAGAAGTTCGGAAGCTTCATCAAACTGCCACAGGATGTATATCTCAAGACGTATCTTATCTATAAGACTGAGAATACACGTCATGTATTTGTTAAATACAGTTTCGATACAGGTACAAGAAACAAGACAAAGACTGAGAGAAAACGACTTGAAGAGGTTGTTGATGGCGTTTATGTTATGGAATTCGTTATATTCCACGGAGAGCGCCTGGTATACTCCATCGAGGATGATCCGAACGGCAACGCTAAGATCATGGAGAGCGAAGTACTGAAGAAGAAGTCCTTCAATCAGAAGAAGGTCAACCGATTCGAACTTATCAACAGCATGCTTGTTAAGCAGGAAATGCGTGACGACAAGTCACTTCTCGAGGATCTGGATATTTACATCAATACAGTACATCTGTTTGAGGAAAACCTGAACATACTTTGATTGAGAGGCGGGCACGAAGTGACCTGCCGGAACTAGATATAGAAAGGAACCGGAAATGTCAGAGTTATACTACATTGGAATGGACCTCTGCTCGGATTTTACGCAGCTGTCATACTACAACGATATTAAACGTGAGCCTGAGTCCGTAAGCCAGTTGAATAACAAGGAAACCTACCTTATGCCGAATATTCTGTTCTACAGCACCGAGTCTGAGCGCTGGTATGTAGGCGGTGAGGCATCCGAGGCCAGATTCTCGGAGGAAGGTGTCGTGGTGGACAGTATATTCGAGAATCTCGGAAGTACTGAACCGGTGAAGGTTGCCGATAAGGAATATACTTATTCTGACCTCTTTATTATGATGGTCAAACTTCATATAGACTCTTTCCTGTACAGGTATGAATCTGCAGAGATAAAGAAGCTGGTTATATCCGTGCCGGAGTATGATCCGCAGATATTCCACCTTCTGTCCGGACTATATAAGGAAATGGGCGTAAAGAAGAATCGTATTGAGATCACCAGCCACCTCGACAGCGGTCTCTACTACATCTTCAATCAGCCTCATGACCTCTGGAATAATTCCGTTGCACTTTATGATTACAGTGCAGATGGACTTCACTATTATAGAATCGATATGTCCCGTAACAGAAAGCCAGAGATCGTAACAGTTCAGCATGAAGACTATTCATCTCAGATATCACTTTCCAGATACGGCAATGATACTTATCAGATGGATATAGACTTCAGTAAGATTGCTGAGTATGAGCTTAAGAAGGCATACATTTCATCTGTATTCCTGACAGGTGTCGGCTTCTCCAATAAGTGGATGAAGAAGTCAACCAATGTTCTCTGTCAGGGAAGAAGAGTTTTCGTGGGACAGAACATTTACACAAAGGGTGCCTGCTACAGAGCAGTGGGCGGCGAGTACGCACAGTTCTATGATGACTTCTTTGTGGAGACCAAGGAGAATGTTCTCTTTGATGTGGGCATTGCTCTTGAAGAAGGTGATACCGAGTTCGTTCCGATCATACGCGGCGGAAGACAGTGGTATAACACCTATGGAAAGATATGTGTTATCTTAGACGACACGGATAAGATAACTATAGTTTACAAGAACCATCATACCGAGGAAGAGAAGCGTGAGACTGTAAGGATCCACGGCCTTCCAAAGAGACCTAACAAGACTACGAAGCTGAGTCTTGAGGTTGAGTTTGATGATCCACACTCAGGAGCGGTTATCATCAAGGATCTTGGTTTTGGTAAGCTCTTTCCGACTACTAACAAAATATACAGAAAGGAGTTCAGTATCTGATGTCAAAAGTAATACTTTGTTCTTCAAAAACAGCAGAAACTCCGTTCACCTTTCTGAATACTAAGGTTGAGATATATACATATGAGGAGCTCTGCTTCTATATATTCAATAATACGGTGCTGATAAGTAAGTCGGTGCTGTCAGAGAAACTTTTCAATTTCATCCGCGACGAGCTGGGAATGGAAGAGCTGGCTGATAAGCTGACAGGTCTTATGAATAAGACAACTTATGCCCAGGATCTTCTTATTGAGATTCTGAATGCAGGAGATTACTACACACCTGATGAGATCAAGACCTATGCCGCTGCATGGCAGAAGTATCGTAAGCTTAGTCCGCAGCAGAGAGCTAAGCTGAAGGCAGACGGATATCTTGCGTATAGAAGATATATCAAGGCAGCTACGCTTTATGATGAGATTCTGGATGGCGCAGATGAAAACACAGATCCGGTATTCCTCGGAAATGTATGCCATAACAGAGCTGTCGCTGCTGCTAATAATCTCGATATCGAGGATGCTAAGGAGTACTTCCTTAAGGCCTATGAATATAATAACAACCCTGAGTCACTCAAGGGATATTTCTATATAATTGCAACCTACGAAGATTCAGTGACTCTGAGGGAGGAAATCCGAGTCCATGGCCTGGACGAGGAGTACTTCGATGATATAATGGCTGAAATCGGTGATTCGAAGGCTGACGTCCAGGAGATGACAATCTTTGCCATGCTCCAGAGAGCTGTTTATAACAGACTCAATAAGGACATGACAGACTACGATAAGAGAATGGATATCATATTGGCAGAATTGAAGGATGAGTTCAGAGAACAGGCTATATAGCGTAATAATGCTGCAAAACCGGGGCCGCCGAGTATGCTTGCATACATAGGCGGGATACGGTTAGGCAGCTAAACCGGCATGAGTATGCAGGGCGGTAGCCCGGAATACGAATACCGGTAGGATTACGAGAGTTGCGAAGCAACGGAGTAATCCGCATTATTACGCGTAAAAACGAATTCAAAATATTTTATGAATATAGAGGAGATTATGAGAAATGAGTAAGGAACTGGCGAAAACATACGACCCTGCGGGAATTGAAAAAAGACTGTATGACAAATGGGTCGAGAAGGGATATTTTCATGCGGAGGTAGACAGAAGCAGAAAACCTTTCACAATTGTTATGCCGCCTCCAAATATTACAGGACAGCTTCACATGGGACATGCTCTTGATAATACTATGCAGGATATCCTGATCCGTATGAAGAGAATGCAGGGCTACAACGCACTGTGGCAGCCTGGTACAGACCATGCAGCTATCGCAACAGAGGTTAGGGTTATTGAAAATCTTAAGGCACAGGGAATCAGCAAGGATGACCTGGGTCGTGAGGGATTTCTTAAGCGTGTCTGGGAATGGCGTGATGAGTACGGCGGACGTATCGTTAATCAGCTGAAGAGAATGGGTTCTTCTGCTGACTGGGACAGAGAGCGCTTCACCATGGATGAAGGCAATAACAAGGCGGTAAACACAGTATTTAAGAAGCTCTATGATAAGGGCTGGATATATAAGGGATCCCGTATCGTTAACTGGTGTCCTGTTTGTGAGACAACCATTTCTGATGCAGAGGTTGAGCATGAGGAGCAGGAAGGACATTTCTGGCATATCAACTATCCTGTAGTTGGTGAAGAGGGAAGATTTGTTGAGATAGCAACAACACGTCCTGAGACTCTTCTCGGTGATACAGCTGTTGCAGTTAATCCGGATGATGAAAGATATGCAGATATCGTTGGTAAGACACTGCTTCTTCCACTTGTTAACCGTGAGATTCCGGTTATCGCTGATTCATATGTTGATAAGGAGTTCGGAACAGGATGCGTTAAGATTACACCTGCTCACGACCCTAACGACTTTGAGGTTGGTAAGAGACATAACCTTGAAGAGATAAATATCATGAATGATGATGCTACTATCAATTGTCCTGAAACAAGATATCATGGTATGGACAGATATGAGGCACGTAAGGCAGTGCTGGAGGATCTTGAGGCTCAGGGTCTTTTGGTAAAGGTAGTACCTCATACTCATCAGGTAGGAACACACGACAGATGCGGAACAACAGTTGAGCCACTCATCAAACCTCAGTGGTTTGTAAAGATGGATGAGATGGCAGCTCGTGCTCGCAAGGTTGTTGAAACCGGCGAGATAAAACTTGTTCCTGAAAGAATGAATAAGATTTATTATAACTGGCTTGATAACATCCGTGACTGGTGTATCTCCAGACAGCTCTGGTGGGGACACAGAATTCCTGCATGGTATTGTCAGGATTGTGGTGAGACTATTGTTGAGATGGAAGCACCTTGCAAGTGTCCTAAGTGTGGAAGCACTAACCTGAAGCAGGATGAGGATACACTTGATACATGGTTCTCATCAGCTCTCTGGCCATTCTCAACAGTTGGCTGGCCTGATACAGAGTGTGAGGACTTCAAGTATTTCTTCCCAACAGACGTACTTGTAACAGGATATGACATCATCTTCTTCTGGGTAATCAGAATGGTATTCTCATCACTGGAGCAGACAGATAAGATTCCGTTCCATACGGTTCTCTTCCATGGTCTTGTAAGAGATGATCAGGGTAGAAAGATGAGTAAGTCTCTGGGCAACGGTATCGACCCACTGGAGATTATAGATAAGTACGGCGCAGATGCTCTCAGATTCATGCTTATTACAGGAAATGCACCTGGTAACGATATGCGTTTCATCTGGGACAGACTTGATGCAAGCCGTAACTTTGCTAACAAAATATGGAACGCTTCCCGCTTTATCATGATGAATGTTGATAAGGCACATGAGGAAGGCATCACAGATGAGCAGATAGCAGGCGTTCAGCTTTCAGACCTTACCATGGCTGATAAGTGGATCCTCTGCAAGGCTAACCAGCTTGCTAAGGATGTTACTGATAACATGGAGAAGTACGAGCTGGGAATCGCAGCTGATAAGATCCATGACTTCCTGTGGGATGAGTTCTGTGACTGGTATATCGAGATGGTTAAGCCAAGACTCTGGAACGCTGAGGACTCAACAAAGGCTGCAGCAATCTGGACACTTAAGAAGGTTCTCGGAATCGGACTTAAGCTGCTTCATCCATATATGCCATTCGTAACAGAGGAAATATACTGCACACTTACAGATGAAGAGTCTATCATGATCTCTGAGTGGCCTAAGTTCACAGATGAGTATCAGTTCACAGAGGATGCAGATAAGGTTGACATCATCAAGGATGGAGTACGTGCAATCAGAAATATCCGTACAGAGATGAATGTTCCACCATCAAAGAAGGCCAGTGTAATCGTAGTATCTGATAAGGAGAACATACGTAACGTATTCGAGGAGTCAAGCAGCTTCTTCGGAGCACTGGCATATGCTAATGATATTAAGACTCAGAGTGATAAGACAGGAATCGCAGATGATGCGGTATCAGTAGTTATCCACAATGCAGTTATATATATTCCTTTCGCAGAGCTTGTAGATGTTGCCAAGGAGAAGGAGCGTCTCGAGAAGGAGAAGGCTCGTCTCGAAGGTGAGATAAAGCGTGGCGAGGGAATGCTTGGTAATCCTAACTTCGTAGACAAGGCTCCTGCTGCAAAGGTAGAGGCTGAGAAGGCTAAGCTTCAGAAGTATAAGGAAACATACGAGCAGGTACTTGAAAGAATAAATCAGCTTGGTTAACATAACACTTGGGCGCAGGCCTGGCCTGCGCTATACGGGATACATTTAATATGTATCCTGATATGGAGAAATAGTATGAGTAACGAGAGAAAGCTCAAGGGGAAAATCAAATATCTGATAATCGTGCCGATAGTGCTGGCGCTGATTCTGATGGGTATATGCATCTATCTCTTCGGACCTTATTCGAAGCAGACGATAGCTGCTGTTGTGGCACTTCTTATATACATAGTGCTGGTAATAGTAGCCTATATCAGACTCATGCCGGTCATCAATTCCACCATGGTGGAATATGCGCTGGAGCAGGGAAAGATTCAGAATGAGCTCCTCAGAGACCTGGCAGTTCCGTATACAATCCTTGATACGGACGGCCATGTAATGTGGGCAAACTCAAAGTTCTATGAGATCATCGGAGTTGCAGATAAGAAGCATATCAAGAAGACTATCGAAGCGTACTTCCCACAGCTTACACCGGCAGTATTTAACGGTGCAGAAGATCTTGCAATGGACATAGAGTATGGCAACAGAATCTTCAATGCCGATATCCGACGTGTGGACCTTACAAATGTATTCCTTGAAGATAAGGCAGAGCACAAGGATGATGAGATAGTTATCGCAGTTTATCTTTTCGATGTAACCGAACTCCGCCGACTGATGCAGGAGAACGAGGATCAGAAGCTTGTAGCTGGTCTTGTATATATCGATAACTACGATGAAGTTATGGATTCCCTTGAGGACGTTAAGCACTCGATCCTTACAGCACTTGTAGACAGAAAGATCAACATGTATCTTTCCAATGCAGATGCCATAGTAAGACATATAGAGAATGACAAGTATTTCTGTGTATTCAGACAGAAGTATATGCAGATGCTGAGAGACGATAAGTTTGCTCTCCTTGATGAGGTTAAGAGCATAAATGTCGGCAACGAGATTGCCATGACTCTCAGTATGGGTATCGGACTTGGTTCTGACAGCTTCATAGAGGACTATGAATATGCCAAGGTTGCCATAGGGCTTGCTCTCGGACGAGGCGGTGATCAGGTTGCGGTTAAGGCCGGTGATCAGGTTTCCTACTACGGCGGTAAGAGTGCAGGTACTGAGAAGACAACACGAGTTAAGGCGAGAGTTAAGGCTCAGGCCTTCGAGGAACTTCTTGCAGGCAAGGAGAAGGTTATCATCATGGCTCATAAGAGACCTGATTCAGATGCCTTTGGTTCTGCAGTCGGCTTATACCGTATGGTAAGTGCCCTCGGCAAGGAAGCATATATTGTTCTTAATGAAGTTACAGATGCTATAAAGCCGATAGTGGCTACATTTAACAATAGCAATTACAGTGACATGATCGTTAACAGTGAGCAGGCCATGGCCATGGTAAATGCAGGAACCATGCTGGTTGTCTGCGATGTTAACAGACCTAGCATGACAGAGTGTGAGGAGCTTATCAATCTGGTTAATACAGTGGTTGTATTTGACCACCACAGACAGACCAGTGAGGCTATACAGAAGGCAACTCTGTCCTATATAGAGCCTTTCGCATCATCCGCCTGCGAGATGATCGCGGAAATGTATGAGTACATGTCAGTTACTCCGAAGCTTCGTCAGCAGGAGGCTGATGCCATGTACGCAGGTATCCTTATCGATACCGACAACTTCCTGGTTAAGACAGGTGTAAGAACCTTTGAGGCTGCGGCCTTCCTCAGGAAGTCGGGCGCGGATGTTACCCGTGTAAGAAAGATGTTCAGAAGCTCCATGATAGAAATGAAGGAGCGCTCACAGGGTATCAGCAATGCTGAGATCTTTATGAACAACTTTGCCCTGAGCTATGTTGTACCGGATCCGGACAGTGAGGATGCTCCTACAGTACCGGTTGCAAAGGTCGCCAACGAGCTCCTTAATGTTGTAAATGTAAAGGCATCCTTCGTATGTACTGAGGCTGAGAATGGAATCCTCTATGTATCAGCCCGTTCTATCGGAGATGTAAATGTACAGATAGTCATGGAACGCTTCAATGGAGGCGGCCATGCAAATGTTGCCGGCGCTCAGCTTGAAGGAAAGAAGAAAGAGGAATTCTTCGAGGAGTTGAAAGCGGTACTTAAAGAGATGTATGAGTCCGGGGAAATCTAGAAAGCGTTCCGAGTGTACTTGTCGGGACATCGCTCGCGCTCCGGTTGCTGAACGTAGCGGTTCTAAGACTGCAAAAGACGCAGTCAAAGAACCGACGTTCGCAAACGGTCCCGAAAGTACACTCGGAACAGTGTTATATATTTACAGAAAGAGAGAATCACAATGAAAGTTATATTACTGGTGGATGACAGAAAACTTGGCAAGAAGGGCCAGATAGTAGAAGTAAATGACGGATATGCAAGAAACTACGTTCTTCCTAAGAAGGTAGGTATGGAAGCAACTCCAAAGAATCTTAATGACTGGAAGCTTAAGAAGGCACACGAGGATAAGGTTGCTGCCGAGAAACTTGCAGAGGCTAAGGCTCTTGCAGAAGAGCTTAAGGATAAGAAGGTTACAGCATCCCTTAAGGTTGGTGCTAACGGTAATACCTTCGGTTCTGTATCTTCAAAGGAAGTTGCAGAGCTTATTAAGAAGCAGCTGGGATATGAGTTCGACAAGAAGAAAATCATCATGAAGGATGCTGCTAAGGGAATCGGCGGATATCAGGTAGGCATCAAGCTTCATCCTGAAGTGACAGCTGAGATCATGCTTGATGTTCAGGAAGAGAAATAGTTAACATAACGCGGCGGATGGACGCTGCATTTAGAAGGAAACTAAAATGGCTGAGGAAAATGCAATTACAAGGATTCCTCCTCACGATGATGAAGCTGAGCGAAGCGTAATCGCGTCTATGATAGTAGACCGCGAGGCGGCTTCTGAGATAAGCTCCATCCTGGATAAGGAGGATTTCTATAATACCGCATATGGAATAGTATATCAGGCTCTGGTTGAGCTGACGCTGGCAGGACAGCAGATAGATGAACTGATCCTGGCAGATAAGCTGAAGCAGATGGGAGCTCCTGAAGAACTCTGCAGTACCGGATATATTACAGATATAGTTATGCAGCTTACTACTTCTGCATTCGCTCTTGAACATGCAGAGATAGTTAAGAACAAGTCTAATCTGAGAAAGCTCATCAGGATGGCTGATGGTCTGGCGAGAAGCTGTTATGAAGGCACCAATTCGGCAGATACCATGGCCGGACTTGCTGAAGATCAGATATTCAAACTCGTACAGAATATGAATAACAGATCTGATTATACGCCGATAAGAAATATTCTTATCAACGTTATCGGAGAGATAGAAGAGGCTTCGCGTCATAAGGGCAGAGTTAATGGTGTACCGACGGGATTTACGGATCTCGACACCAAGCTTACAGGTCTTCACGGCGGTGAGCTTATACTTATTGCGGCCCGTCCTGCCATGGGTAAGACTGCGCTGGTACTTAATATAGCTCACCATGTTGCAGTAAGAGAGAAGATCCCTGTAGCTATATTCTCCCTCGAGATGTCGAAGGAATCTCTCGTGAGCCGTATCATTTCCCTGGATTCAATGGTTGAGGCGCAGTCCATTCGTACCGGTAATATAAGGGACGATGACTGGGTTAAGATAATCGAAAGTACGGATAATATATCCCATGCTCCGCTTATCATAGATGATAATGGTGGTATCACCATGCCGGAGCTGAGATCCAAGTGCCGTAAGCTGAAGCATACTGAGAATATCGGACTTATCATCCTTGATTACCTTCAGCTGGTTAACAAGTCCGGACATGTTGAGTCACAGCAGCAGTTCGTATCAGATGTATCCCGTGCTCTTAAGGGTATTGCCCGTGAGCTGAATATACCGGTTATTGCACTGTCACAGCTTAACCGTTCGGTTGACTCCAGACCTGACCACAGACCGGTTCTTTCCGACCTCCGTGATTCAGGAGCTATCGAGCAGGATGCGGACGTTGTAATGTTCATATATAGAGATGATTATTATAATCCGGATACAGAGAAGCCGGGTGTTGCAGAGGTTATCGTAGCTAAGCAGAGAAACGGATCCACAGGACCGGTTGAGCTGGCATGGCTGGGAAGATATACGAAGTTTGCAAACCTGCAGCGTAAGAAAGAGGACAAGAAGTAATGAGAGCTGTTCTGATAACCGGGGCTTCAAGAGGAATTGGAAGAGCGGCAGCACTGGCCTTAGCATGGAAAGACTACGATGCCATGGTTCTTAATTCCAGAACCGAGAATGGAAGCCTTGAGGCACTTGCTGAAGAGATTGAAAAACATAACAGCAGAATCAAGATAGTAACATCCTATGGGGATGCGGGAGATGTGTCATATATAGAGAGCCTGCGCGGACGCCTTGAGAAATCGGGCATCCGGGTTGAACTGCTCATCAATAATGCGGCGGTTTCCTATGTGGGACTGCTTACGGATATGACAAGTGATGACTGGAATGAGACAGTCAGCACGAATATAACATCAGTATTTAATACCTGCCACGCATTTATACCTGATATGGTAAGAGAGAAGACGGGCAGGATCATAAATATATCCTCAGTCTGGGGACTGGTGGGCGCTTCCTGCGAAGTGGCCTATAGTGCAGCCAAGGGAGCGGTGAATGCCTTTACAAAAGCTCTGGCTAAGGAACTGGCACCCAGCGGGATAGCAGTAAATGCAGCGGCCTTCGGAGTTATAGATACCGACATGAACAGGCATCTTTCAGAAGAGGACAGAGCTTCTCTCGAAGAGGAGATACCGGTCGGCAGGATGGCAACACCTGAAGAGGCGGCAGAACTGATAGTTAAACTTTCAGAGATGCCGGCATACTTTACGGGTGAGGTTGTAAAGTTCGATGGCGGCTGGATATAGGGGAGTTATATATTATGGGTGGAGTTTACGTTGAGTTTTTCTCGGATGAGGCACTGGAAAATGTAATGTGCCTTCTCCAGTATAAGCCGGACAGGCTGATCTATCTTGGACATAAGCATACTATGATCACCAAGAAGATGCAGAGCCTGATGGCATTTGCAGAACTGAAAAGTCCGCAGACTATAATAGATTTCAGGGAGGTTGCACGTGATAACCTGGAAGAATGTATAGATGTTCTTCAGGAGGTTGCGGACGAGTATCCTGATGCAAACTATGAGCTTACAGGCGGCGGCGAGATGCTGCTTATAGCTTTCGGATATGTAACTGCCCGTCAGCAGGCAAGGGGAGAGGAACTGAGTACTCTGCGAATCGATCCGTTTACCACAACTGAGGTGCATCTGTCCAATCATAAGATGCAGAAGCAGCATGACACCATTAAGATCACCGTTGCAGAGAATATCATACTACACGGCGGTCATCTTACGGCGCAGACAGGAAGCAATACCTGGAAGTTTACGGATGAGTTTAAACGTGATATCCGAGCTATATGGGGCATGGCCTGCCAGATGAAGCATAAGTGGAACAATTACTGTTCTGTTATAGAGGATGTTTTTAAGGACAGCCCGGCAGATGAGACCGGATATTTCAATCTGTCCAGAAATCGTCTGGGCTCAGCGGAATATATGTTTGAACGCCTCAATGAGGCTAATATGCTGAGGGATTTCAGGGTTGAGAAAAACACCATATCCTTCAGGTTCAAGAACGACCAGATAAAAAATATAGTGACAAAAACCGGAAATCTTCTCGAGCTGCACGTATATGAAGTAGCATCAAGAAGACCTGACATATTTACAGATCAGGTAATAGGAGCGGTCATAGACTGGAATCCTAAGCGTGAAGATGAGACGGAAGAAGATAAGGAATACAGGCATTATGTACATGCCAATTACGACACTATAAATGAGATAGACGTGGTGCTTATGAGATCCACCATTCCGACCTTTATATCATGTAAGAGCGGTAAGGCCGGAAGTCTGGCTCTGCACGAGCTGGAGACTGTTACCAGCAGATTTGGCGGAAATTACGCCAAGAAGGTGCTTGTAATGGCAACTCCTTGCGACAAGTCCCAGAGTGGAATGTCCTTCTTTAAGCAGCGTGCGAAGGATATGCATATCTGGGTGCTGGATAACGTCTACGAGATGAGTGACGAAAAATTATTAAAGAATTTGATCAGGATACAGGGCGTTTAAGCTCTTCCTGCCGAAACACCATGGGAGGAACCTTAAGTGGCTAAGAATAATAAGAACAAAAATGAAGTACTTAAGCTGTTTTTAATTAACTTTCTGAAGGGAACAGTTGTAATACTGGGTATAGTGATCGTACTGCTGGGAGCATATCTGGGCAGAGAGATATATACCGGCTGGGATCAGAGAAAAAATGCGGTGGAGCCGGACTCGGGCGTTTTCACAGAGAGTCAGATCGACGAGCTTCTTACAGCAACTCCGACAGAGCCTTTCACAGAGTCCTTATATGTTGAAGGACCGGCTGAAGTTAACTATGGACTCAGTATAAAAGTGCTCAATGCGACAGAGACCTCAGGACTTGCAGGAAGCTGGAGGGATAAGCTCTATGCACTGGGTTATACAAATGTCAGCCTGGGTGACAGCAACGAGATGTATGAGACTACAAAGATCCTTGTTACTGAAGAAAAGATGGCAGACGAACTTCGCGATGTCTTCCCATATGCAGATTATGAAGTGGGAAATGTGCCGGATGGAGCCGTAAATGGGCCGATTGAGGGCGTAAATGTCTTTATTTTCTTGGGAAATGACAGTATTCCACAGTCTGAAGAATGAAGAAATTCTTAATTTTTTCTTAGAAATTGCACAAAAATAAAGGCTTGAACGAATTAAAAAAACGATTTTTTTGTTTATTATTTATAGCATGAATTTATCAATGTGCAATCTTACTAAAAGTTTTTGTGTATTTTCGTGCAAGAAACATATAGTAATCGAAAATGAAAAGTAATATTATAGTACAAGTTGGTAGGGAGATTGCGGTTTAGAACCGCCTAATTAACTAGAGAATTAACTTAATCACAGGAGGTTACGAGATGTCTAGTTTACAGTTAAAGAACATTTACAAGATTTACCCTAACGGATTCAACGCTGTTAAGGACTTCAATCTTGACATTCAGGATAAGGAGTTCATAATCTTCGTTGGACCTTCAGGATGTGGTAAGTCAACAACACTTAGAATGATCGCCGGACTTGAGGATATCAGCTCAGGTGAGCTTTGGATCGGCGACAAGATGGTTAACGACATCGAGCCTAAGGACAGAGATATTGCGATGGTATTCCAGAACTACGCTCTGTATCCACATATGTCAGTTTATGATAACATGGCATTCGGACTTAAGCTTCGTAAGGTACCAAAGGAAAAGATTGACAAGCAGGTTCATGAAGCAGCTAAGATCCTTGAGATCGAGCATCTTCTTGATCGTAAGCCAAAGGCTCTTTCCGGTGGACAGAGACAGAGAGTTGCCATGGGACGTGCTATCGTTCGTGAGCCAAAGGTATTCCTTATGGACGAGCCTCTTTCAAACCTTGATGCTAAGCTTCGTGTACAGATGCGTGTTGAGATCTCAAAGCTTCATCAGAGACTTCAGACAACAATCATCTACGTTACACATGACCAGACAGAAGCTATGACACTTGGTACAAGAATCGTAGTTATGAAGGACGGTATCATTCAGCAGGTAGATACACCTCAGAATCTTTATGATCATCCAACAAACCTCTTCGTTGCTGGTTTCATGGGTATGCCACCTATGAACTTCATCGACTGCAAGGTTGTTAAGTCAGGAGCAGACGTTCTCCTTATGTTCGGTTCACACTCAATCAAGGTTCCAGAAGCTAAGGCTAACAAGCTTATCGCTGGTGGATTCATTGATAAGGAAGTTGTACTCGGTATCAGACCTGAGGATATTCATGATGAGCAGCTGTTCATCGAGTCTTCACCAGAGTCAGTTATCGATGCTAGAATCAACATCTACGAAATGCTCGGTGCTGAAGTATATCTGTACTTCTCAATCGATCAGTTCGATATCACAGCTAGAGTTAATGCACGTACAACTGCTCGTCCTGGTGACACAGTTCAGTTCGCATTTGATCTTAGCAAGATTCATATCTTCGATAAGGAATCAGAGGAGATCATCGTAAGCTAGTCTATTAAGATATTATGAAAAATATGGGGAAATGCACTTAAAGAAGTGCATTTCCTCTTTTTTTTACCTGCGATTTTTGGTATACTTGTAAAGATTAGGTAGCATTTCAGGATGGTATATCCTGATGGGGAAGAGCAAGTGGGGATTATAAAAGAACAGGAGTGTGAGATATGATTTCAAATCAGATTCTTCAGGAGACACTGGATGGTATCAGATCTATAACACAGGTCGATCTGATAGTGATGGACGTAGAAGGACGTACACTGGCAAAGACTGTGGACGATGCCGCTATTGAATATGAAGATGCGGTAATTGCTTTTGCTGAGTCTGCCGCAGAGAGCCAGTCACTTCTCGGATATCAGTTTTTTAAGATAATGGATGATAAGCAGCTTGAGTATATTCTTATGGCAAAGGGCGACTCAGATAGTACTTATACTGTCGGAAAGCTCGCTACTTTCCAGATTCAGAATCTGCTCGTGGCTTATAAGGAAAGGTCAGATAAGGATAACTTCATCAAGAACCTGCTCCTTGATAACCTGCTGCTTGTAGATATTTATAACAGAGCTAAGAAGCTTCACATCGAGACAGATGTTAAGAGATGCGTATTCATCATCGAGACAAAGACCGAGAAGGATACAAATGCACTTGAGACAGTACGTAATATCTTCTCTGTTAAGTCTAGAGATTTCATTACTGCAGTTGATGAGAAGAACATTATCCTTGTAAAGGAGGTTAAGCCTACCGATACATATGAGGAGCTTTCAAAGACTGCAAATATAATCGTTGATATGCTCAGTACTGAAGCTATGATCTCAGTTCACGTTGCATTTGGTACTATTGTTAATGAGATCAAGGAAGTATCACGTTCATACAAAGAGGCTAAGATGGCTCTCGATGTAGGAAAGATCTTCTACAGCGACAAGAACATTATTGCATACAGCAACCTTGGAATAGGTCGTCTTATCTATCAGCTTCCGATTCCTCTCTGCCGTATGTTCATTAAGGAGATCTTTGACGGAAAGTCACCTGACGATTTCGATGATGAAACACTTACAACTATTCAGAAGTTCTTTGAGAACAGCCTGAATGTTTCCGAGACATCAAGACAGTTGTATATCCACAGAAATACACTGGTTTACAGACTTGATAAGATCGAGAAGGCAACAGGACTTGACCTCAGAGTCTTCGAGGATGCAATTACCTTTAAGATTGCACTCATGGTTGTTAAGTATATGAAATATATGGAGACACACGATTTTTAAAGTGAGTCGAAAAAATTAAGAAGGGTTTGAACCGACAATGATTAAACTTGAAAATGTAACTATGAAATATCCGACCGGAACGGTTGCTCTCAAGGATATTAATTTGACAATCAATGATGGCGAGTTTGTCTTCATCGTTGGTAGTTCGGGTTCAGGTAAGACAACACTTATCGAGCTTCTCCTCAGAGAACTGGTTCCGACAAAGGGACGTATTGAAGTAGCCGGCTTTGACTACAACAAACTGAAGAGAAGACAGGTTCCTAAGGCAAGAAGAAAGCTTGGAGTTGTATTCCAGAACTTCCGTCTCCTTAAGGATAGAACAGTTTATGAAAATGTAGCCTTTGCGCAGAGAGTTATCGAGACACCGTCACGATACATCAGACGCCAGGTTCCGGCAATGCTTTCACTTGTTGGCCTTGCTGATAAGTATAAGTCATTCCCAAGACAGCTTTCAGGTGGTGAGCAGCAGAGAGTTGCACTTGCCAGAGCACTTGTTAACAAGCCTGAGATTATACTTGCGGATGAGCCTACAGGAAACCTGGATCCAAAGAATTCATGGGAAATCATGAATCTTCTTGATGAGATAAACGCTAAGGGAACAACAGTTGTAGTTGTTACTCATAACAAGGAAATCGTTAATGTTATGAAGAAGCGAGTTGTTACAATTAAGAAGGGCGTAATAGTAAGCGATGTAGAGAAGGGTGGTTATATAGATGAGGATTAGTTCAGCGTGGTACAGCTTTAGACAAGGTTTAAAAAATATCCGAAGAAATATTCTTTTCATTTTCGGACTTTTCTATATTGTTCTGGTTAACTTCAGAGCAGCAATCAAGAAAATAGAGAGTAACATTTCCATATCGGTATTCTTCGACGAGGGTATAACAGATCAGAACATTGATCTTATTGGAGAACAGATAAGGACGAGGCCGGAGGTTAATACCTGCGACTTTGTAAGTGCAGAAGAAGCATGGATTAATTATTCAAATAAAGTATTTGATGATCCTGAAGCTGCAAGAGCATCTTTTGGTGAAGATAATCCTCTTGCGAACTCAGCATCCTACACAATTACACTCAAGGATGTCAGCAAGCAGGCTGACTTCGTACAGTTCCTTAATGGAATTGATGGTGTAAGAAATGTAGCCAGTTCAGGATATACATCAGATGCCATATCAGCAATCAATGTATTCGTTGGATATGCATCAATCGGTATTATAGTAATTCTTCTTCTTGTATCGGTGTTCCTTATCAACAACACCATTACAATCGGTATTACAGTTCGTAGAGAAGAGATCAAGATCATGAAGCTTATCGGTGCAACCAATGCATTCGTAAGATCACCGTTCATCGTAGAAGGTGTTATCATCGGTCTCGTGGGATCAGTTATCCCTGTAGTTCTTTTATACTACCTCTATGATTCTATTCTTGGCTATATAGCCGGAAGATTTACTATTCTGAAGAGTCTCTTTGAGTTTATACCACTTAACGAGCTCTTCAAGGTTCTCGCACCTGCAATTCTTATCATAGGTGTAGGAATCGGTTTCTTCGGAAGTATGCTTACAACAAGAAAGCATCTGAAGGTATAACAATTAATAGGATATAAAGTATTTATAAATAAATGGAGGACATTGGATTGAAGCAAAAAATGCTTACAATTGCAATATTCCTGGCATTCTTTCTTTTCACCGGCAGCGTTGTATATGCGGCAGATTATGGCCTGCAGATGACGCTGAGAGATGAAGAAGGCGCGACTGAGACAGAGCAGCCCACTGAGGCTGCTCCTGCTGATTCAGGAGATAATACAGAAACACCGCAGCCAAGTACTGAGGAACCTGCATCGGTGGAGCCGGTAACAGAGACGCCATCAACAGAGACTCCGACGGAACAGCCATCAACAGAGCAGCAGCCTGAAGGGGGGAACTCAGGCCAAGGCGGTTCAGGTGGCTCTGGAGGATCAGGCGGATCCGGTGGTGGTTCAGGAAAGAAACCTAGCAATACAGCCAGTCAGACAGATGCTTTTAAAGTAGAGCTTCAGACTGTTACAAGTGACAGTGGAATGGTGGTTTTTGAAACCTCTGCAATACTTGAGCTTAAGCATCAGATGGAACTTGCAAGACAGGATAAGATTGAGGTTCAGCAGCTCATCAATGAACTTATGAAGAATCAGAATGATTTTATATCAGTTCTTCGTGAGTTTGATGAGAAGATCATTGAATATCAGGAGCGTATAGACGCGCTTTCAGAAAGACAAGAAATTGCAACCAATACAATTGTAGATCTGAATCAGCAGCTGGCAACAGCTGAGGCTGAGGAACAGGCTCAGTATGAAAAGCTTAAGGAACATATTCAGGTCGATTATGAGAATAACAGATATACTTATCTGGATGCGCTTCTCAATGCAGTAAGCTTCTCATCCGTTGTAAGTGATGTTGAGTATATCAGAGCAGTTGAGATATATGATCAGAAGCTTGTAGATGATCTGACAGAGAAGAGAAGATCTATTGCTAATAAGAGAATGCTTCTTGAAACTCTGAATGAGGATATGGAATTACTGAAAGAGACTTATACAGAGCAGCAGGATGCGATGGAGCTCCTGTCAGAAGCAAAAGAGAAGCAGATTAAGAAATATCAGCAGAGAATAGATGAGGCACAGGAAGCGATAGCTACTATCGAAGAGCTGGAGAAACAGCAGGATGCAAAACTGCTTCAGCTGGAGATGGAATATCGCCAGAAGCTTTCACTTTCATCAGCACCTAAGGTTGTATATACAGGAGGAAGCCTGGCATGGCCGATGCCTTCGAGTACTACAGTTACATCAGGATTTGGACCTAGATGGGGATCAGTACATAGAGGTACTGATATTGCCTGTCCTGTCGGCTCACCTGTTGTTGCCGTGGCTCCTGGAACGGTAATATATACAGGATACATGGGTACCGGTGGAATGGCGGTTCTGATTGATCACGGAAATGGACTTACTACTAATTATTATCACCTTTCGGCTTACAACTGTCAGCCTGGAGATGTTGTTAATTCAGGCCAGGTTATAGCATTTTCGGGAAATACAGGTAATTCTACGGGACCTCACCTTCATCTGGGTGTCAGAGTGAATGGTGAATACGTAGATCCTATGACTTTCTATCATTAGTGAATAACTATTTAGGAGATGAAAATAATGAGGTTATCAGTAAAAAAGGCATTATGCACTGCGCTTGTAATAAGCATGACAGCAGGGCTTGCCGGATGTGGATCTGGTTCAGGCAGTACAGGGGGAACAACAAGCACTGAAGCAGAGACAGAGAGCGCATCTTCCGGAGAATTTGATGAGAATTCTAAGGAAACACAGAAGAAAGTAAAGCAGGTAGAAGGAATAATCGATAAGTACTTCTACTTTGAGCAGGATCCGGAGAAGAGAGAAGAGAGCTACTTCGATGGAATTATGGCCGGACTTGATGATCCTTACTCAGTTTATTATACTCCGGAAGAGTATGAGAGACTCATGGAGGATGACGGCGGAGAGTATGTTGGTATCGGAGCTACTGTTTCCAAGGATGTTGATAAGGGAACAGTATATGTTGTAAAACCTCTCAGGGGAAGTCCTGCAGAAGCAGCAGGCCTCACTACAGGAGATGTTTTCGTACAGATTGATGATATAGAAGTTACTGCAGATATGGAACTGGATGAAGTTGTTAATTATATCCGTGGTAAGGAAGGAACAACAGCTCATCTTAAGATGTATCGAGAAGGTGAACCTGACTATCTGGAGATTGATATCAACAGACAGAAGATTCAGAATATCACTGTAGATTATGAGATGCTGGATAACAACATCGGTTATATCTCAGTTGATCAGTTTATAGAGAATACACCGGAGCAGTTTAAAGAAGGAATAGACTATGTTATCAGTCAGGGAGCTAAGGGTATCGTAATCGATATGAGAAATAACCCTGGTGGTCTTCTTACTGCAGTTAATGAGATGACAGATTACATCATAGCTGATGATGCTCAGGCACCGGGAGCTTCCGAGCCTGGTATTCAGCTTGAAACAAAGGATAAGGACGGAAAGATCATTGAGTCTTATTCCTGCGAGGATGGTCATTCAGTAGACCTTCCGATGGTTGTACTTGTTAATGGAAACAGTGCAAGTGCTGCTGAGATCTTTACCGGTGACATGAAGGATTATGGAATCGCTACAATAATAGGAACGACTACATTTGGTAAGGGAATTGTACAGTCAGTCATTCCTCTTTCTGACGGTTCTGCAGTCAAGATAACTATAGCTAAGTACTTCACTCCTTCAGGAAATGATATCCATAAGATAGGTATCGAACCTGATATCGAGATTGATGTTTCTGATGAGCAGAAGAGAATGGCTAATATTCCTCATGATGAGGATCCTCAACTTCAAAAAGCTATTGAGGTTTTGACAAAGTAATGGTAAACTAAGCGTCAAAAGATTTCTTTTGGCGCTTAATCTCATTTTATGGAGGAAATATAAATGGATAAGGAATTGGTAATTGTTCTTGACTTCGGTGGTCAGTACAATCAGCTTATCGCAAGACGTGTCAGGGAATGCAATGTATATGCAGAGGTACATCCGTATACACTGAGCCTTGATAAGATCAGGGAAATGAATCCTAAGGGAATCATTTTCACAGGTGGACCAAACAGTGTATATCTTGAGGATTCACCATCTTACTCAAAGGAGATATTCGAGCTTGGAATTCCAATCCTCGGAATCTGCTATGGTTCACAGCTTATGGCACATCTTCTCGGTGGTAAGGTAGCAACAGCTCCTGTAAGCGAGTATGGAAGAACCGAAACATATATCGATGGTGCGTCAGAGGAATCTGATAAGAGAAGCGGATCACTTCTCTTTAAGGGAATCAAGAAGAAGATAACAACATGGATGAGCCATACAGATTATATCGCTGAGGTTCCGGAAGGATTTGTTATCTCAGCACATACTAAGGACTGTCCTGCAGCTGCTATGGAGTGTGCAGAGAAGGGCTTCTATGCTACACAGTTCCATCCTGAGGTTATGCATACCGAACAGGGTAAAGAACTTATCCATAACTTTATATATAATGTCTGCAAATGCAAGGGCGACTGGAAGATGGATTCCTTCGTAGAGTCTACTATCAAGGCTCTTCGTGAAAAGATCGGAACAGGCCGTGTGCTCTGTGCACTTTCAGGCGGTGTTGATTCATCTGTTGCTGCAGTACTTCTTGCAAAGGCAGTTGGTAAGCAGCTTACCTGTGTATTCGTTGATCATGGCCTTCTCAGAAAGAACGAAGGCGATGAAGTTGAAGCAATCTTTGGACCAAACGGCAACTATGAGCTTAACTTCATAAGAGTTAATGCTCAGGAGCGTTTCTATAATAAGCTTGCAGGTGTTACAGAGCCTGAAGCAAAGAGAAAGATTATCGGTGAAGAGTTCATCCGTGTATTTGAGGAAGAGGCTAAGAAGATCGGTGCCGTTGACTTCCTGGCACAGGGAACTATCTATCCGGATGTTATAGAGTCAGGACTTGGAAAGTCAGCTACTATCAAGTCACATCATAACGTTGGTGGACTTCCTGACTATGTTGATTTTAAGGAAATAGTAGAGCCTCTCAGAATGCTCTTCAAGGATGAGGTTCGTCGTGCCGGCCTTGAGCTTGGTATCCCTGAATATCTTGTATTCCGTCAGCCATTCCCGGGACCGGGACTCGGTGTAAGAATCATAGATGAGATTACAGCAGAGAAGGTTGCAATCGTTCAGGATGCAGATGCTATCTTCCGTGAGGAGATGGATAAGGCTCTGGCATCAGGAAGAATCAAGCATCTTCCAAACCAGTACTTCGCAGCACTTTCAAACATGCGTTCAGTCGGAGTAATGGGAGATTTCAGAACATTTGATTATGCAGTTGTGCTTCGTGCAGTTAACACAAGCGACTTCATGACAGCAGACTGTACAGATATTCCGTTTGAGATCCTTCAGAAGGTAATGAACAGGATCATTAACGAGGTTAAGGGAGTAAACAGAGTAATGTATGATCTTACTTCCAAGCCGCCTGGAACAATTGAATTACTGTGATGGAAAATAAAGTACTTGACAGCCGATATTGGATTGTGGTATTTTATTTGCACGATTAATTTTATAAACATCAAATGCGTTGATGGGGAATAGTAAGTGTAGAGGATGCCTGCTGCAAACGTGGTGATGCAGCGAAGAGAACTGTCGGGTGGTGCAAGACAGAGGATAGTCACACCGAACTCGCCCTTGAGCAGATCGGGTGAAATAACAGTAGTCCGATTCGGAGCCCTACCGTTACAGAGGGAAGATATGAGTACTGTATGATCAGTTCCGTGTCGATGAGTGCGTGTGATGATAATTCACACGAAGTAGAGTGGTACCGCGTGATTCACGTCTCTACAAACCGTTGGTTTGTGGAGACGTTTTATTTTTTCCTATTGTGTTATAATATTTTTAGAGGAGAAGCCAAATGAGAAAAATTGATTATTCAGACAAGACGTTGAAGAATTCACGTATCGGGCTTAGCTTTCGTGAGAAAGTTGAGACTGCAAGGTATCTTGATCGTCTAGAAATCGAAGCTATTGAGTTACCGGTGATAGAAAATCTACAGGTTGACAGTCTGTTGGTTAAGTCCATTGCGGCAGCTCTTTCTAATGCTGTACTTACCATAGATGTTGGTTGGACAGAAGAAGGAATAGATATTGCATGGGCTGCAATAGAGAATGCACTGAAGAAGCGCCTGCAGGTCGTTATTCCCGTAAGTGCAGTACAGATGGAATATAAGGTTCATAAGAAGCCGCCTGTAGTTCTTACATTAATAGATTCTCTTGTAAAGAAATGCAAGACTCTGTGTGATGATGTGGAATTTGTGGCAGAAGATGCCACAAGAGCCGAAAGAGAATATCTTAAGGAAGCAATAGAGACAGCAATCAATGCCGGAGCAACCAAGATTACGGTAAATGATGATGCGGGAACTATGATGCCTCCTGAATCTGCTGAATTTATCGGATATGTTAAGGAAATCGTAAACGGAAGAGCTGTTCTCGGAGCGGGAACATCCAATTCACTTGGTATGGCTGATATATGCGCTGTTGAATCTGTAATTGCAGGAGCTGACAGACTTAGTGTTGCGGTTTATGGAGATTCGGCAGATATTCAGGGAGTTACAAGGATACTTCTTGGATGTTCTGAAAAATGCGGAGCAGAACCAAATGTAAAGAATACGGAACTGCAGCGTAATTGTGATTTTATCTGCCGCATGAATGATACTGATTATGATAAAAGAACTCCGTTTGATGCGGGAGTAAGAGCCAAGGATGAGTTTAATATCGGAGAGCTTGGAGTAGGCGATGACATCAGCGTTGTGGCTGAAGCGGTGAATAAGCTTGGTTATGACCTGTCCGAGGAAGATATGAAAAATGTTTACGAGAAGGTAAACAGGGAAGCTGCAAAGAAGAATATAACAGCAAGAGATCTGGATGCTATAGTTGCCAGTACAGCACTTCAGGTACCGCCGACATATGAACTTGCCAGCTATGTAATTAATTCGGGAAATATAATATCTGCAACAGCCAATATTTCACTGAAGTATAATGGTGAAGTTTTATCGGGAGTGAGTATAGGAGACGGACCGATAGATGCTGCATTTCTTGCAATGGAAGGAATCATCGGACATCATTACGAACTGGATGATTTTCAGATAGATGCTGTAACTGAAGGCAGAGAAGCATTAGGTGAAGCACTGATACGTCTTCGCGCCGATAACGGAAGATTATATTCGGGAAGAGGAATATCAACGGATATAATCGGAGCAAGTATCAGAGGTTATATTAATGCGCTCAACAAGATCGTATATGAACAGTAATAAGATTCGGAGGTAATATATGAGACTTTCATTTTCTACGCACGGCTGGTGCGATAAAGAGTGGGATTTTCTGGTTGAGTCAGCTGCAATCAACGGTATTTCAGGTATTGAAATAGCAAGTGAACAATGTGACGTATATTCACAAGACGGAGGTCCATTCCATAAATATAATATTACGGCAACTATCAGAGATTTAAGAGAAAAGGGTATTGCTGTGGCAGTGCTTAACTCGGGATGCGATATGGCATCCGCTGCCCTTTCCGTAAAGGCTGAGGAGGAAATCATTTCCAGAATAAAGCTTGCACAGTCCCTTTCGGTAAAGTATGTTATTTTATTCGGTGCTAAGGGTGGAAGCGTTGATATTTCCAGAAACGTGATCAGTAAGGTTCTTCCCGAAGCAAGAAAAAGGGGTATAACCCTTCTGGTAAAGACCAGCGGAATGTATTCAAATACAGCACTTCTGAAGGAACTGCTTGATGGATTTGCATGTGATGATCTCGGAGCAAGCTGGAACATTTATGCTCCGTAT
>ONEC01000067.1 GCA_900316715.1 uncultured Eubacteriales bacterium
ATTTTTCTGGATTTCATCACGCTTATTCATCAGCTTCTCCAGTTTGGACACTTCAACGTCATAATGATCTTTCGCTTTGCTTACTGTCTGTTCCTGCTGTTCAATCCGCTCATCAAGGGTTCGGCTTCATCATCACGCTAACTCCCATGATATAATGATTTCGTCCAAAAACCAAAAGGGAGATGTAACGGTACTCATGGAAAACATTATAACTGAAACTTCCCACATGGGAAGTTTCAGATAAGAACTCATAACCCGGCTGGCTGCCGGAGCATTGTAATCCTGCGGACAGAAATCCCTTTAAAAATAAGATTGGCGGCAAAAGCACCATGCCCATCTGATTGGAGAACGCACATGCAATTCAATTCAATCGACTACCTTGTATTTCTATTAGTCGCCGTGATCGTATATTTTGCCATTCCAGCAAAACTCAGGCAGTTCTGGCTCCTTGCAGCCAGCTATTTCTTCTATATGAGCTACATTGTCCTGCGCTTTACCAAATCTGGTGGACAAGTTAGCTGCGTTAAATGACATAACAGGCACCAATTCAGCCCCGAGACTTTTAAGTCTTACTGCAGCATCGAAACTTCTGCCAAAAGTACAGAACGAACCTGAAATGCCATAGCCTATCCTGATCCCGTCAAGTCTTATCTCCTTTGTCACATTTTACTCCCCTTTCTTCCAGTATATCTATTATCGTTTCATATATCATCCTGCCAGCTGCTTTGGGTGCTGTTTTACCGGGAAGTGCAAGAGCGTGTATCGTTCTTATGCCAAGACGTTTGGCAGCTTCAAAGTCAGTTCCTCCCGGAATGGAGGCAAGATCGATAACAAGGCAGTTTTCCTTGACATTCAACAGTACTTCTTCTGTCAGCACCATTGCAGGAACGGTATTTATAATAATGTCGTATTTATCGGCTTTGGCTGCAAGCTCGGATATTTTTATTATATCAGCTGATTCTGTCCACGCATCTGCGAGGGCTTCGCTTCTTCTGGCAGCCACAGTACAGTATGCACCCGATGACTTAAAAAGTCGGGCACAGCATTTAGCCGTCCTGCCCCAGCCTGTTATCAATACATTACTTCCGAAAACAGTATCATCAATATTCTCAATAGCGATGGCAAGTGTGCCCTCGGCGGTGGGGATACTGTTTTTCACAGCCAGCGAGCCGCTTTTTAAATAATCGGCACTTTCAAGATCAAGCTTGGCAAATAAAGCTTGCTGTTCATTCGTTAAACGTCCGCCAAGGACTATACCGCCCGTTTTAACATATCCTGCAATAGCAGCCAAAGGATAGCTTACCTCACCGCAGACCACTTCCATGCCCTTACCCATAAGCGGCAGTACAAGAACATCTGCTTTTTCAGGCATATCCTCATACTTATCGATTTTATCTTTGCTGCCCTTTATCCCGATGGTATAAACTTCGCCTATGCTGCGAAGCATTTCGCTCAAATACTCATATCTTTTATCTCCCCCGACGCATAATATCACCATATCCCATGCCCTCCCATTTACAATCAACTTGATATATATTATGCCTTCCGGATATGATGTGTTACGAACTGTGCACATTGCCAAAAGTTTTTAAAATCGACTGTAAATGCGCTGTTACGACCCATTTTTCTCTCAAATGTAAAATATTTGTTTTAAATTTTGTTCATAATCACGAAAAGTTTTTTTCGTATTGCTATTGCTATTTTAGATGAAATAGTGTATAATTACTTTGTGGTGTTACAGGTTTTTGTGTATATTCACTACCGCAAATTTCTGCACCTAAATTCACAAGACGAAAGTCATAGATTGGAGCGAATAACATTGAAAAAGTTTGACAGTACGAAGATCAAAAATATTGCCATTGCAGGTCATGCAGGTTCAGGTAAGACATCGCTTACAGAGGCATTGTTAGTGATGAGCATCTTGATAATATGGACAGGCCGTCATTGGTTGAAAGAAGAAGGAAACAGTATAAGGATTATATTGTTGCGGTTTCGGCTGGAGAGGTTGTCGGATATTGCTGGTATGTAAATGACAGTTCCTTTACAAATGATGTATCGGATATAGATAGCGAAGTGGTTGCGCTTTATGTGAAGCCGGAGTTAAAGAGACATGGCGTGGGCGGAAAGATGCTTTCATATGCCATTGATGATCTTAAGAAACAGGACAGAAAGAGGATGATAATCTGGTGCCTGAAAGAAAATACTCCTTCCAGAATGTTTTATGAGAGTATGGGCGGAACTATAGTAGGAGAGCATAAGATCCATATAGGGAACCAGGATTATGATGAGGTAGGATTTCTCTATACACTTTAGAATTTAATAATATATATGAAATGCCCCTGAGCAGCCATTCGACTGCTCAGGGGCGTTTTCATATCTCTCTCGGATTTGAGTAATTAGCTTAGTCTTCTTTTGTAAGCGCAGGTTACAAGATCTTCGTCTGTGATGTTCTTATCCTGAACGATACGTGTTGACTGACGGTCTACGCAACGCTCGAAGTAGTTACGTACGAGACGGGCATTAGCGAAGTTATCCTTCTTGGATTCTGTCATACCACGGAGGTATGTCTCAGCCATTGTCTCTGCACTTGGTGTAAGAACATAATCATGTGAGCTGCACATGTACTTGAAGATTTCCATAAGCTCTGAGCTTGTGTAATCTGGGAAGTAGATGTACTTGTTGAAACGTGACTTAAGACCTGGGTTAGAGTTGATGAAGTCTGTCATCTCGTTGGTGTAACCTGCAACAACTACGATGAAGTCATCACGATCATCTTCCATTCTCTTAAGGAGTGTATCAACAGCTTCCTGTCCATAGTCTCCTGACTCCTTGTTGTGAGTCAGTGTATATGCCTCATCTATGAAGAGGATACCACCGATAGCCTTGTTGATAACGTTGGTAGTCTTAATAGCAGTACCACCGGCATAGTGATCAACGAGACCTGAACGGTCAACCTCGATGAACTGTCCTTTACTAACAAGTCCAAGCTGCTTGTAAATCTTAGCAAGAAGTCTTGCGATAGTTGTCTTACCAGTACCAGGGTTACCTGTGAAGACAAGGTGGAAAGACATATCTATTCTCTTGAGACCCTTGATCTCACGAAGACGACGAACCTTGATGATATTGATAAGGTGCATAACGTCTTCCTTAACGGAACCAAGTCCGGTAAGTGCCTGGAGTTCGTAGATAAGTTCGTCAAGAGACTTCTCAATCTCTTCCTGAGCCTTATCACCACGACGACGGCCTACACGACCTTCACCACGCTTGAATACTGCATCTTCGCCTTCCTCTTCCTTCTTGAAGTTAAGGAATTCAGAAACGTCATCAGCACGCTTCTTCATGATGTTGTAGCCTGATGTACTAACGGCCTTCTTGGTTACGAAAGTACCGGACTTCTGATCGAAGGATGAGATAGTGTCCATATTAGCTGTGGACTTCTCTTTGAACATGGCAACACCCTTATCTTTATGAGGGTTCTCAGCCATTCTAAGCACGCTGGTATGAGTTGTTGTTACGATGCCGGCACTGTTAAGAGTAGCATTCATAACTCCAATATAATCAGAAACTATTTTCTTAGTCTCGTCCTTAACCTTTTCATAATTGATGAAGCCTTCGCCCATCTTTCTGAAACAGTCTACTACGTATTTTGACTTAGCAACGCTTCCCGGTTTTGAATTGATGTCCTCTGCCAGATCAGCATTTATAAAATACTGAAGTGAGCTTGGCGCTTCTGTAAGGAAACGTGGGTCATTACACTTCTGCTCAACGAGCTGAAGGAACTTTGACTCTGTAAGTATCATCTTGAGGTTTGTCTCGATGAATCCGATCTGGTCAGCCAGATTGCCGTTGTCCGGCTCATACAGGAAACCAAGGAAAAGAGTCATATCATATCTCAGCAGATCTCTCAGAGGCATTCTGGAATCGCTTGGGTAAAGCGCAGGATTATTACTGATTTCATCTGCATAGGATATGCATTCGGATATCATGCTTTGTAAATTCTTTATTTCCATATCTGTATATTACACCCCGCTAATAAAATTACACGAACATTATAACACATATTTAAGAGTAGGGATATAACAAAAAATTATAAAATATTATACTTAATCCACTCTATTTTCGTGAAAAAATGTGAATAGTAACTATTTACAGGTTTCGCAAATTAACATATAATATATTACGTTTTTTAGCTATATTTGGTTTGTTCTCCTATAAGTCGGCGAGCAAACTTAATATTATTAGGAGGGCATAATGGAAAAGTCAATTCCCGAGATATTCGGAAGCCTTGTTTTTGATGACCGCGTTATGAAGGCGCGTCTTTCAGACGAGGTTTACAGCAAGCTTAAGAAAACTATTGATGAGAATGTAAGACTCGATGACGATGTAGCGGATGCGGTTGCTGCTGAAATGCGTGACTGGGCTATAGAGAACGGAGCAACTCATTTTACACATTGGTTCCAGCCGCTTACCGGTGTAACGGCTGAAAAACATGACAGCTTTATTACTCCGGCTGAGGATGGCGGCGTACTTATGGAGTTTTCCGGTAAGGAACTTATAAAGGGTGAGCCGGATGCATCTTCTTTCCCATCAGGTGGAATCAGGGCTACTTTCGAAGCAAGGGGATATACAGCATGGGATCCGACATCCTATGCATTTATAAAGGATCACACACTCTGCATACCGACAGCTTTCTGCTCTTTCTCAGGAGAGGCTCTTGATAAGAAGACACCACTTCTCAGATCCATGCAGGCTATCAACAGACAGGCTAAGCGTGTGCTTAAACTTTTCGGAAAAGAAGTTAAGTATGTTAAGACCAGTGTTGGTGCGGAACAGGAATATTTCCTTATAGACAAAGAAGTTTTTGATAAGAGAAGAGATCTGGTTTATACAGGAAGAACTCTCTTCGGAGCTATGCCTCCAAAGGGACAGGAGATGGATGACCATTACTTCGGAGTTATCAAGCCTCGTGTATCAAAGTATATGGAGGATCTGAATGAGGAACTCTGGAAGCTCGGTATCCTGGCTAAGACTGAGCATAACGAAGTAGCTCCTGCTCAGCATGAGATGGCACCTATTTATGCAACTACCAATGTTGCTACAGATAACAACCAGCTTACCATGGAAATAATGCAGAAGGTGGCAAGAGAGCACGGCATGGTATGTCTGCTTCATGAGAAGCCTTTTAAGGGTGTTAACGGTTCGGGTAAGCATAACAACTGGTCGATGTCTACGGATACAGGTATGAACCTGCTTTCACCGGGCGAGACCCCATATGAAAATGCACAGTTCCTCCTGTTCTTATGTGCGGTTATTCAGGCTGTAGATGATTATCAGGATCTGCTCAGACTTTCAGTCGCTACAGCAGGTAACGATCACAGACTCGGAGCTGATGAGGCACCTCCTGCCATCATATCAGTATTCCTTGGTGATGAACTGACAGATATTCTTACAGCTATTAAGAATGATACTCCATATGAAGGAACAGAGAAGGTTCAGATGAAGCTTGGAGTTCATGCACTTCCAAGATTCTCAAGAGATACAACAGACCGTAACAGAACATCACCTTTTGCCTTCACAGGTAATAAGTTTGAGTTCAGATCCCTCGGATCTTCAAACAGTATTGCATGCTGTAACATCATGCTTAATGCAGCTGTTGCAGAGAGCCTTCGTCAGTATGCTGATGAGCTTGAGCAGGCAGAGGACTTTGAGACAGCTCTTCATGAACTGATAAAGAGAGTTATCACTCAGCATGAGAGAATTCTCTTCAACGGTAACGGATACAGCGAAGAGTGGCGTAAGGAAGCTACAGAGGTAAGAGGCCTTTCAAATCTTAAGACTACAGCAGATGCTATGCCAAAGCTTCTTGATAAGAAGAATATGGATATGCTTATGCTTCATAAGGTATTTACAGAGACAGAGATTCATTCAAGATGCGAGATCATGCTTGAGAATTACTGCAAGACTGTAAGAATCGAAGGGCTTACAATGGTAGATATGGTTCGTAAGAATTATCTTCCTGCTATTGAAAGATATCTTCACAGACTTGCTGAAACAACAGCCCTTATGAGATCAGTAAGCAATAATGTAAGATGCAATTACGAGGTTTCCACTATGGAGCGTCTGTCAGAGCTTACCGATTCTATCCTCGATGCGGTTAAGGCGCTTGAAGCTGCCCTTGATGAAGAGAAAACAAAGGAAGATATCTTCAAGGAATCAGAGTTTATACGTGATGTAATGCTTCCAAGAATGGATACTCTCAGAAAGTATGTTGATGAGGCAGAGATGCTTACATCTCAGAGAGACTGGCCATTCCCAAGCTATGGTCAGATACTCTTCAGCGTATACTAAATAGTATCTATATCAGACTAACATATATACGAATACATGCCCGGAACAGTCGGTGCGTGCTGCGTAGGCGAGTTTCGCCGGATGAAGCACGACATCCGATGTTCCGGGTTTTCTGTTATTTCCCCATAATAGCTAGCTTTTTTGTGTTGTTCCGTACCCTGTAATAGAGTATAATATATTTTGAGATAGTTCGCGAAACGGTTTATGGCATAAAGGAGAGATGGCCGTGCATTTTAATGTAACGTATGAAGCATGCGCATCCCTCTTTCTTATCCTGCTGATGATCGTACTGGCAACAAGGAGAAGACTGGAGGGATATCAATTTAAGATCTTCAGATTCTATTTTGCCATCTGTCTTATCAACAATATTGTTGATATGACCGCGTCGGTAATGATAGATCATTACGAAACCTTCCCGGAGTGGCTTCACTGGATACTTAACGGGTATTATTATGTTATGCAGTTTATAATACCTACAGTATTCCTGTCGTACCTTTACGGACGACTGACGAAGCATACACCAACTCTTAAGAAGGGTTATATTGTTGCGCTCATTCCGGCATTGGCAGGCGTTGTTATGGTGCTTACCAGCTATGTCACCAGGTTTATATACTATTTTGATGCTGCCGGATTTCATTCAGGAAGTCTGCATGCATACCTGTATATTAATACGGCAATATATGCAGTCCTTGGTGTTATCTTCGCGATTATCTGGCATGACAATTTAAGAAATAAAGAATTCTTCTATATAATGCTTATGATATCGGTGAGTGCTATGCCGATATTTATCCAGATGTTCTTCCCACAGTATCTTCTTACAGGACTGGGATCAGCACTTACCATATACATTATGTACCTCAGTACTGAGAGTCAGATGGAGTATATGGATCAGGTTTCAGGAGCCTTCAACCGTGAGGCTCTGACATTTAAGCTTTCTGAAATGCATCGCCATGGCAGCAAAGAAGACATCTATGCGATAGCTATGGATAACTTCAAGATTGTCAATGAAATCTATGGTATGGAAGGCGGCAACAGAATGATGCAGAGGCTTGTAAACAAGCTTCAGGCGGAGTTTGGAACAGACATGGTATTCCGATATGGTGGTGATACCTTTGTAGTAATCGTTGAGGAAGAAGTTAAGTCTAATAAGGATTATGATAAGATAGCCAGCATATTCAGAAACCCATTTAGTCATAATGGACTGGATGTTGTTCTTTCTGCATGTATATGTCTTGTACATGGGGAAAATCATGATGCAAAGGGCGTATTCTCAGCCATAGAATATGGTATCGCTCAGGCAAAACGCCGTGGCAAGGGTCAGTTCTTTGAGGTTTTAAAGGAAACAGTAGATACGCTTGAGAGAAGAGTTAATATTGAACAGGCCATTATGGCAGAGATTGAACGGGGAAGATTCGAAGTTCATTATCAGCCGATATACGATCTGAAGAGAAAGAAGATATGCTCTCTTGAAGCCCTGGCACGACTTAATGTTGAAGGATATGGATATGTATCTCCGGAGGAGTTTATCGGCATTGCTGAGAAAAATGGAAGTATCATACAGCTGGGACAGATTGTAGTAGATGAGGTATGTCGTTTCATAAGAGATGAAAATCTCATAGAAAAGGGCATAGAATTCATAGAAATCAACCTTTCGGTTGTTCAATGCATGAGAGAAAAGCTGTATAAAGATATTCAGGAAGTACTGGATAAGTATAACATTCCAACTTCCATGATAAATCTTGAGATAACAGAATCGGCCGCAGCATATTCAGAGGAGAGGCTTCTCAGAAATATGGCGAGACTGTCCATGCGTGGAATATCATTTTCACTGGATGATTATGGCTCGGGTTATTCAAATATAAGTTATCTCGTAAAGATGCCATTCTCCATAGTTAAGATAGATAAGTTCTTCCTGTGGGGAGCGGTTAAGAAGATTTCTACCAGACTTATTCTGGAAAATACAATAAAACTGTTTAAAGAGATTAATAAGAAAATTGTTGTTGAAGGCGTCGAGACCTTGGAAATGGCTCAGATGGTGGACGCTATGGGAGCTGATTATATACAGGGTTATTTCTATTCAAAACCGGTTTCAAAGGACAAGGTAATGGATGTAGTGACCAGGATTAACAAGGAGGCTCAGAAATGAAAAAACAACACAACACTAAAACTCTTGTAGTAGTTTACATAATTCTCGTAGTCTTCATGGTTATGGTAGGACTGATGGGGATAGTCGGATTGCTTAGGGCAAAGGACAATCCGGACGATTTTGCGAGAATACTATATTCGAATATAATTGCATTTGTTATTGCGATTATAGGTTCTATAGTAATTGTTATTTATATGAGCAGCTATATCGAGAAGAAACTGGATGGAATCACAAAGCTTTCTGATAGAATGTCCAATTTTGATCTCACAAAAGATATAGAGCCAACCGGCGATGATGCCTTTGGAAAAGCTCTCAAGTCTGTTAATGAAGCGCAGTTCAGACTTCGTGAGGTGATTGAAAAGCTTCAGAGTGATTCTGAAAATACTGAGGAGTCCAGCAAAGATATTGCTGACGCAGTCCGCAAGGCTCAAGAGAGACTTGAACTGATAAACGTAAGTATTATGGACTATCAGAATAAAATTAAGGAAAAACCTGAAATGGACAAGGAAGATAAAGAGATTCTCATTAAGATAAGAGAACTGGGCGCACAAATTGGAGCCACATCTCAGTTCCTTGAACAGGTGGTTATCGCCGCAGATTTTCAACAGGAGGTGTCCGAGAATTATGTGACACAGCTGAAGAGATTTAAGCTGTAGTCTGATTCCCGGGAGATTATGATGCACAAGGAATATGATAAAAAGAAGAGCAGGATGACTTCTGCTCAGATAATACCGCTGAGTTTTTTGATTGCAATAGCCGTAGGAACGCTGCTTCTGATGCTTCCCGTCTCGACGGCAGATGGGGAGAAGACGAATCTGCTTACGGCTATTTTCACGGCAACCACATCTATGTGCGTTACCGGATTAGTAGTTGTTGATACTTATCTTCACTGGTCGCTGTTTGGAAAGATAGTCATCCTCGTGATGATCCAGCTGGGAGGTCTTGGAATCATAGCAGTAACATCGATTCTGATGCTTATGATCCATAGAAAGTTTTCCCTTAGCCAGTATGTAATGATTCACGATTCTTTCAATCTTGATTCTATGTCCGGACTTCTTTCATTTCTCGTAGGAGTTTTTAAGGGAACCTTCATAGTTGAAGGAATCGGTGCACTTGTATATATGATAGTTTTCATTCCAAAGTATGGAGTGGGACAGGGAATCTGGATATCAGTGTTTACAGCTATTTCCGCCTTCTGTAATGCGGGAATAGACATTATGGGACCGGACAGTCTCATATCCTGGAATGGAAATACACTTCTTCTTATCAATACCATGTTCCTCATCGTAATGGGAGGTCTTGGATACGTAGTATGGTTTGATATTCTGAATGGCTTTAAAACAAAGTTTAAGAAGAAGTATTCTTTTAAAACTATGATAAAGCGTCTCAGCGAGCATACAAAACTTGTGCTCAGCATTACAGGAGTTCTTATTCTGGCAGGTGCAGTTCTGGTTTTTGTTATGGAGTATAGTAATCCGGATACCATAGGTGATATGTCACTGGGCGGAAAGATCCTTAACAGCATATTCCAGTCAGTAACCTTCAGAACAGCAGGCTTTGCAGCGGTTCCACAGGATGGCCTGAGAGAGAGTACAGCAACACTCGGTCTGCTCTTCATGTTTATAGGAGGTTCACCTGTAGGTACTGCCGGTGGTGTAAAGACAGTCACCATATTCTTCGTTGTTTTAAATGGTGTTTCATTTATCAGAAACAGAAAAGAGGTTGTTGTATATAACCGAAGACTTACTGAAGAAATGATGCAGAAGGCATCAGCTATCATTCTTGTAAGCTTCTCTGTAACACTGTTGTTCCTGATTCTGATTCTTATGACTAACGATGTCGGAGTTATGGATGCATCGTACGAAATATTCAGTGCGACAGCAACGGTAGGACTATCGAGAGCCTTGACACCGAATCTCAATTCTATCGGAAAGATGATAATAATTCTTGCTATGTATCTTGGAAGAATAGGACCTATATCCATGGCACTTTTCTTCAACTACAGAGGGATGGACAAGAACAGCATAAGCTTTGCCGAAGGAAAATTCTTCGTCGGCTAAGCATTTTGTATAAATAATTATTTGAGAGGTATTATAAAATGAGCAAATCAATAGCAGTTTTCGGAATTGGACGATTCGGACGCAGTCTGGCACTCACACTTAGTGAGTCAGGGGCAGATGTCATGGTTGTTGACGGGGATGAGAATGTAATCGAGAAGATAGCAGATAAAGTTACATATGCAATCAAGGCTGACCTTAAGAGTGCTGAGGCTATTCAGGCACTTGGCCTTGAGGATATGGATGCAGTAGTTGTTGCCATGGGTTCTGACCTCAAAGCAAGTATCATGTCAGTTATGGTATCTAAGGAGATGGGAGTTCCATTTGTTATGGCAAAGGCTGCAGATGACAGAATGGGAGCTATCCTTACAAAGGTAGGAGCTGATAAGATCATCTATCCGGAAGAGGAAACAGGTGAAAGAACCGCAAGAGTTCTTGCATCAGATACCTTTGCGGAACTGTTTGATATAGATGATAATCTAAGCATAATTGAAATGCATCCCAAGAAGGAATGGATCGGCAAGAATCTTATTGAGCTTAATCTTCGTGGTAAGTTCAATGTAAATGTTATTGCTATTAAGGATGCCAATAAGATGCATTCTTCAATCGATCCTAAGAAACCTCTTACAGAGGATGATATGCTGTATGTAATTATGGATAAGAAAGATATCAGAAATATTCAGTAGGATCAGATTTATTTAACTTTGGGGAAAGGGTAGACTAAAATGTCTGAACAGGAATTACTGGATAAGCTCAGAGCTAAGAAGGGCCTCCAATTAATATTAAAAAAAGTAATGTACATAACAGGACTGGGAAGCATATTATCACTGGTTTTTGTGCCGGTGTTATATAAGTCGGAAGGAAGATGGTTTATTCCGCTGGCTATTATGATAGGTTTTCTGCTGCTTACATTTCTCATATGGACATATGTAAATCATGTTGAGACTGAGCTTGAACAGGAACTGGGAACAGACTTCATAGAAGGCATTCTTTCTGAGAGGGTTGATCTTATTGACTACCAGCCGTTTAAGACTATGAGTTATAACCAGCTTAAGCGCTCAAAGCTTTTCGGAGCATACGATAATGTTAAAGGTGCTGATTACTTTAAGGCTGTATATAACGGTGTTGCTTTTGAATACTGTGATGCAACTCTCACAAGTGAAGGGATTGATTCCGGAAATGTAAAGTCCAGCTATACAGAGTTTGAAGGAGGCGTACTGACCATACAGATTCCTCATCAGATTCTGGGAACAGTAATAGTAAGAGAAAAGGGCTCGACTAAAACTTTTGAGAAAATAGAAAACTCTATATCTCCTTCGGGAATGGTTGATGTAATTACTGATGACGAAGAATTTGACAGCAGATTCAGAGTAGAGGTAAGCAAGCCGGGGGAGGAAAAGGTGATACTTACTCCTGCATTTATAAACAGACTCTCGAGACTTGGAGAGGATGTGGCGGGAAGACTCTTTGTCAGCGTTCAGGAGAATGATATAACAGTTGCGATAAGTAAAGGTGGAGACCGTTTCGATGTTCCTTCAGTTCATAAGATGAAGGAGCCGGAGAAATTTAAAGATATGTATAGAGCACAGCTTAAAGAATTGCTTGATATAGTTAATGCATTTACACCTGTTTAGTTACTTCTTTTGGGGAAGGGAAGTAGGTTTTGTTATGGGGGGTGAACTATGTATTGTTTTAAATGTGGAGCAGTTATAGACGATAGATCTGTTGTTTGCCCGGTATGCGGTACCCGGATGCAGTACAGTCAGCCACAGCAACCGCCACAGCCGCAAGGTTATGGTCAGCCGCTTCAGCAAGGTTATTACCAACAGCAGCAGGGATATAATCAGGCACCGCAGGCGCACCCTCAGGGGTACAATCAGGTGCCACAGCAGCGTCCACAGGGAAACGTACGTCCACAGGCACCACAACAGTTACGCGCACCTCAGCAACAGTCATCACAGGGTGGACAGGATAATACAGGATTCTACATCTTTATAGCAATTATGGTCACAGTCATACTGCTGGAGATAATTCTGTTCCTGGTACCGGGATTCCTGACTAAGATAAGAAGAGAACGTCTTTTGGCGGAGGCTCGTAAGGAGGCTGCGGCACATACTGAGGCTACTACAGAAATAACGACAGAAGCTGTAACAGAAGCTACAACAGAGATGGTGACCGAGACATCAACCGAAGCTACAACGGAGATGGCGACCGAAGCAACAACAGAGGAAGCTTCAGCCGGGATTAAGTATAAAGATTCTGACAGGCCTGTAGAAGAGGATTTCAGATGGTTCTGGGAAGGCTTCTTAACAGGCTGTATGGTAGATGATTATAATTCAATATTTGAGAGCAGTCGTCTGATGGGTGACTGGAAAGTGATGATTCTTACAGATCCTTTTGAGCTTGTAGACGGATATAGCATGCAGCTGCTTAATGGGAATCTTTCAAGAAAGGATGATAAGACTATACTTGAACTGGATTACTATAAGCGCAAGACAAAGCCGGATGGAAGCTATAAAGAGGAATCTGACAGAGCTAACGAAACCTTCACCGGAAGCTGGGAAAATCTGTGTTTGATCTTAGATGGAAATGGTGTCAACATGGATATCTATATGCAGCTTGAAGCCCAGGGAGCAGAGTTGATGCTGGGTGAGATAACATATGATACAGGATTGATAGGATATATTGCTTTTGTCAGACCGGATGGTACGAAAATCACCTATTCTCCAATGGAGGATGGACTGGGACCGGATGAAGGCGGAAATTCAGGTGGTTCTGATAATTCAGGTGGTTCGGGTAGCAATACCTATGCTCATACACCTGAAGAGATAATGGGAATGTCAATAGCACGTTCAGGAGCACCTCATGCTTCTTTTGAAGGGTATACAAGTGATGGCGAAGTAATGATTCACCTTTATGAAGTTGTAGATGATCATACAGCAACCTGGGACTGGTATTATATTGATCCTTATACATTGACGGGAACAGACTTCATGGATGAATATGTTGATCTGAATCCATATGCACCATAGGGAGGATGACACATGAAGAAAACAACAAGACTTGCTATTATCATAGCTTTAGTTGTGGCACTTCTCGCTACGACAGGACTGAGTCTATATAACTATCTCCGTGAACCGGAGGAAATCGCTGAGATTCGTTCCGGCGAGTAATAAAAGACATCAAAGATAAACTGGAGATATTAATGGAACAATTCATAAGAACAGAGCTTCTTATAGGAAAAGAAGCTGTGAAAAAACTGAATAACAGCCGTGTTGCGGTATTTGGAATAGGAGGAGTTGGCGGCCACTGCGCTGAAGCGCTTGTGCGTTCCGGTGTGGGAACTATTGATATAGTAGATAATGATGTTATAGCAGAGTCAAATATCAACCGTCAGATAGTAGCTCTTCATTCAACTATAGGAAGATATAAGACTGAGGTCATGAAGGAACGACTTCTCGACATTAATCCTGATGTTAAGGTAAATGAATACAGATGTTTCTTCCTTCCGGAGAATGCGTCTCAGTTTCCGTTTGATAAATATGATTATGTAGTAGATGCGGTTGATACAGTGACGGCAAAGATTGCTATTATCATGGCTGCACAGGAGCATGGAACACCTGTAATCAGCAGTATGGGAGCGGGCAACAAGCTCCATCCTGAAATGTTTGAGATTGCAGATATCTATAAGACATCGGTATGTCCTCTTGCAAAAGTTATGAGACAGGAACTAAAGAAGAGAGGGGTTAAGAAGCTAAAGTGTGTATATTCTAAGGAAGAACCACTTCAGCCAACAGAAGAGTCCTTTGGCGGTGAGCTTCCGGCACCGGATGCTTCAAGAAGAAGTGTCCCGGGTTCATCTGCATTTACACCTTCTGTTGCAGGGCTTATTATTGCAGGAGAAGTGATCCGTTCTCTTTCAGAAGTCAGTGTTCAAACTGTTCAACCAGAGATAGGAAAGCAGCTGAACATAGAGGATTTCGGAAATGAGATAAAAGCAGCTGAGACAGAGGTTGTTGCAAAAGCAGATGAAAAGGAAAAGACAACTCCGAAAGTTGAAAAGATTACTGCTTATGTAGATGGAAGCTACAATGTTGCGACCAAGGAGTATTCTTACGGAGCAGTCATTTTCGCAGGAGATAAGAAAGAATGCTTCAGCGAGAAGTTTAATGATCCGGAACTTGCGACTATGAGAAATGTTGCTGGAGAACTGGAAGGCTCCATGAAGGCCATGCGTTATGCTGTGGAAGCAGGTGCCAAGGAACTTGATATATTCTATGATTACGAAGGAATAGAGAAGTGGTGTACAGGAGCCTGGAAGACTAACAAAGATGGAACAAAAGCTTATAAAGCTTTTTATGAA
>ONEC01000065.1 GCA_900316715.1 uncultured Eubacteriales bacterium
AGCGAGGACTATCTGGCTGCTTTGGAGGATGCTCTTAAGCAGGGATGCTCTAAAGAAGAATCAGATATCATTAATGAGATTCTTAAGGCAAAGGATCAGCTTACCAAGAAAACATTCTGGATGTATGGTGGAGACGGCTGGGCATATGATATCGGCTTCGGAGGTCTTGACCATGTAATAGCATCGGGTGAGGATATAAATGTATTCGTTATTGATACGGAAGTTTATTCCAATACAGGTGGACAGTCCAGTAAGGCTACACCTCTTGGCGCAGTTGCAAAGTTTGCATCCAGCGGTAAGAAATCGCCAAAGAAGGATCTTGGATCGATGCTTATGACCTACGGAAATGTATATGTAGCACAGGTTGCTATGGGTGCAAGTCCGGAGCAGCTCCTTAAGGCATTTAAAGAAGCAATGGCTCACAAGGGACCATCTGTAATCGTTGCATACACACCATGTACTGCACATGGAATGAAGTGTGGTATGGGCGGAGCTCAGCAGGAGATGAAGAGAGCGGTTCAGGCAGGCTACTGGCTGCTTTGGAGATACGATCCGGAAACAGGTGAAATGCATCTTGATTCTAAGGAACCGGATACACCGCTTGAGGAATTCCTTGACGGTGAAGTTCGTTATAATCTTCTTAAGAGAACATTCCCGGAGAATGCAAAAGAACTTTTTGAAAAGAGTACAGATAGAGCAAAAGAAAGATACGAGAAATTCCTTGGAATGTCTACGGATCATAAATAAAAAGAAGTATTTATATTGGCTCGCAGAAGCCCATAAATTGGGCTCACTGCGAGCTTTTTGTTTTCCGGTTATATTATTAGTTTAATGACAGATATTACAGAAAGATGCTATCATGTAAATTGTGGAGTAATATGTCCACGCTTCATACTGTGTAAAGGAAAGATGATATGACATGAATAAAATAGAGATAGATAAAAACTTCAGAGGAAATGTGTATATAACCCAGGGAGATGAGGTGTTATGCAAGTATAGTAACGGATTTGCTGATCTTGCAAATGAAATTCCCAACTGTTTTGAAACAAGATTTTCATGTGCTTCTATGGGCAAGACCTTTGTTGCTGTGGGAATTCTTCAGCTGATTGAGAGAAGCAAGCTTAGTTTAGAGGATACACTTGGCGATATTCTTGATATAGACTTAAAGAATATAGACCCAGGTGTTACTGTTGAACAGCTGCTTAATCATACCTCGGGTGTACCGGACTATTTTGACGAATCGGTAATGGATGATTACGAAGCACTGTGGGAGGATTATCCTAATTACAGAATCAGAACAAACAAGGATATGCTCCCGCTATTTATAGATAAACCTATGATGTATCCTAAGGGCGAAAAGTTTCAGTATAACAACTCCGGATATATCATGCTTGCATTGATAATAGAAAAGGTAACAGGACTTGAGTTTGATGAGTATTTACAGAAGAATATCTTTGATGTATGTGATATGAATTCTACTGGGTACTTCGAGCTGGACAGGCTGCCTGCGAAATGTGCAAACAGCTACATATATGATTCTTCAAGAGACAGCTATCGTACGAATATCTATTCTGTAGGTGCTAAGGGAACGGGCGATGGTGGTGCATTTGTCACGGTGGGTGACATTATGAACTTTTGGAAGGCATTACTTGGAAATAAGCTTCTGTCAGAGAAAATGGTAGGAAAGATGCTGTCCAAACAGAGCGGAGATGGTTCGGATCCGGAAGAAGGATATTATGGCTACGGTGTATGGATCATCGATAACCCTGATGGAGAAGACTATGTATATATGCAGGGCTGTGATGATGGCGTGAGTGCTATGGCAGAGTATAATCCAAATAACGGCATGATTTCTATTGCACTCAGCAACTATGGAGATAATGTCTGGAAATTAATGAGGAGCATTCGAAGAGACTATTATTAAGGGGGAGAAGATGGAAGAAAATGAAATATATTATGCCTACGAGATGGTCTACGATAGAGCTGAGGTTCCTGAATCGGATACAGAATGCGTTGGTTTTGATAAAGCGTATATTCAGGACTATATGGCAGCCTATAATGAGGCTTTTTATCCAATGAGAAAGGCACTTGATATAGAACCATATAATTGGTACTCAGAGGAGAGTGCTGTCTTAGAAAAGGCAGCTGATACATATATGCTTATTCGGGACGGGATGCTGATCGGTGCAGTAGCCTGTTATGGGAATGAAATCGATGACCTGTTTGTAAAGGCGTCTGAACAGGGACAGGGTTACGGAAGAAAGCTTCTTTTATGGGGAATGAATCATATCAGGGAGAAGAATGATGATCCCATAACACTCCATGTTGCAGCTTGGAATCAGGGGGCTCTCCGATTATACGAGAGCATAGGTTTTGCTGTGAGAAATAAAGAAAGAATAAAATAGTATAGGAATCCTTTGTTTATGTTCCATTTTGTTTAGAACCAATGTTGGGCTTATTAGTAGTGATTGTTTTATGTTATATTGAATAACAAGTGAGCCGTCCTGTAAGGTGGCAGAAATGTGGACTTAACAAAGATGCTTGTGGAGTTATGGCAAAAAGAGTTCACATGTAAAACTAATGGAGGGTAGACACATGGGAGAATATGAATACATAGTATTAAGAGACAGACCAGAGCTGAAGGATAGGGCTGCGGAGTGGTTTCATAACAAGTGGGGCGTACCAACAGAGGCTTATCTGGAATGTATGAATGATTATTTAGATGGAAAAACAGAGTATGGATGGTATCTTTGTTTAGATGGAGACAAGATTGTCGGAGGTATGGGAGTTATTGAAAATGATTTCCATGACAGAAAAGATCTGAGTCCGAATGTCTGTGCTGTGTATACAGAAGAGGATTACAGGTGTCAGGGAATTGCTGGAAAGCTTCTTAATCTCGTTGTAGATGATATGAAGTCAAAAGGGATTACACCACTGTATCTGGTAACCGATCATGAGAATTTCTATGAGCGTTATGGCTGGGAATTCTACTGTATGGCTCAGGGTGATGATGAACCGGATATGACTAGATTATACATACATAGATAGAGCTATACGGAGCTGGAGAAATCGCAAGGGGGTGCGGAATGAATAAAGAATGGTCAGAACTGAATAAAACCATGCAGGCTCAGATCAGGAAGAAGGATACCTGGCAGACAGGGGTTGATACATTGATCGATTTAAGGAACCGGCTTATGGATACGCTGCTTTCTTTTAAGGAGGAGCTGACAAGAGAAGACTATGATGCCATGCCATATATAAATGCAGATGGGTATCATAGCAAGAATATTGCGTATTCTATATGGCATATTTTCCGAATAGAAGATATCGTGGCTCACACGCTGGTTGCCGGAGATGAGCAGGTGTTTTTTACAGGAGGATTTCAGAAAAGAATAAAGTCTCCGATTATTACAACAGGTAATGAGCTTATAAAAGAGCAGATATCCGATTTTTCAAAACAACTGGATATAGATGAACTATATGCCTATATTCAAGAGGTTAAGAAAGGTACGGAAGAGATAGTAAAAGGACTATCCTATGATATGTTGAAACAGAAGGTGTCAGAGGATAGAAAGAACAGTCTCATATCACAGAATGTTGTGAGTACGGATGAAGAGGCATACTGGCTGATAGATTACTGGTGTGGTAAAGATATCCGTGGGCTTATACAGATGCCATTCTCAAGACATTGGATCATGCATATAGAAGCATGTCTCAGAATAAAAGATAAGATTCGTCACTGATGATGTTTTAAGGAGGCGCTATGGATAGACCGATAACAACTTTATATATGCTTATGTCGTTAGATGGAAAGATAAGTACAGGAGCATCAGATGATCGGGATGTAGATAAGGATTTTCCTAATATAGATGGACTGAAAGAAGGGCTTTATCAGTATTATGATATAGAGCAGACAACAGATCTATGGTCATTTAATACAGGACGTGTGCAGGAAAAAATGGGAGTAAATGAAAAGTCTTTTCCTGATAAGACGCCCGTATCATTTGTCTTATTGGACAACAGCCATTTAACAGAGCATGGAGTGATGTATTTCTGCAAGAAGTCCAAGGAATTCGTTCTTATAACATCTAATAAAGATCATCCGGCTTTTAATGTGAAGGAAAACAATCTTCACATCATTTATCAGGAAGAACTGTCTCTCCCCGATGCACTTCGAGAATTAAAGAATTCATATGGATGCGAGAGAATAACTATCCAAAGTGGCGGAACCGTTAATGGACTTTTTCTTCGTGAAAAGCTGTTTGATTATATTGATGTTGTTGTGGCACCTGTGTTGATCGGAGGTAAGGATACATCATCCTTAATAGACGGCAGATCAATTATTTCAGAAAATGAACTGTCAGGGCTGGGAGTATTAAAACTCATAGACTGCACTGTTTTAAATGATTCATATATCAGAGTCAGATATCAGGTGCTTAGCTAAAAGCTTTTTGATTACAACAAGAAGGGACATAATATGAACAACGAAGAAATAATAGCAAATAATAAAAAATACTGGAATGATCATGCGGATCTGTGGTTTGGAACGACAGCACTTCCTGAACTTGGAGTTAAATTTCCAACAGAGGAAGAGTTACATATTTTTGGTGATGTCAGTGGTAAGAAGATGCTGGAAATATGCTGCGGAAGCGGCCATTCCTTGCTGTATAATGCAAGGAATGGTGCAGGGGAACTGTGGGGAGTGGACATTTCTGATAAGCAGCTGGAAAATGCAGCAAAGCTGTTGGAGGAACAGGGTTATCATGCCAGATTTATCTGCTCGAAGATGGAAGATGAGTTAGATGTTCCCCATGACTATTTTGATTATGTGTATTCGATATATGGAATCGGATGGACTACAGATCTCCAGGGTACATTTGATAAGATCGCTTCATATCTGAAAAAGGACGGCATATTTATATTCAGCTGGCATCATACACTCAACTACTGTATAGCTTGGTCATGTGATGAAAGAAAAGATGTCTTTGAGGATGACAAACTGGCAATGTCGAGGAGCTATTATGATGAATCCTATTTTAAGATGCCGGTACATGATAGTGAGATAGTATTATGCAACCGCAAGATGTCAACATATATCAACGCACTTGCTAAGGCAGGCTTTGCTATAGAGCAGCTGGTTGAAGAAACAGACGAAGAGACTTTGAAGGCTGACGGAGAGCTGGATTCAAAGACAAGAAAAGCACAAATGCTGCCGCTTTCGTTCTGCATTAAAGCAAGGAAATTGTAGATGTTCCATATAGGCTTTAGTATTTTTCAAAATTGGAAACAATTTGGATACAATCCTATGGTATGATACCGACATCTTAAGAAAAGGGGGTACTTGTTTATGAAATGGCGTTTAGCAGATAATGAGGAAAAGAGCTATATCAGGGGTTCATATTTAAAAAAAGAGATCATTTCGATTATCATAACGGGATTATTTGATGTATTATTGCTTATTACTATGACTGCAATGCTTGTAAAGTTCTCAGATATTATTACCTGTTTTGTATGTACCTTCTTAGGTTATATATTCTTTGTTACATTAAGGGCGGTTATCAGGTCTGTAAGATCTATATCATATATAAAGAAAGATGAGCTGAAAATAGCAGACTGTAAGGTTGATAATGTTGATACAAAGACTGTTGGTCTTATTAAGAGTGCCTATGTTACAGTTGTAGAAAAATCAGGTGAAACATATTCCATGAATTACACTTCTCCTTTTGTTTCTAACATAGTAAAAGGACAAAAGGTTTTTCTGGTTCAGTTGGGATCAGCAGTTGAGATGATACTGACCTGATGGAGGTAAAAATGTCGACATCAATTAAGGATTACAGAAATATGGTAGATCAGCCCTGGGGCAGGATGTTTTATGAGCTGATTTTCAGACAGCTGAATATACCGAGTGATAAGAGATTAAAGATTCTGGACTTTGGTGCAGGCTTCTGCATAACAGCAGACCACTTCGCTGAGAAGCATGAGGTGACTGCGGTAGAGCCGAATGAAGAGATGAGAAGCGTTCGGATACAGAACGACAATTATACATTGATTCCACAGGGAATAGAGTATCTGGAGACAGTTGAAGAGAATTTATATGACATAGTATTCTGCCACAATGTTTTAGAATATGTCGATGATAAAGAGACTATATTAAAGCAGCTGGAAAGGGTATTAAAACCGGAGGGCATCTTATCGATCATAAAGCATAATGTATATGGCAGAGCTATGGCCTTTGCAGTGTTTGGTGATAATCCGAAAGCAGCACTGGATATGCTTGGCGAAGATAATGCAGAAGACAGCATGTTTGGAAACAGAGATGTATACAGTAACGAATATCTGATCGATTCCCTGTCTGATAAGATGTTCCTTGCAGAGATTTATGGAATAAGAGCATTCTTTGGACTCTCTAAAAATAACGAGATAAAATATACGGAAGAATGGTATAAGTCCATGCTGGAACTTGAGATGAAAGCCGGCACCATGGAGGAATATAAGAAAATAGCATTCTTTAATCATCTGATATTTAAAAAGATAACGAAGTGAGAGTAGACCGTGGTTTTGAATCACGGTCTTTTGTATGTAAAAAACATTCCTGAAAAGCTGGGCCTTATCTCAAAAATATGTATCGCGAGCCGTTAAGCTACCAGCCGAAAGCGGCAGAGGTCTTTTTCATTCGGTCGGATATTTTGACACCAAATGGGCATCTTGCTTCACAACCGGTGCAGCCTATGCACTCTGAAGCATGATGCTCTAATGCTTTATAATGCTCTATGATGCTTTCAGGAATCTCAGGCTGAGCCGTGGCAAGGTCATATAACTTATTAACCATGGCGATGTCTATATCTACAGGGCAAGGCTTGCAGTGACCGCAGTATGTGCATATTCCAGAATATGAATGAAATGGAGCGGCTGCAATAACAGAAGCATAGTCTCTTTCGTCATCGGATGCAGTCTCATAACCTACAGCATCATCTATCTGAGCAGTGGTGTCATAACCGCACATGATGGAAGCAACGGCCGGGCGTGTAAGAGCATAATGAATAAGCTGAACAGGTGTAAATGCAACGCCAAAAGGAGAACGCTCTTTATCAAGAAGAGCTCCGCCGAAGAAGCCTTTCATGACAGTCAGCCCAACACCACGCTTTTCACACAGCTGATAGAATGAGACTCTCTCCGGGTCTATTCCGGACAGCTGATCCTTATCATATCCGCCAAACATGGAATAGAGATCTTCTGTTGCAGGTCTCATATCGAAGGCTGGATTGATGCTGAATAGTATCATTTCTATAAAGCCTGTTTCTACAGCCAGTTTTCCGATTACAGGATTATGTGTGCTGAGACCTATATGTCTGATTATTCCATCCCTGTGGAGCTTATGAACATACTCGATATAATCGCTGTTCATGACGGTATTCCATTCTTTTAAGGAATCTATATAGTGGATCATTCCCAGATCGATGTAGTCTGTCTTCATACGTTTCAGGAGATCAAGAAATGCAGGCTCTACATGCTTCATATCTCTGGTACGGACGTATTGTCCGTTCTGATAGGTGGAACCGATGTGGCCCTGAACATACCATGAATCACGGCAGCCTTCCATGGCTGTACCGATAATATCTCTGGACTTTGGATCCGGCATCCAGCAGTCTACGATATTGATATCTTTATCATGAGCATATCTGAGCAGTTCAACAGACTCTTCAAACTCATGTCTTGCGAGCCATTCTCCTCCAAAGCCGATCTCACTTACTTCTATTCCTGTTTTTCCAAGTTTTCTTTTTCTCATTTAATTTTCCTCCGGGAATATACGATGAAAATCCGTAGTCATTGCAGAGTATATCTCACGAACTCTGTCTTCCGGGTTGTTATGAAGGAACCTGTGCCAGAACCGATAAGAGGTGATGACATTTGCTGCCGCAATATGCCGTCTTATATCATTTATACTAATCTTTCTGCCGGATGATTTCAATATAGCATCAGCATATGACTTTAGGAAATGCGTGTTATTGATAGTAATTCCGTCAGCACTTAGGCGGCTGATAAAGAAGCTTATATCACTTGATGGAGCACCGCACCTGACACCCTGCCAGTCACAGATAAGAATATTACCATTGGAATCTGTTAACAGGTTTTCCAGGTGAAAATCCCCATGTGTAAGAACGGGTGTTTCGGTAATGTGCCAGGTGATCAGCCGATTTACATTTTCTCTGATTATCTCAAGCGGCTCAATATTAAAGGCATCTTCATGCTCTTCCAGAACGGCTTTCCAACCTTCAAAATCTTCGGACAGCTCAGCGTCATTAAGAGGTTTTTCTTCAGATCGCTTTTCCAGAAAATCAGGAACATCTTCCAGATGAATCTGAGCCAGGGTTTCAGCGATCTGTCTTAAGCTGTTGTCGTTAATCTCTTCACGTTTATATATATCATATTTTTTCAGGAGCAGGATGATCTCATCATAAGAGATCTGCACTTCCTCAACTTCCGGAAGGTAATTTCTTTTCAGAGGAGACATATATTTATAAAAGTTAGCTTCTCTGGCATAGGTATTAAAAAGATCATCAGTAAGCTTATTCCTTACTATGTGTTTCAGGATGTGGGTTTCGTCGATGTCAAGAACGGTGGCACCGCTTTGGCCGATAGTGATTTCTTTTACTGTGTGGGCATTCAGAAATTGAGTAAGTTCCATATGAGCAATCTCCTTTTGTTTTTGTGAAAATCAGTATATAGGGAGAGGGTGAAGGAATTCTCGACTTTTTTTGCTTTTATACTAACAGTTAATTGACATGAACGGTGTATTAATATAACTTGATACTTGTGTAATGCTTCATAAAATGCAGGATGAATGGAGATATATGAATACAAAAAATCAAAATGAGATAAAAGAAGAAATTATAGCAATGACCTATGGTCATGCTATGTGGGATAGGACGATTGAGTTTGCGGAGAAGTGTTCCTGGAGAGCAGGAGCTTATCTGGCTGAAAAGATGCGCACTGATCAGTTTGAAGAAAATGAGAGAGTGCTGGCTGCTTTGATCGATGGTGAGATTGCGGGTTACTGCACATTTTCAAATTATGACGAGATTCCACCGGAGCATGGACTGACTCCCTTTGTTGGCTTTATGTTTGTGGATGAAATCTTTAGAGGACATCGTCTGTCCGAAAAACTGATCGATGCAGCTTGTGACGTGGCAAGAAGTCAGGGATATTCAAGAATATATCTTATGACCGGCGAAATCGGACTGTATGAGAAGTATGGATTCGAGAAACAGGGGAATCTAAAGACCTTATATGATACAGAAGATCAGCTGTTTTCTAAAGAGTTAAAGCCTAAAAAGAAAGTAGTTGTCGTGCCATATGATGAGACATGGAAACAGAGCTTTATAGATATAAGGAATGAGCTGGCCGATGCCTTAGGAGAGCTGGCAGAGAGCATAGAACATGTGGGAAGTACGTCAGTTGAAGGACTGTCTGCTAAGCCGATAATCGATATAGATGTGGTGATAAAAGATAGAACCATGTTGGATAAGGTTATTGAAGCCCTTGAAAAAATAGGTTATAGACATGAAGGCAATCAGGGAATCCCGGGAAGAGAAGCCTTTAAGTATGAGGATAAGGATCATCTTATGAAGCATCATCTGTATGTCTGTGCGGAGGATGCCAATGAACTGAAAAGGCATATGGCTTTTAGAGATTATCTGAGGAGCCATCCGGAAGCAGTTAAGGAATACAGCAGGGTAAAGACTGAGGGCGCAAAGCTTTATCCGGAAGACATCGACAGCTACATAGAGTATAAAGCACCGTTCATTGAAGGTATATACAAGGTTATCGGATTTTAATTCTAAAGAAGGCGCCGAAATAATGGCGCATGCTTTTTTAGAAATAAGTTTGTCCTTGCTATTTGGCGGAACTTATTATATAGTCTGAAGTTAGGAGCAGTTGACATTTGGATTTAGAAAAAGGAGTACATTTCGTATGAGAAGATATGTTATCGCTCAGTAGTCTGAGCTTAAATAAAAGATGAATAGTAAGCTCGGATGAATCCCCGGAGGCGCAGTGAGTGAAGTCTACTCACAGCGTGGAATGTCCATGAGGCATTTAATCTTAAGAGGAGGATACATGAGCTATATTAGAGCAGAAGAGGTTCTGCCTAAAGAATTAATAGAAGCTATTCAGCAGTATATCAGTGGTGAAAATATATATATTCCATGTGTAGAGAAGAAGGACTGGGGAAGCCAGACTGAGACTAAGAAGTATTACAGGAACAGAAACAAGGAAATCTGTGATAAGAGCAGACGTGGTGTTTCGACAGTAATACTGGCCGAGGAGTATTTTCTTTCAGAGAAGAGCATTCGAAGAATCATAAGATCTGAGAGAGAAGCCGGTTGATCAAGGTCTATCATAAATGCGGCGGCTGCGGGAAGAAACAACTCTTTGTGAATTCCGGCAGGTTCAGGGTGAATGCGAACGGTAATCGTGTGGATGTATGGTTAATATACAGGTGTGAAAAGTGTAAACATTCCTGGAAGCTGACCATATATGAAAGAGCGAAGCCGACAAAGATTCCCCCTGAAAAGTATGAGCTCTTCCTGGATAATGATGAAGAACTCGCGGCAGAATATGGAAATGATATAGAGTTTTTAAAAAGAAATAATGCTGAATTAAAAAATGGAATGTAATGAGTGAGTCTGTTGTAAAACAGGCTCACTTTTGTTTTGTATAATGAAAGTAGCATGATAGCAATCACTGGTTTATACTATAAGTCAGGGACATATTGTATAGTAATTTCGGAGGTGAGAAAAATGGTTTTTTCCGAAAAATTACAGATACTTAGAAAGAATAAAGGACTTACTCAGGAGGAGCTGGCTGAGAAGCTGGGAGTCTCAAGACAGGCTGTTGCAAAGTGGGAGTCAGGACAGGTCTATCCTGATATCTACAATCTTATCCAAATAAGTAATCTCATGAATGTGAGTGTAGATTATCTGGTGAAGGATCAGGACTGTGCAGTGAATATTGCACCACATGATGCGACTGATCTGGATGAGCTGATAGCATTTCGCTTAGAGGCAAATGTAAATACTTATGCAGCCTTTATGAATGAGGTGGATGCCACCAGACCTGCATCCCATGATTTCAGATACGAGAGCGGCGACTATATGTATCACGATACCTATGTGGGCGGTGAAGAGTTTGCCGGAGAGGAAGCTGTCTGGAAGAAGGGAACAGCAGTATATGCTATGAACTATATGGGAAGAGTTCTGGATGACCGGTTCAGCGGAGATTTTCTGAAGGAAGCTCTACGTGCGGCGGATAAGAACATGCCGTATAGAGGACCTGAAATCTACCAGTCAGGTGAATATACCTATAGATGCAAGGTGACTGGAGACTTTACATGGTTCCAGGGTTATGAAGAGATATATCTGAATGATGTGAAGGTCTATGAATGCGTGTTCCATGGCGGCCTGCTGCGATAATTATTGAACAGCTGCATTGGAAAATGAGATTCATATCGTTTACGAAATATAAAAAGATTATGATAATGATATAAAGATTTTGATATATTCAAACCTGCCGATAATATATATTCTGAATGACGAGTGAACACTCGCAGAAGGTATACAGCTATTGAACTTGTTACAGGACATCAGGAGGAGGCACGGGATGAGTGTAAAAAGATCAAAAAGAATTCTGGGGTTATTTGCAGTACTTATTATGATGCACCATCTGGGACAGAAAACTTCAGCTTTCTGGGTTCCGGCTACAGTCAGGCAGCATGGACTGGAAGTTTTTGTTCCGATAGGGTATCTGCTGGTTTCATTTTTCTTCTTCTGCTCAGGCTATGGACTGACAAAGAGCATGAGAGCAAAGGAAGATTACTTTAAAGGATTTCTTGTTAAAAGGCTTAACAGAATATTGTTTACATTTCTTGTTACTGAGATAGTATGGCTGTTCGCAAGAATATCAAAGGAAGCTGTGTGGCTTTCGCTTAATCCATATTCATGGTTTATCTATACGATAATTATTCTTTATGTCGGCTTTTTCTTAATCTATCGTAAAGAGGGAAAAGCATCTTTTGCGCTGATGGCGCTTTGGATACTTGGATACAGTGTTATCTGCTATATTCTGATAACAGGTAACTGGTGGTATAATTCAGCCCCGATATTCCTACTGGGAATCTATATGGCTGATCATGAGAAGGATTTCCCGGAGGAGCAAGAGACCGGGAAAACTCAGACAGGCAGAAAGAAAAATATTATAAAGCTGGCGGTTCCGGCAGTGATCCTGATTGCCGCCTTTATAATATCTGAAAACGGTGCAAAGATTTATAAGCTGCTTCATATGACGAATTACTCACTGATCAACATGGTGATCGTAATTCTCCAGATAATAGCGGGGGCATGCTTCAGTCTGATCATCTATTATCTTGCATCAATGGGAAATAGACATCCGGGAGATACGATCATTCAGAAGATCCTTGATTTCTATGGCGGAATGACCCTGGAATTTTATCTTATCCATGGACTCTTTGTTCAGGCCTTCGGACATCATTTTATAAATGATTCAATACCACCGGTATGCTATATAAAAAATGTACTGCTTTACGTGATTGTGGTATTTGTAATTTCAACTGCCTGTGCTTATATCATCAAAAAAGTGGGAGATATACTTTCGGACCTATACGGCCGTTCAGAGGGATTCAGAAAGTTCTGCAGAGACCAGAAGAAGATTGGAAAGATAGTGCTTATAATACTGGCTGTCTTTACGGTGCTATATGGATATAACCGCCATAAGAGTTCTAAAGAGGCGGAGCCGAAGCTGGAGGAGTATAAGGCAGAACTTACTTATGTTACAGCGGGCGGAACGGATGTTGCAGCATA
>ONEC01000066.1 GCA_900316715.1 uncultured Eubacteriales bacterium
TCCATAATCTTTGCACTGGAAATATCACTTTTCGTCTGGCTGCCAAATGTACTCATAATGGCATTCTTCGGAACACCATTCATGCTGACTATTGCGTATGGCATAGCTTACGTATTTATGATCATGATATGTGTTCTTGTTTACAGATCCAGCATCAGTCTAACAAACATGTAGATCATGGTTCCTATCGGCCAACCGATAACAGTTATGTAGAATAATACTTCCGGTTTAAGACTGCTGTTCATTCCTAATATGACAAAGCTTTCAAATACCAATGCGGCGAACATAACAATACACATAATTATAACTACTATTACTGCAGCCACCTTATTGATTGAATATGTCTCCAGTTTCTTCTGTACAATATATTTATACATGAGACTCAGTGAGGTGCAGAATACAGCCAGTCCTATAACATACATTACGTAATTATATCTGAAGCTGTCACCTGCAAAGAGAAAGCCGCTCCACTGTCCTAAGAATTCTTTTCCCAAAGTCTGTATGAAAAAGCACAGTCCCGCTGAAAGAACCGTCAACACCATATAAAGAACTAAACTACCCATTTTGTACCCCTCTTATTACCCACTACACCTTGCTCCGACATACAGTGCGAAACGTTTTATTAACAGTATGTTTACAAATAATTTAAAAATCGGCAAACACTTCATATCTTCACTATAGTAATATATAGTCAAGCCAAGAGAAGTAATTCATAAATCTCTCAAGGATTATAGATTAAATAGTGTGAAGAAAAGAGCACCCATCCGGGTGCTTTTTTCTTTGTCTTATACACCCCAGACATCAGAATGTCATCTGATATCCCACATTCATCTGATTTACCATATCTCCAAGTTCATCTTTAAGTATTCCAAATGCTCTGTCTTTCGTACAATGTCCGGTGCAGACATATTTAATACCGGTTTCACGTATTCTGCCCGCAACCTCTCTTATCTCTTCCTCTGTCTTATTAAACAGATGGAATCCTCCGATAAGGCCATAAACATTTTTATCCGGAAATGTAGTCTTTATCTCATTGATTATATTTGCAGCCCCACCATGTGAACAGGAATTTAGTATTACCAGACCTTTGTCAGTATCCAGTACGAGACTCTGTTCATGCATAAAATCATCCGGAATCCACCCCTTCGGTGTTTTCCTGCACATCTTTTCTCTCTCTCCTATACTGGCGAGTCCCTTTGTCTTATGTGGTATCAGCCATACTCCATCCATGAGCTGATAATCACCTGATACCATCTCTATTCTGTCCGAGTAATCCGAAAGCATCTTACGTGGGATTCCGATATATTTCTTAAATATGAATACCTTCTTATAACAGCCTTCCTCCGTCTTATCCCTTAAATAGAGTTTTGCCTTATTGTTGTTATCAAGAAATGCAGGCAGCCCGTTCGCATGATCATAATGAGCATGACTCAAGGTTGCATAATCAATATCTGCCACATCAATCTTAAGTTTCTTCATATTCTCAAGAAACAGATCTGAAGCACCTGCATCCAAAAGAATCTTTTTCCCATTATACTGAACCAGGATGGACAGTCCCCATTCACCCTGAATACCATCAAATGATTTATTATCAACTACAACTGTTATATTTGTTTCCATTTAATCAGTCCTTCTTCTTAGTTTTTTATCTTTTTCTCCAGATACTCAAGCGGAACTTTCTTTGTAAGCCAGACTCCATTTTGAGAAAGATAGAATACATATCCGTCTTTATACATTTTTCCGCTCAGCACCCTATATAATACAGGTTTTCCATGGCGGGCGCCAACCTGCAGTGCGGTATCCTCATCCTTCGACAGGTGAACATATAGTCTGCTTTTAGGTATCAGTCCCTCTGTATCAATACCTGAAACAAACTTTTCTCCCGTACCATGCCATAGAAATTCGGGAGGTTCTTTCTCCTCCAATTCCACATCAACATTTATCGAATGCCCCTGATTTGCTCTTATCAGAGTTTTATCCTCACTAAATGAGTATCTGCCTTTTTTATCGGTTCTTACAATCTCCTCCAGCATCTCCATATTAAAATCATATGTCTTTGAGATACCATCGATCAGCTCATCAACTTTGGCCCATCCATGTTCATCAAGTGTAATCCCTATAGTTTCAGGTTTATGACGAAGTATCAGTGCAATAAATTTACTTATTTCTTCCAATTGCTTACTCATCTCTATCCCCCCTGTAAACTTAATTTCTCATAATTATATCATTGACAAACAATTGTGTCATGTGTTATTATCATATTGATAATAACTAACCTCGTAGTGTTTATATTTGTATTGAGGGATTGCTTATGAAAGAAAAGAATTCTGATAAATCTAAAAAATATATGAGCATGTCAAAGATAGTAATTATAAGTCTGCTTATTGCGTCGGCAATAACTCTTATATACTTCGTGATAGAGGGAATATGTGTATATACAACCGGAAGGATGCCTTATACACGTGTGCTTTGGGGTGGTGACTGTGCTGAATATGCAGGAATATTCTGGCACATTCTCGAACTATATCCTATGACCAGTGTGGATGATCCTGCCCCTAGTGACACTATTCAGATCAGCTTTAGTGTAATGATGATCTTCGCTTCTATTCTGTTCATATTTATATTTTTCTGGACGATACTTTGCCTTATCAACAGAAAGTTCAAACCGGTTATCATCGCATACACTTTAGCAGCACTCTGCTTTTTAATAATAGTTCTTACAAGAAGATCCATGACCTCATGGAAGGCGGCTCCTGTTGAGCTGGCATATATCAGAATCTATACAACTGATCTTCGTCCAAATGAGTACGTTACTGTAGATTATCCCGGTTCTGCTCTAAAATTCATCAAAGCCGGTGCAGACGGAAAATACGGAAGACTCGAAAAAGACTATATAACACAAGGAATCAATCCTGCAGACGTGTCTAAAGAACAGCTGAACAGACTGTTAAAGGCTGCTGAAAAAGTAAAGGACAATTCCAGAACAGATATTAAAGATGGCTATACATTTTATGTAAGTATCATCTATAAAACCCGTGATGGCTATGACTCCATGAAGTTTTATGGTTATGGCGGATATCCTGAAGGATGGAACGATCTTGTAAGTATTACAAATGAGATATGCGGCGATGAATACCTGCGTGAAAATCCGGAAACGGCAGTGCTTACTCCGGAGTGGTTTACTGAGAATTTCGGTATAACTGACGATGATCTTCCTGATGGAATGACCGTTGCTGAATATCTGGATTCAAAAAAAATTACTATGAAAACTTTCTCAGGCTTAACTAGTTCCGGTACAACATTCAACTTTGATGCAGCAAGGATTGCAGCAGAATATGCTACTCCTTCTGAACCTGACACAACCGGAGCCACTGAATCTGACTCGATTGAATCATACCCGGATAATCCCCTTTATAATCTGATATCTGAACTTATCATTTACGAAAACATCGACGGTTTTTCAGAAAAAGAAATGGATTACTCCGTGGTTTCATACTTTGGTGAAAAACTTGAAGATGCACCTATAACCCTTTCAGATGGTTCTTCAGTAATTGTATATTCCAGAATGCCGGTTACAGACCTTGAATCATTCTATAAAGATGTCATGGGAACTGAAAAGACATTTCCTGACGGATATGAAAGCGATAGCAATGAAGTCGGCATAATATGCTCAACTGATGGATATGCCTACGCTTATAACGGTGTCGGATGGGGAATCTATCCTGAACTTAAGGATGTTACGGAATCTGATGATGCCGTAGAGATTTCTGCCGATGTAATGAACGATTATTCGGGGATTAAGGAAGGTACTCTTTCTTATACACTGATTCCAAGTGATAATGCATATGGATATACCTTAGATACTGCTTCTATTCAGTTTAAAGATATATACGATCAGTATTCACTGTTTGACGATGCCGAGCTATGTAAGCTGACAAAGGATGATTTTACATTAACCTATTTAAACATTACCTTTGGACTTAATAATACATGGCATGATTATGTTCAGGTTCTTGGATATCCTAAAGATTATGAAGAGAATAATCGCGGATATATCAGCAGTGAAAATGGCTTTTGGTGGCATATGAGATACCCTTCTTTACAGGATGATGATTACATGTTTGACATAGTCATGGTATCGCCTTCCCTGCAGAGAGAAAGCAACGACTCATATATAGACCATATAACATTAAAAGAAACGCCTACAAAAAGAGGCGTTAAGGCAGGCGATTCAGTTGCAAAACTTGTTACTGATTACGGAAAACCAAGCATGATCGCCATGAATATTAATAATGATGATTGGAAAGAGATAATATATGAGAATGAAAACGGTAGGATCACATTTGTAATAGACAATGATAATATTATCCAACACGTGATTTTTTCAGATTTTTAATATCATCTAAGGAGCCATGTATAAAAGAATCATTTTTTACCATCAGCATTCTGTTCTTGCCTTTTAACATCAGGTATGAATAATGCTTACATCTGTAGATTCTTTTCAGCTCCGAAGTCGGGTATTTATCTATGTTATCAAGCATGTTACCCTCATAAGCTTCTCTGATGATATTTTCTTCATCGATAGTAATCCGGATACTGCCGTTCAGTGAGTTATAATTCTTCTCGGCCTTATAACTGATGTAGTGATCACGTATCACTGCTATAACAGGCATCAGGATTAAAAAGAATAAATACGTAAGTATTTCCATTTTATTATCTACGAGAAACAGGCTTATCAGACATATAAGTATAACTATAGATGAAAAGACAAAGAACCCTCTTGCAGCCAGGTTGCCCCATATAACATACTCCAGGGTTGCTTGTCTTATCATCTGTTTATTCATGTCGTAGTCGTTAGTAATCATTATGTCCTCTTACTGTTCAGCTTCGTATACCAGTTCTCCAAGTACACGGAGCAGTTGTTCTGTTTCGACAGGTTTATTCAAATGAGCATTCATACCTGCCTGAATAGAATGCTGTACATCTTCGTCAAAGGCATTTGCTGTGAGCGCTATGATCGGAATCTTCTTTGCATCCTCTCTATCCATGGCACGGATTATCTTAGCAGCCTCCAGTCCGTCCATCTGAGGCATACGGACATCCATAAGTATTGCTGCATAGATTCCTGCTGTACTCTTCTCAAACATCTCAACAGCGGCTTTACCGTTGTCTGCATGATCCACCTTTATGTTTTCCAGTTCAAGTGCATCTATCATTATCTCAGCATTGATCTGTACATCTTCAGCCAGAAGGATTCTGCGTCCTGTAAGGTTTGCCTTATTCTTTTCCTTGAAAACATCCATCCTGCTTCGACGTGCGATCTGCTCGATATCATCCAGTACATTTGCCGCAAACAACGGTTTTACAAGTGCATCCTGTACACCTGCTTTATGCGCTTCTTCCTGAATATCATCCCAGTTATTTGCCGTCAGAGCAACAACTGTAGTTTCATTTTCATATAACTTCATTATCTCTTCTGAAGTTTCCCGGCCATTCATGCCCGGCATAAACCAGTCCATAAGAACAAGATTATATGGCTCACGCTTTGAGTGCTGCATTTCCATCTTACGCAGCGCATCCTGTCCACTGGTGCACGCATCCGCACGGAGTCCGGCTTCTTCCAGTATCGTCTTGGCATGTTCTGCTTCAACCGGATTATCATCAACAACCAGAATATAAAATGCACTCTTATCTATCTTTCTAAGCAGATTTTCATTCGTCTTCTCACAGTTGTCAAGACTCAGTATAACTGTAAACTCCGTTCCAACGCCCTTCTCGGACTCTACGCTGATAGTACCCTTCATCATATCCACAAGTCTTTTTGTTATAGGCATTCCAAGACCGCTGCTGTCATATTTCTTTCCGCTGGTATTATCTTCACGAGCGAAGGACTCAAATATGCTTGGAATAAAATCTTTATCCATACCTATTCCTGTATCCTTGATGTGGAAACGGATAGTAGACTTATTATCATATTCTGATGTTTTGTCAATCGTAAGAATAACACTTCCAGGCGCATTCGTAAACTTTACTGCGTTTGACAGAATATTAACCAGTACTTCTCTGATCTTACTTTCATCACCAATATAAGTATTATCCAGCTGATTCAGGATATGACACTCATAAGTCAGACCCTTTTCGCTGCACTGGGACATGACCATGGTATTAATCTTCTCCAGCAGACTGTCAAGGGAGAATTCCTCTTTACGCACAACAACACGGCCGGATTCGATACGGCTCATATCAAGGATATCATTTATAATGGAGCGAAGATGGTCCGCACTATCTCCTATCTTCTCCAGGTATCCTCTTGTTTCATCATCTATATTTTCATTCTTCAGTGCAAGTGTATTAAAACCTATGATTGCATTCATCGGGGTACGCAGCTCGTGACTCATGCCGGAGAGAAATGTACTCTTAGCTCTGTTAGCCGCTTCTGCTGAGTTCAGTGCCTCTGCCATTGCTCGGTTCTTAGCCATTGTTTCACGCATCTCTGCATCCACATCTGTAATACCCATTATAATATATTGCTCATCACTCATAAGTGAGATTTTCATATTTACATAGACCGGACCACTCTCACTCTTCTGACGATAAGTCATGGAAAATGTATCCTTTGCATCCAGGGCTTTCATCAGCGTTTTTCTCTTCATGGCCTGAAGGAAAGAATCTCTGTCTTCATCACATACCTTCTCTGCCAATTCAGCCTTGCAGTCACTGAAGAAATGCCATCCACGGCGTACTTCTGTAAGGGTATTCTTTTTACCTTTACGATACTCCACATATTCCTCTGTATCTTTATTAATGTAATATAGGTCTATATAATCACGTGCCAGGGTCTGTGCAATATTAGTATATATAACACCTGAACTTACAGCTTCTTCATAAGCTTTCTGAGTCATGGCCTGCTCATGCTGAATACGTACCATATCTGTTACATCTTCGCACATACCAAGAATACAGATTCTTCCGTCAGTATCAGTGTATCTGAGTTTTGTCGTCTGTAACTGCCTCGGATTTCCTGCACCATCAGGAACGTCTTCAAAGAATATATATGGCTTGCTGAGAGAAAGTGCCACTTTGTCAGCCTCAACAAAATGTGCTGCTGTTTCTTCATCGAACAGTTCAGCATCGGTAAGTCCGATTACCTGATCAGCATTTTCCTTGTGAGCATACTTAACAAAAGCAGAATTACAGGCAAGATATACACCTGTTTCTGCATCCTTTGTAAATGCAAGTCCCGGTATATTATCCAGAATGGATATAAACCTGTTCTTTAATACAGCTTCTTTCTTTGATGCTTCCTGTTCACGCTTAAAATCTTCTTTTTCATCAATGGCTACAAAAGAGTGAAGCATACAAGTTCCAAGCATATACGCTATTGAATATACTGGAAGATATGGGAAAAAGAGCTGAATGAAAAGGAACAATCCCATTATCATTCCAAAAGAAGCAAGTATCCTGAATCTCTGGCGTTTACCCGATGATTTATCTGTCCTCAGCATGGAAACAAAGGCATACACGGATATCGTAAGCAGCATCAGTATCTGGCAGGCCAGCATAACATCTCTTGTTGCAAGGTCATGATATACACACGCTTTATCGATTGTAAAAAGTACAGGAGTAAAAATATTCACTACAACAAGTATAGTAATTATAATCGCAATAGCACGTCCTACATGTATGAGAAAACGTCCATATGCATTCTTCTCCTCCAGATATGACACAGTATATTCAGCCCAGAATGCTATACCGACTGCCATAGCAACAAAGTATATGGTTGTATCAACAAAAAGTGCTGCTGTAAGTTTCTGGTCCTCCAGAATACCCCACAATATATCTACGATGTAATAGATTAAAACAGCAAACAAAAACCTCCTGTATACCTTCCACACAGGCTTATTGTATGAAACCTGCGGATGCAACAGGATATCCTGATTCACTATAAATAATACAAGGACTGCAAGCAGACCTATCGTAGAATAATACATACGCTTTTATCCTCTTTGTTTTTTTCTGGCCTTCAGATCACTCTTATTCTCGTACATTGTTCTATCTGCACGTTCATATACCGGAGCAACCTTATCCTCCTGATCATATTTTGCCATACCTAATGCTATTACTATTCCACCATTTTCTATTGCTTCTTCGTTATGACTGTTCATCTGTTCTACCAGTTCATCAATACGGTTATAGTCATCACCCTGTGAGAGAACGCAGAACTCATCTCCTCCCACACGGAACACAGGACTGCGCTTAAAGGTTGTACATATGATCTTGCAGGCATCGCGAAGATACTGATCTCCTGCCTTATGTCCTTCTGTATCGTTGACCTTCTTCAGATCATTTACGTCCAGAATAACAATAGCAAAGTCCGGCGCACGGTTCATCTCAATCTGTGCATTCAGACGATCTTCATATACACGATAAGCATTCCTGTTCTTAACACCCGTAAGTGCATCAATATTTGCCTCGATTCGTGCCTGGGCAAGTCGTCTGCCATATTCCTCTTCCTGACGGACCTGAGCATCAATATCATTTATACCAACTATCAGACGAGAGCCTTCCTTCTCCTCCACCAAAGCCGCTTTAAGCTGAACATAGCGAGGTTCTCCATCTGTCAATAAACGATAACTGAGCGTAAATATACCGTTCTGCTCAGCCTCTGAAAGAACCTTTTCTTTGATAAGCGCTGTAATAACGCGGCCCTGATCTTCCTGAAATACAACTCTGAGAGCCTGTTCTCTGGATTCGGCAAAGAAATCGCCTCCCTCTACCGGAAGTTCAAAGGTATCAAATCCCGCAGTTGAACTGAATTCCCTATACTGTCCCGTCTTTGGATCCACAACATAGATACAGAAGAAATCACCGGCAAGAGCAGTGATTCTGTTGTACGCCACCTGTTCCTCCATTATCTTCTGAGCTGCATTACGTTCCTTGATCTCTTCATCAACATCCGTCAGTCCCAGAATGATATATCGATCATCCTCCTGCATACGGGTAGCTTTAACATTGACATATATAGGTTCGTTATCTTTCAGATATCTATAAGTTATCGTGAAAGAATTATTCTGTTCGAGAGCAGCCACCAGAGTCTTTCTATCCAGTGCCTTCTTCACCATATCCTGATCTTCAGAAAATACCTTTTCCTCTATCTCATCCTGACACTGTTCAAAGAAATGCCAGCCACGCCGAGCTTCGATAAGCTTTCCGCTTTCATCATCTGTATAATACTCTATATACTCTTCCGAATTCAGATCTATATAGGAAAGTGCCATGTAGTTCATAGCAAGGGCCTGAGCAATATTAGAGAATATAATTCCACTGTTCTTAGCCTTTTCGTAGGATTCCTTTGTCTTAGCCTCATCTCTGGATATACGGAACGAATCTGTAACATCCTGAAGCATTCCCAGTACGCATAATCTTCCATTAGCATCAGTATACTTCAGCTTAGTAGTCTTAATCTGATGCTTGTTCCCCTTCTTATCTGTCATGCTTTCAAAGAAGATATATGGCTCATCCATGGAAAGAGCTACTTTATCATCTTCAATAAAGTTTCTTGAAGTTTCCTCGTCAAATATATCCTCAGGAGTAAGACCTACAACTTCCGATGGATTCTTCTTATGAGCATATTCCGCAAAAGCCTGATTACATGCCAGATAAACTCTTGTTTCGGCATCTTTTGTGTAATTCATTCCCGGCATGTTATCAAGAAGTGATGAGATAGTCTGCTTAAGATCTGATATCTCTTCAGCCTCTTCCAAAAGCAGTTTCTGTCTGCTGGCTGTTCGCTCAGCCCTTATCTTCTGAACCAGAAGTACTATTACAAGTGCAAAAACAGCAGTAAGTACAGCTATGACTATAAGCCAGTTATCTCTCAGAAACTGCATGAAAGATACTTTCTGATTATTCAGCATATAAGATGCAAGCGCGGAGTCCATATCCTCACTCTTTGTTGTAAGTGCAGTTTTGTTCATAATGAAATACAGATCTGTATCCCACTTCCTAACTGCGAAAGAAAGCTGCATAGATTCTCCCGTCGGAACCGAAAAGAGCTTGTATTTCTTTAATATTTCCTCAGATGAAGGGATTCTATAATTGCTGACCAGAACACATTCTGCTTTCCCTTCAGATACTGCTTTATAGCAGGCATCCAAACCCGGATAGCTTTCTCTCTTAGTCAGCGGATATTCATCCATGACGAAGGTTTCAACGTTCATCATTCCTTCATTGACCGCAATAGTAACCGTACTTTCCTTCGAGAGTCTCTCACTATCGGAGGTTCTCATGATGGCATTCATCTCGGTCTTCATAGCCGGATCAGTCAGTCTTATCTCCATCTGATCAGCATCATAGGAATCCATGTTTACAGGAAATATTGCATCTATCTCTCCGGCCTTCAGAGCCTCCAGAGCTTCTTTGGTGGACTTATATGGAATAGTCTCAAAAGTAATACCTGAACCATTCATTATACTCTCGGAATGAGCCAGATAATCCTTGAGGGCTCCTGTCAGTTCTCCTGTTTCATCATCATTATCACAGAAAGGCAGATAATCATCTCTATATCCGATCCGGATAGAACCATGTTCCTTGACCCAGTCTTCCTGGTGCGGCGTAAGAACGCTATTGGCTCTCTCATTATAAAGACGTTCTTCTGATACCTTCTGATAAAAATAAGGATCCTCATCCTGAATTGCCGATAATGCCATATTAAGGTCAGCCAGAATATCCGGTCTGTCCTTATTTACAGCATAGAAGAAGTCTGATCCTCCTATTCTGCAGACAGGTATTATCTTCTGATGAGAATCAAAATTAAATATGGATACATAGGCGTCGATCTCTCCCTTTGCCAGCATTTCCATTGATTCAGATTCCTGAACAGTGAGTTGAACTATCTCCGGTGAAACACCATTTTTATCAGCCCATTCCTTAAGGAACTCTTCCTGTACGCTTCCCTTATTAACACCGATACGTTTTCCGTTAAGCGAGGACAGCTTATTAGCAGTAATCTCCCTGTTTTCCGCATCTACATAGATATAGTACGACTCTGTACCCATAGGAAGATCTGCGAACAGCATATACTCATCGCGCTCAGGTTTATATGAAACATCACTCAGGAGGTCTATTTCTCCATCCATAAGCATCTGAAGAAGATTTGGCCAGCTGTCCTCCACATACTCATAGGTCCAGCCTGTATACGCCGATATCTTCTGCTGGTATTCATAGTCGATACCACTGCGTCTTCCATACTCATCATAGTAACAGAAAGACGAATCATACCAGCCGACACGGATCACCTTATGTTCCATCTCTCTGGCATATGCCTTACACGGCATAACTTCGCTTATTAAAATAGTTAAAAACAGGAGGATGACTATCATCCGTTTTAGGTATTTATGAATTTTCATCCTGTTTCACCTCCCCTGCAGCCCGCTCCAAAATAAGTCTGGCCATAGTTTCGTATAATTTATCCGGCTCTACCGGCTTAGTCAGGTGTGCATTCATCCCTGCTTCCATGGAACGCTCCACATCCTCATCAAATACATTTGCTGTCATAGCTATAATAGGGATATTCTCTGCATCCGGATGTCCCAGTTTTCGAATAGTTCTTGCAGCTTCCAGTCCATCCATAACGGGCATTCGAACATCCATCAGGATGGCAGCATATAATCCCTTCTCACTCTTCGAGAACATATTCACTGCTTCCTCACCGTTTCTGGCCCTGGCAGAAAGTATATCTTCGATATCCAGAAGATCAGCTAATATCTCTGCATTCTGATTCACATCCTCTGCTATCAGAACTCTCTTTCCCGAGAGTACTTCTCTTATCTTATCTTCGCTCATAGGCTTCTCTTTCTGTGAAGCCATATTATCCTGAGTAAACTCTTTAACCATCAGAGGGATAATGACGAGAAATGTGGTGCCTGTTCCTCTCTGACTATGTACTTCGATCTTTCCGTCCATCATTTCCACAAGGTTCTTGGTGATTGCCATACCAAGGCCACTGCCGCCGTATTTGTTTGTATTGCTTGAGTCCTCCTGAGAGAAGGTTTCAAATATCTTTGGGATATATTCCGGATCCATTCCGACTCCCGTATCTTTTACGCAGAAACACATTCTGCACATTCCATTTTCACCCTGAAGCTGTTCCACCGTAAGCGTTACATTTCCCGGAGAATTCGTGAACTTAACAGCATTTCCAAGTATATTAATGAGTATCTGCTTAAGCTTCAGATCATCACCTATATAATAATCGGCTACAGTACCGATGATGCTGCATTCGTAACGAAGTCTTTTGTCCTGACACTGTGCATTTATTATGCTGTTGATCTGGTTCAGAAAATCCTTGAAAGAGAACTCCTCTTTCTTCAGTACCATACGGCCGGATTCGATACGGCTCATATCCAGAATATCGTTGATAAGTCCCAGCAGATGATCCGCACTGTCACCTATTTTCATAAGATTATCTCTGGTTTCCGGAGTCAGCTCCGGATCTTTGAGCGTGATCTTCTGCAGACCGATAATCGCATTCATAGGAGTTCTGATCTCATGACTCATATTAGACAGGAAGCTGGACTTAGCACGGCTGGTCTTCTCTGCACGAGCCTTCTCAACTTCAATCGTCTTTTCTCTTTCCTGCATGATTCCATAGATATGAAGCAGGATTATAAGAGCGATCACTATAAGTGCCATCTGGATCAGACTGGCATAATGTATAACCCTGTGAAGTCCCTCAACATTACCGTTAAAG
>ONEC01000146.1:0-4329 GCA_900316715.1 uncultured Eubacteriales bacterium
AGAGATAATCAGTAATTCGGCCAGAAGTATTGATCTGGCGACACCGGATGATTTTACTACGCCGGATGAAATATATCAGGTTCTTATCGACAAGATGAAGTCGTATCATCCTTCTGATGATTTTTCTCTTGTTGAGAAGGCTTATCGTATGGCTGACAGTGCACATCAGGGACAGAAGAGAAAGTCCGGTGAGCCTTATATCATCCATCCTCTCTGCGTGGCTATTATCTTAGCCGGCCTTGAGATGGATAAAGAGACCATTATTGCAGGTCTCCTGCATGATGTTATCGAAGATACCGAGAAGACGCGTGAGGATATCGAGAAGGAGTTTTCTCCTGAGGTTGCGCTTCTTGTTGATGGCGTTACAAAGCTGACCCAGCTGTCTCTGTCTCAGGATAAGATAGAGATTCAGGCTGAGAACCTTCGTAAGATGTTCCTTGCCATGGCAAAGGACATCCGAGTTATCATCATTAAGCTGGCCGACCGTCTGCATAACCTCAGAACTCTTCAGTATCAGACTGCAGAGAAGCAGGTTGAGAAGGCACGCGAGACCATGGATATCTATGCTCCGCTTGCTAACAGGCTCGGTATTTCCAAGATCCAGGTTGAAATGGATGACCTCTGCATGCAGTATCTCTATCCTGATATTTATAGAGATATCCGTGATAAGCTGGATGAAATGCTTTCCGAACGCGGAGACTTTATCAATGAGATCGTAGCTGAAGTTAAGCAGTACATTTCCGAAGCAGATATCAGTGCTGAGATTGATGGAAGAGTAAAGCATATCTTCAGTATTTATAAGAAGATGAAAACTCAGGGCAAGACTCTTGACCAGATCTACGACATCGTAGCTCTTCGTATCAAGGTTGAGACAGTACGTGACTGTTATGCTGCGCTGGGTATAATCCATGAGAAGTATAAGCCTATTCCGGGACGTTTCAAGGATTATATCGCCATGCCAAAGGCAAACCTGTATCAGTCACTGCATACAACACTGATCGGTCATGGCGGCCGCCCATTTGAGATTCAGATAAGAACATATGAAATGCACCGTACCGCTGAGTTCGGTATCGCAGCGCATTGGAAATATAAGGAATCCGGAAGTAAAGAGGTTTCTACTGAAGAAGAGAAGCTGAACTGGCTTCGTGAGATTCTTGAGTGGCAGAATGATAGTGATGATAATCACGAGTTCATGAACGCAGTTAAGTCGAGTCTGGACTTATTCCAGGATCACGTATACTGCTTTACTCCTGCGGGTGATGTTAAGACTCTGCCTAGAGGTTCAAATACCATCGACTTCGCTTACGCAGTTCATACTGCTGTAGGTAATAAGATGATCGGTGCGAGAATCAACGGCCGTGTTGTTCCGATTGAAACAGAGATAAGGAACGGCGACAGAGTTGATATCATAACATCTCAGAACTCCAAGGGACCAAGCCGTGACTGGCTGGCCATGGTTAAGAGCACGCAGGCTCGTAACAAGATCAATCAGTGGTACAAGAATGAGTATAAGGCTGATAATCTCCAGAAGGGTAAAGCCGCTATGGAGGATTACTGCCGTGCTAAGGGTATAAATCTTTCAGAGCTGCTCGTTCCTGATTTCATGGAGAAAACTCTTAAGAGATATAACTATACAGAGTGGGATACTCTGATGGCTGCCGTAGGACATGGTGGTCTTCGTGAAGGTCAGATTGTCAACCGACTTCTTGAAGAGAAGAGACGAGTTGAGGAGAAGAACCGCTCTGACAGTGATGTTCTTGAAGAGATAAGAGATAAGAAGAGTAACGAAGAATATGAGAGTCCGAAGGGAACTATTAAGGTCCGCGGTATACATGATGTTGCCGTTAGATTCTCAAAGTGCTGTTCACCTGTTCCTGGCGATGATATCGTTGGTTTCGTAACCAGAGGAAGAGGTATCTCTATTCATAGAACAGACTGTATCAACGTTGTTAACATGAGTGAGACAGACAGAGTACGACTCATCGATGCTGAATGGGTTGAAGCTGAAGGTAAGTCAAACTTCGAGTTCACAACAGAGATCAACGTTTACGCTATGGAGAGAAACGGACTTATCTTTGACTTGTCAAAGGTATTCAATGAAGAAGATATTTCTATTAAGGGAATGCTGGCAAGAACAAGTAAGGCCGGTAAGTCGACTATAGATATTTCCTTTAATGTTAAGTCGAAGGATGACCTGAACAGACTGGTATCGAAGATCAGGAATATACAGGGTGTATTAGATATTCAAAGACCACAAGGTTAATTATGACGGACGTCCTTCACAGGACGATGCGCTTCAACCGCGTGGAAAGCCGCTTTGAAGCACACGCCTGTTTCAGGACTGATGGTGAAGTGAATCAATGACACCGTAGGGGGAATTATGATAAAAGTCTATGTTGCGGTTTTGGGGCCGGTGGGCACAAACTGCTACATCCTTATAAATGAAGAGTCCGGTGAAGGCGCCATCGTAGATGCTGCTGACAGCGCGGACAGACTGCTTTCCGCAGTTGAGAAGAAGGGAGCTAAGTTAACTAAGCTCCTTCTTACTCATGCCCATTGGGATCATATCGGAGCAGTTAATGATATTATTGATAAGCTGCCAAAGCTTCCGATATATATCGGCGAACATGATGTTCCTCTTATGGAAAATGCTGCGGCTAACTGCTCAGCGTGGCTTGCAGAGTATCCGGGTACAGTCAGCCGTGATAAGGTTAATGCCCTTAAGGATGGCGAGGAACTCGAGGTTCTTGGTGAGACTGTACGTATCATCGAGGTACCGGGACATACAGCCGGCGGAATATGCTTCTATTTCCAGGACAGCGAGATTCTGTTCTGCGGCGATACTCTGTTTGAAGGAAGTATCGGAAGGTCGGATCTGCCGACAGGTAATGAGGAGCAGCTTATAACAAATATTAAAGAAAAGCTTCTGGTTCTGCCTGAAGCAACTAAGGTTTATCCGGGACATGGAATGGCAACAACCATTGGCGAGGAGAAACATGGCAACTACTTCCTTCAGTGAGGTGGATATATGATCCTGCTTGTTCAGAATACAAATGAATATGAGATTGACCTTCGTGCTATGATCATGGCGTTTTTTCCGGTTGAGAAGCTGACGGTGATACATCCTAAAGATATAGGGAATTATCAGGGTGACAGCTTTAGTGACTGGAGCTTCGTGTTCACAGCACTTTTTGATAAGGAGGAAACAAAACTCCATATCGAAGAACAGGGCCACGTGATCTTCTCTGCTTATACCTTTGGAGATTATACTGACAGAAAGAGATTCAGAAATAAGATGAAGCTGGCAGTGTATAAGATTCTCAAAGAGTATACCGGAAGGAGTCTTCCATGGGGCAGTCTTACAGGCATGAGGCCTACAAAGGTGGCAACCCGTGCTCTGGAAAATGGCCTTGATGACAGCGATATAATCGATTATTATATGAGAACGTACGAGACGTCGAAGGAGAAGGCATCTCTTGCGGTTGAAGTTGCAAGACGCGAAAGAAGGATTATCAGTGGAGTGAATCCAAGAAGAGATTACTGTCTCTATGTGGGTATTCCGTTCTGTCCGTCAAGATGCGTATATTGTTCCTTTGCGGCGTATCCGATTCTCGAATATGCCGGAAAGATTGATTCTTATATAGATGCCGTAAGACAGGAGCTGCAGAATATATCTCTTATGAATCATGGGAGAAGGCTTGCAGCGATTTATGTAGGCGGCGGTACCCCGACATCTATCAGTGCTGAGCAGATGGATAGACTGCTTACTGAGATAGATTACTCCTTTGACATGGAGGGCGTAGAGGAGTACACTGTTGAAGCCGGACGTCCGGACAGTATAACTCCGGAGAAGCTGGCAGTCATGAAGAAGCATGGCGTTACAAGGATAAGCATCAATCCGCAGTCCATGAATGCGGATACGCTTCGTAAGATCGGCCGTGCCCATTCACCGGAAATGATAGTCCATGCCATGAAGGAAGCTCGTAAGGCGGGCTTCGATAATGTAAATATGGATATAATCGCCGGACTTCCTGACGAGAAGCTGGGTGATATGGCACATACTCTGGATGAGGTTCTTAAGCTGGAACCGGAATCTCTTACAGTTCATAGCCTTGCCATCAAGAAGAAGGCAGGTCTGAACGAGAGGTATGATGATTATAAGGGCAGCATTAACCAGGATGTTGACAGGATGATCGCACTTGCAACGTCCAAGGCAAAGGCAGCAGGGCTTATGCCGTACTACCTGTATCGCCAGAAGAATATAGCGGGCAACTTAGAGAATACGGGCTTTGCCATTCCGAGTACGGAGTGCAGATACAACGTGCTCAT
>ONEC01000146.1:4380-7272 GCA_900316715.1 uncultured Eubacteriales bacterium
GAAGTAACCCGTGTGGACCGCGTTGAAAATGTAAAGAATGTGGATGAATATATAAACCGCATTGAAGAAATGATAAGCCGCAAGGTTGAAGGAATCGCAGCAAGAAATATGTGATGCTTTATCTGCGGCAGCACCGGGCTTTGTGAGCTAGGTGCAAAAAAGAATCAGGAGGAAATATTAAAGTGGCTATGAAGAAGAAACCGGTTACCGGTATGAAGGATATACTTCCAAGGGAGATGGAGATAAGAGATTATGCCATCGGTCTTATTAAGGAAACTTATAAGACTTTTGGTTTTACCTCAGTTGAAACTCCTGCGGTTGAACATATAGAGAATCTCAGCAGTAATCAGGGTGGTGAGAATGAGAAGCTTATCTTCAAGATCATGAAGCGTGGTGATAAGCTTGCAGCTGCAGCTTCCAAGCTTGTGGCAAGCGGTTCTGCTGATGACCTTGAAGGCGAACTGGTCGGAGGTCTCTCAGACAGCGGTCTCAGATATGACCTTACACTTCCGCTTTCAAGATATTATTCCAATAATGCAAATGATCTGCCAAGTCCTTTCAAGGCTCTTCAGATGGGACCTGTATGGCGTGCTGATCGTCCACAGAGAGGACGTTATCGTCAGTTCATGCAGTGCGATATCGATATCCTGGGAGAGGCAGATATAATAGCTGAGACAGAGCTTATCCTTGCAACAACAACTCTGCTTGGAAAGCTTGACTTCAGAAACTTCTCTATAAGAATCAACGACAGACGTATCCTTAAGGCTATGGCTGCAAGCTGTGGTTTCTCAGAGAATTCATATGATTCAGTATTTATTACACTTGATAAGATGGATAAGATCGGTCTTGAGGGCGTTAAGGAAGAACTCCTTGCTTCAGGTTACAACGAGTCAAGTGTTGAGCAGTATATAGATCTTTTCTCAGGAGTATCTGCAGGTGATGTGGTTGATGCCGAGACTTCAGTTGCTGCTCTCAGAAAAATAAGTGATAAGATCAGCAATTTCCTTGATAAGGAAGTGGCTGATAATCTTGAGACCATCATTACAAGTGTTGAGGGCGCTAAGGCAGCAGAGTTTGCTCTTAAGTTTGATCCTACTCTTGTTCGTGGAATGTCTTACTATACAGGACCTATCTTTGAAATTTCAATGGATGAGTACGGCGGATCTGTCGGTGGCGGCGGACGTTATGATGAGATGATCGGTAAGTTCACCGGTCAGCCTACTCCTGCAGTTGGTTTCTCTATCGGTTTTGAGAGAATCGTTATGCTTCTTCTTGAAAATGATTTCCAGGTTCCGGGTTCCGGCGAGAAGAAGGCATATCTTATCGAGAAGGGCATGCCTGCTGAGAAGATGAAGAAGATCTTAGAGCTGGCAGGAGCTGAAAGACGTGAAGGTAAGATAGTAAATATCTCTATTATGAAGAAGAATAAGAAGTTCCAGAAGGAAAAGATGCAGCAGGAAGGCTATACTGATTTTGTTGAATTCTTTACAGATAGAGAGTTTTAGGGATTAGAGGATTGACTTATGGTACTTTTTATCATAATTGCCAGTTTAATAGCGGCCGGTGTGTATGCCTTCATCAATGTTGCAAACCGTCGCTGGGATGCGGTTATCCGTGCCCGCGAGGATTACGATGAGGATGTGGACGGCAAGCAGACCAAGGCTCAGAAGGCGGCATTTGAGGCACGCAAGGCTGAAGAAGCAAAGCTTACCAGAATGCCTTTTGGAGATGTATATAAGGAACGTCCTGCTAGATTTATAGCAGTGATCATCTGGGGAGTTGTTCTTACTGCATTTGCAGTATGGTTCTTTATGAATCATGGAGAACATATAAGCAACCTGATCGAGAATCCTGCATTTCCCGGTTCCAAGGAAATGATCCGCGATGGACAGGCAGGCATCAAGGTCGGCATTATATTTCTTCTTATACTGTATGCCATCTATACGCTTGAGGCACTGATAGATATTGATACTATGGAGATTCCGCCGCAGCTTAACATCGGAATCTTCGTACTTGCACTTATATCTATTCCACTCTGGCAGCATGTATCACTTAAAGACAGGATCATCGGCATGCTCTGCATAACAGTTCCGATGCTGCTTCTGGAGTTTGTTCTTCCGGGGGCGTTCGGCGGAGGAGACCGACGTATGCTCTATGGAACAGGTCTTCTGCTTGGTTGGAAGATGCTGGTTGCCGGATTCTTTATAGGAGCCATCATTCAGGCAGTGATTGCTGTATTCCTGATCGCTTCAAAGAAGAAGGATAAGAAGTCACATATACCATTCGGTCCTATGCTGTGTCTTGGCATTATGATATCTACCATGTTCGGTACGCAGCTGATAGACTGGTACATAGGAATAATAATGATGTCCATGGGACGTTAACAGGATCACCCGGTGAAAACCGGGTGAATTTTTTGTATACAGTGAAATGTATTAATTGTTATAATGAATTCAGAGCTTTCTAAAACAGTATGGGGTTTTGTTTAGGAGGAGGGTTTTTTATGAAATGTATAGTATGTGGGTATGAACTGCAGCCGGGAACTGCAGTATGTCCATATTGTGGAAATCAGCAGCCGGTAAACAACCAGCCGCAGATGCAGTACGGCCAGCCACAGCAACAGTATGGTCAGGCGCCGCAGTACAATCAGCAGCCACAGTACAGCCAGGTACCACAGCAGCAGTATGGTCAGGCGCCGCAGTACAATCAGCAGCCACAGTACCAGCAGGCACCGCAGCAGATGCCGCCGAGTGGCGGAGGAAAGAAGTATGGTGTGATTATTGCGGTCATCATATGTCTTTTGGTTCTCGTGGGAGGAACTGTAGTTGGAGTAATAGCATATAAAAAGCATAAGGCGGATCTTGAGGCAGAAACAGAGGCAACCACAGAAGT
>ONEC01000069.1 GCA_900316715.1 uncultured Eubacteriales bacterium
AGAAGGGCGCCGGAAAAGATTCTGAGGGACATAGTAATTATTATCTTACAGACAAGACTAACCCTCCGAAAGATACCAATCATGTCGTTACTATAATCGGCTGGGATGATAAGTATTCAAAGGATAATTTTACTAACACACCATCAGGTGACGGTGCATGGCTGGTTAAGGATTCCACTGCCAATTCCGGTTATTTCTGGATGTCATATGATGAGTTCTATGATGAGACTTCAGCTCAGGGAATGGTCTTCTCCAAGAGATCTGATTATGGAGATATTCTTTTCCATGACTCTCTTATACCGATGTGCGGAATAAAAGCAGAGGGTGAATATACAGAGATTGCAAGTGTATTTAAGTCAGATGCGGATAATGAGATAAAGGGTCTCGGCATCTATGCAAATGCGTGTGAACAGAAGGTAAATGTAACCATATATAGAAATCCTGAACCGGGAAAACCGGATTCCGGAGAAAAACTGTATGAGAAGGATTATGTTATAGAGCATAAAGGATATGAGGTTGTTAATGTTGATGCGGCAGCCTCAGTCAGCGCAGGAGACAGCTTCAGTATAGTATTAAAATATTCAAATTCCGGTGTGGCTGAGATTGCTCCTTTCGAAGGAGATGAAAGTATGTATCCGACAGCATACTGGGCAGAAATCTATATCGTTTCCAATGAAGGCGAGAGCTATGCAAAGTCAGGCGATACATGGTATGATACATCTAAATCAGAAACATCAGCTGTATTTGGAAAGACAGGTACGCTGAATAACGCGTGTATCAAAGTGCTGATGCGCTAGATAACGCAGGAGCCGGGCGCTGATGCGCTGAGGGGGAACTGCCTATGGATACTATGGATGAAAAGAGGAAGAAAGTCTATAAGTACATGTGGATGTTTTACGGAGGGCTGATTCCGAGTTTAATCATACCGGCATTTTTGGTGATCGGACTTCCGCTTATCATCTATGGAGGTACGAAATTCTTTAAAACGCAGAAGGAGTTAAATGCACTGTATAAGGATACCTTCGTAAAGGGGCCTTTGCAGCAGAACTTCGAAAATGTAACCTATAATCCTGAACAGGGTTTCGATAAAGAGACAGTAAGGAACTTCAACCTTGTAAGGATGAGCGGAGTATTCAGTTCTGAGGATTATATCAGGGCATCCTATCAGGGAGTAAACTTTGAGATGGCGCAGGTTTATGTGGCTCATGATTCGGACAACCCTTCTAAAAGTGATATCTGCTTTAAGGGAAGAATGATGATATTTGATTTCCCGGACAAGGTAGTATCTTCCGTGACTATATTCAGCGATACTTTTAAGCACAGAGCATTTAGTGATAAAGATGCAAAGGACAATAAGGTTGAATTCGAAAGTGCGGAATTTAACAGGCTGTTTGATGTATACTCCCTTAGCCCGCACGATGCATTTTATCTTATAACTCCGCAGTTTATGGAGCGGCTGTTCAGCCTTCAGTCAAAGTATAACAGCATAGTAGTGAGTGCGGTCGGCAACAGAGTTATATTCGGTTTTAATGAGCCGGACAACAATGCATTTGATTCAAAGAATCTTTATGTCGGTACTTCTAACGAAGATGAGATGAAGAAAGTGCAGGCAGATATTGATGATATAAAAACGATCATCACAACAATAAGAAATATACAGAGCTTTTAGTATTGACTCGTCCCTTGGGGCAGGGTTTACAGTATTCATAAGGATACAGACCTTGCCGGAGGGACGTTTTTTATGTCAGTACTAAAAATCTTATTAAAACGAAATAAATCTTGGATAGCAGCTGCGATTTTTACTGCGCTGCTATCAAATCTTTCGCAGATGATCTACATGTACTATGTAGGCGAACTTGTGAATAAGATTGAGACGCGGGCGGCAATCGGCAGAGCATTTATAATACTGCTGGCCGGATTTATAGTTTCAAATGCGATCACTCAGATTCTGAATCAATATGTCGGCAGATACTCTGCTGAACGGATGGCACATACTCTCAGGATGGGATATGCAAGGAGGCTTATTCATAAGACAGGAGGAACAGGCGGTGATTCAGCGGAGCAGTCAGAGTCATCGGCTGGCAGAAAGGGATTGGATACCGCAACGGCTATGTCAGTGGTGCAGAATGAGCTGGCACAGGCGGATGGATATCTGAGCGGTGCGTTCTTCGATGTTACAGGAATGCTGATCACGGGAATTCTGGCCACGGTATTTCTCATGTTTCAGAATGTGTATCTGACCTTTGTGATACTGATCCCAACCCTTATTATTCTCGTGTATGTTATCTTTTCGAGCCGGAAGCTGTCGGGAATTGTGACGGCTGCCCAGCAGGAGAAGAGCAGGATGAATAAGACCGCATATTCGGTGGTACATGCATTTCTGGCGGTAAAGACCTTTGATGGGGAAGCACTCTGTAAGGAGGCTTATGACAGCAGCGTAAAAGCATGGACAAGACAGCAGGCAAAGCTGGGAAGGCGGTCAGCGCTATACAATTCTCTTTCGGGAATACTCTCCCGTGTGCCGCTTCTTCTGCTCCTTCTGGCAGGAGGATATATGGTTGTAAGCGGAAAGATTCTGATGGGAACCCTTATCGTATTTCTGAATCTGCAGAAGAGCCTGACCCAGTCTATTATGAATCTTCCGAGTTGGCTCTCGGGATTTAAAGTGTTCACAACGAATCTGGCGAGGATTGAGATTGAATAAGAAAAGGGCGGTACGGCCCTATTGAAATCAGGAGAATATAATGATCGAATTAAAGAATATTTCGTATACATATGAAAAGCAGGAGGTGTTCCGAAGCCTTTCACTCTCGGTTAAGAGGGGAGAGAAGGTTGGAATACTTGGTGAAAGCGGCTGCGGAAAAAGTACGCTGCTTAAGATTATCGCCGGACTATATAAACCGACAGAAGGAACAGTGCTTGTGGATGGCGTGAGCATGCCGTCAGAGATTAACAGGAAGGTTTCGATTGTCATGCAGTCGCCGATGCTTCTGCCACTTACTATACTGGAAAACATCACGATGGGGCACGAGTACCCGAAAGACAGGATAGAGAAGGTGATAGACGCAGCCAGTCTCAGGGGATGGATAGATACGCTTCCTGATGGAGTGAACACCTATCTGGGAGACAGGGCGGATGAGCTTTCCGGCGGACAGGCGCAGCGTGTAGCGATAGCAAGAGCCATGTGTAAGGATGCAGAGATTTTACTTCTTGATGAACCGACTTCTGCCCTTGATGGGGAAAAAGCAGCGGCTATCTTAGAGGCTCTTGAACGTTATTCAGTAGATAAAACCGTTATCCATGTAACCCATCGTCCGGAGCACCTTCAGGGCTACGACAGGGTATTCACTATGAAGGGCGGGAAGCTAAGTGATGCAGCAGACGTTTAGGAAGAGGTTGAGTGACGAGGCAGACAATTTGATGAATCAACAGGCGGAGGATTTAAGATGAATCATACAGTTAGAAAGATAATTAAAGATTTAGGTATGCAAAAGGATTTTGCACTCATGATGGTTCTCCGTTCTCCTTTTGATTTCCTCAGCGCAGTGCTGAATGCTAACATGCTGGAATCATTTATCCGACTTGTGGAAAGAGGAGAGGGTGAGAGTCTCTCATGGGCGTTCTGGAGATTCTTTATTTTTACCATGCTTTTATTTGGTTACAATGTATCCATCTGGGCGACTATATCCATTAAGACGGATATGATGTTTCATAAGAGACTTCGCAGGAAACTTATGGATTCCATGCTGGCCCGTACGGAGCAGGATATGGAGAAGCTTTCTGCCGGAGACTGGATAACGAGACTTAATTCGGATGTAGATAAAACAGCTGACTATATCACATGTCCGCTGAACTTCATGCACGCCATGATTGCAACCGTTAATCTTATTCTCTCATCTGTTATCCTGATCATTCTGAATCCAAAGCTTTTTTCTGTGGCAGTGCTGGTTATGATTCCATTCTTTATTCTGAGCAGCGTTGTGATAATAAGAAAGATTCCATATTACAGAAAACGTGCTCAGGAGTCACATGCAGGATACACGAACTGGATGGAGCCTATAGTTGAAGCGGGAGACGCCATAACTATATTTGATGGTGAAGAGATTGTTATGCGAAAGGTTGAAGAGGAAAGCCTGGCTATCATGCGTCAGAATGTTAAGGCACATAAGCTTACAGCCTGGTCTTCACTGGTGAATATTATCTCGGGCAATCTGGGATATATATTGCTTCTCCTTATGGGAAATAGTATGATTGGAAGTGGAGTTAAGGACTTTGCAGAACTGACCAAGATTACCCAGTATCGAGGTCAGATGATGATGGGCGTTATGTGCGTCAACTCCTGCATGAATAACATGAAGACGAATCTTTCCGGTGCAGAGAGAGTTGATGAGGTACTCAACGCAGACAGTGCCCGCGGATGAGGAGTTTGGCACAGACGGCCTTTGAGGAAATAAATGGATAATACGAACGAATATGAATTAATAAAAATCGGCGAGCTTGCTGCCATGGCAGGTATATCCGTAAAAGCTCTCAGGGTGTATGAAAAGAAGAATATCATAACACCCGTGGAGATAGATGAAGAGACCGGGTACAGGTATTATTCACCCGGTCAGCTTCAGCAGGTGGAGGCACTTCTCGCCCTGCAGGATATGGGCTTTACGCTCAATGAGATAGCTCTCATAATGTTAGGAACCTGCTCGAAGGAAGAGATGGAAACGCTGGTAGAACAGAAGAAGGCAGTTCTTCAGGAGCTTATCTGGAAGACAGAGGCAAAGATGAACGGACTGGACTCTATTCAGAAGAACTATGAGCAGTGGGCTGACTCTGATAAAGTTAAAAACATGACAGAGGAGGAAAGAATCCGAAGCCTGTCCAGACTGGCAATCCTGAATGAAGAGAATGTCCGTCAGATCCTGAGCGAGGTAATCTGGCTGTAGGATTACGAACCGGCACTTCCATAATGCCGGAGGCCGTAGTTCCAAAAGAACCAGGCACCTATGGCAGCTATTATTGCAATAAGCGGTGATATATGTGACAGTGCAGGGAAAGGCACTTCTTTTCCCAGCAAAGCAGCTACAGGATAGTATCCGGTCAAGGCATAAGGAATAACAAAGGAGAGAATCCCCTGTACACCCTTTCCATATATAGTTATAGGGTAGTCGGTATAATTCTTTAAACCATAATTATTGTTAGTGAGGAGAGATACAATCTCCTCACTTTTTATTGTCCAGAAACTTATGGTTCCGGTGAAGATTGTTATGGCAGAGAATATCACAAAGGCAGATATAAGATTTATGCAGTAAAGTGTAATGATTTTTGGAGTCCAGGCTATGCTGAGCTTTGACATACTGTAAAGCCAGAATGCTACGGATAAAACCAGTCTCGGTATAAATGTATACTGGAACTGCGACAGGACCATGTAGAGGAGAGGCTTGATAGGTCTTGTCAGATACAGATCAAACTTTCCGCTTCGTATCAGCTCACCCATATCCTTCATAGGGCTCCAGAAGAAGAAACAGCTGAAGCTATATGCCAGCCAGCTTGTTGTGAACATGAACAGTATCTCATAGCAGTTCCATCCGGCTATGGTATCGAAGTTATGGAAGATGACCATGAAGCCTGCGAAGTATATACCGATCTGGATGGTATTTGCTATAAGCTCGAAGATAAGAGCGAAGTGATAGGCCAGTTTGCCTTTCATATATATGACAACAAAGTGTTTATACATTTTCAGAAGATTCATAGGTCAGCCTCCTTGTACGATAAGCTTTTTCTTACCGACTTTCCAGGTCACAAGAGTTAAGAGGTATAGTATGACCAGCCATATCAGCTGGACCAGCAGATTCCTCAATATGCTTTCCTGTTCCATAGGTGTTGTTATGATGGTCACAGGGATGGCGTAGATGGCCCTGAAAGGAAGAAATGCATTTATATGCTTTAATAGTCCCGGGAACATCTGAACAGGGATCCACGAGCCTGACAGAAGCTTGTAGATGGCTGCAAGCAGCATGTTGAGGGGCCAGGTTACAATCAGCCAGAAAGCCATGAGTCCGATGATCAGTGAATAGAAAAACTGGATCAGGTAGGCGACGACAACGGAGATGAGTCCGAAGAACAGCTGCCCCTCAGCTATAACAGGTGAGTGATAAGCAAAGCCGGTCACAACACAGAGTGGAATGCAGTATAGCAGGAACTTGATAAGACTTGTTCCAAGATGCTTGGAGAATATCATGGACCTGAAATCGATGGGACGTATGAGCTGATTTGCTATATTTCCTGACTGAATCTCAGTATTGATCCAGGCTATTACATTACATTCCATAAAGGTTGAGATTATAGTTGCAACGATGATGTATCTGATGGTCTCATCATGATCAAGACCAGTCGCACGTCCGGGATTTGAAGAAAACAGTGCATTCCATAAGGAAAACTGCATGTACAGATAGATGACCTTTGACAGCAGGTTTGCCCAGACAGAACTGGAGTATACAAGGTGTTCCTTTATTCCTATTTTCATGTAATCAATATATTTACGCATGGACATTACTCCCCATCTCTATATATCTGTTTAATTATCTCTTCAAGATCTGTTGTCTGATAGGAGGTCTTAAGATCCGTAAGTGTACCGTCATAGATAAGACTTCCCTTGTTTATGATTATCATTTTTTCGCAGAGGGTCTCGATGTCTGAAACATCGTGGGTGGTAAGGATGATAGTGGTGTGACGTTCAGCGTTGATCTTCTTGATAAAGTCTCTGATCCTCTCTTTTGAGAGAACATCTATTCCGATTGTCGGTTCATCCAGAAAGAGAATATCCGGATTATACAGAAGAGATGCAGCAAGATCTGCTTTCATACGCTGGCCAAGACTGAGAAGCCTTGGAGGCTGGTTGATGAATTCATCTATTCCGAGAACCTCTTTGAAAAGTTCCATGTTTTCCTGATAAACTCTATCCGGCACGCGGTACATATCCTTGAAAAGCTTCAATGTATCAAGCACCGGGATGTCCCAGCAGAGTACACTTTTCTGGCCGAAGACAACACCGATCTTCAGCATGATATCGCGGCGGTTCTTCTTAAAGGTCATACCGTTTATGGAGATACTTCCCTTATCAGGGATAAGGATTCCTGTCAGCATCTTGATGGTAGTGGATTTACCTGCACCATTAGGACCGACGAAACCGATGATCTCTCCAGTAGGGATGGTAAAGGATATATTATCCACGGCAGTCTTGGTCTGCCGTTTTTTCAGCTTATATATTTTTGTGAGATTCGTAACTTCTATACTCATATGAGAAACCTCCGTTTTTGCTGTTACGCTCGCAACACGTTTGCTACATTTTGGTTTTTTACGCTGCGGCATGGTTTACTTGGTTTTCGCTTGCACTTACGTTTTGTTGTCTGTATAATATCATCAAAGATGCAATCAGAAAAATTGAAATAAATGAATAAAACCATCAAAAAATTCGATTGAAGGAGGAGGGCGTATGAATAACACACAGCTTGAAACATTTCTTAAAATAGCTGATACAAAGAACTTTACATCAGCTGCAAATATGCTGGGATATGCTCAGTCGACAGTTACAACGCAGATAAAACAGCTTGAAGAAGAACTGGGATGTCTTCTTTTTGAAAGACTTGGCAAGTCTCTTACACTTACGAGAGAAGGAGAGAAACTTACTGAATATGCGGAGCGTATGCTGCAGCTTGAAAGAGAGATTCTGCTTGAGATTCCGACCGCAAAGGAACCTTCAGGTGTTATAAAGCTGGGAGTATCAGAGTCCCTGTGTTACAACAGATTTCCTGAGATACTTCTTGAATATAAGAGGATGTATCCAAAGATGGATATCCAGCTCCAGTTTATAGATCACGATACATTTCCTGCTTTATTGAAGAAGGGAGTGCTGGATCTTGTTTATACACTTAATCCCCTTATGGAGAATCCTGAATTAAGACTAATTGAGAAGAGACCGGAGTCCTTGGGATTCTTTGTGAGTCCTGATCATCCGCTGGCTAAAAAGAGGCGGTTGACAGAGAAGGATCTTGAAGGGATTCCACTTCTTCTTACTTCACATACATGCAGTTTCAGACATATGCTGCTGGAGGATTTTGTAAGACTCGGTATAACTCCGACCATAGAGTTAGAGACCAGCAGTAAAGAGATACTGAAGCAGTTTGCCATGAATCAGCTTGGCGTTGCTTTTATGCCGGAAATGGTGGCAGTAGAGGAAGTGAAGAGTAAGAGGCTCAAAAAACTGAGCTGGGGAGGCAGTGCATTTCCTATATATTCTCAGGTTTTCGTACATAAGGATAAGCATATAAGTAAGGCCATAGATGAGCTGATACGATTGATAGTTAAGAAAAAATAATTAAAAATTCAATTGGCGACAGATTTAAGTCTGTTCACAACAAGAATTACATTCGCCGGATATTTTGATATATGATAAGCTCATCAAAGGAAAGATAAACTTTCGAAAAGGAGATATAGGGTTATGGGATATGTAAAGGGCTGCGATCTTTCAATAGTATCAAAGAGTATTATAAAGAAAATTGAAGAAGGAAAGATGATTATTGCTGAAGAACTTAAGGCAGAGATGCCGGTTGATAAGCTTAAAGCAATGTTTGAAGAAGCAAGTAAGATCTTCGTAGATATTACAGGTTCTGAGAAAAAGGGGGTTCCTTCAGGCCATGTTTATATAATGACTAAGAAGATTGAAAAGCAGAGAGTTATTCTTGGTGCAGCTTCTATAAAGAGAATTCCGGGAGAGCAGATTGAGGGTTCATCACTTCAGAAGATGTTTTCAGAGTCAACAGATTCTTATATTCTGGGTGAGAGATTTTTCGCTTCATCATATGAGAAGGAAGAAGAATATTTTGATGAATGTGTTATAAGTCATCTGAGAGATGCTGTAGGAATGGGACAGGTTAAAACAGCAGATTATCTTGATAAGATAATTGAGAAGGCTGAGAAGAAAAATATCGGTGGAGTCTGGATCGGAAGAAGCGCATATTTTATAGGTATGTGGATTATCTGGGGACTAGCTCTTCATAACTGGGGAGTGGGACTGTGCTTCGCATTCATGTTCCTTACAAGCTTTACCATGATCACTGCAAAGAGTAAGTCAAAGGAAACAGCTAAAGAAGATGTAGACGCACCGGAAGCTGATGATAAAACAGAATAGGCGGCGTTGGCTGTTGAGCTGCTAAATCCAGTGGCTCTGGCAACAATTTTCGTGTTTTTAAGCATTTATGTTGCTTTTTCGGCTACTCAATCGCCAAAATTCAGTGGTTTCGGCAACAAAAATCATCATTTCAGGCAAAAGTGTTGCTTTAAAGTCCACTCAATTGCCAAAATCCAGCGTTAATGGCAACAATTTTCGTTATTTCAAGCATTTGTGTTGCTTTTTCGACCGTTTAGCTGCTGAATTCCAGTGGCGCTGGCAACAGAAAAATCGCCCGGGAAAATCCGGGCGATTTTTTATTGGGCCGTCTGGTAGCCTGCTTACATGTTATTCTCTGTTCTTCATCTGTTCATAGGTGATGCCGTATTTCTCTGCAATGTTTCTTGCATAGGACTTAGATTCAGGATCACTTCTCTTAACGTGGAAGGTATTAACGTTATCCTTAATCTCCATAACAAGACTGACAAACCTGCTTTTTCCATCCCACTGATTCATCTCATCTAAGGAACGGGCAACCTCATGGATATGTGTATTAAAGATTACGGCAGTTCCATATTCTTTCAATACACGAAGGAGATCTTTTGAGAGATATAGTCCGTCAGCAGCGCTGGTGGTTGAGTAAGTCTCGTTGAAGAGAATAAGCGTCTTATCGTCAGCTTCATTTACTATCTCCTTGATTCGTACAGCTTCTTCTCCAAGTCGTCCATAATTGATCGTAAGATTTTCATCAATCGGAAAATGAGTAAGTATGTTATGGAATGGACGTCCCTTGCAGGAGGATGCAGTTACGAAGGAACCGATGGAGGCCATGATGGAAATGATTCCAAGAGCCTGTTCTATAATGGTCTTGCCGCCTCTGTTTGGTCCGGTAAGTATAAAGAGATTCTCTTCAGGTGAGAAGGAGAAGTCATTCTTTACGATGTTCTTCTCTCCGGCAAAGAACAGTCGGATATTATAAAGATCTTTGATATCGAGACTTATTCCGTCGGTATCTACTATTTCAGGAAGGCATATTGTGCAGCCTTCTTTCTTAAGTCTTCGGCTGAATCTGGCCATGCAAAGATAATATGTGAAACCTTCATATAGTTCGGTAATGGATGAACTGTCCAGCTTTACATACTTATTCATGACCATTTTCATTTTTATCATGTTTCGCTTCAGGTGCTTTTCTATTTGAGGAGTCATGGACACAAGAAGCGGATCGATAACACGGGTAGGAGCCCATGGTTTTCCGATGGAGTTTGTGGCGGCTGCTGAGTTGTTTACGTTGGCAAAGAAAGCAGCAAGCTCAGCAAACTTGTACTTGGATCTTATTCTGTAAGGTACAAACTCAACAGAGGTTACCTGCTCGACGTTAAGGTCCGGAGTGAAGTTTACTCCTACGAAGCAGCCTCTGACGTTGGAAAGATCCTTCAGCATCTTGTTTATGTCTTTCTTTGCAATCTCAAACTTATCGTCCTCAACTATTGCCTGCAGCTGTTCAAGAACAGTCTTAAGTCCACGGGAATTAACCTTGTGTTTTTTTAGAGTGCTGACGATTGATTCAGTAGCCTGGACATATATAGATAATTCGCGCAGGTGCTCAAGAAGAATATATAGGGAATGCTCTGTGTTCATAGTTAGAAGCTTGCTGCTGCCATAGTCCTTAAGCGTACGAATAAGACTCATGGCTTCATAGAGCTCATCAGTCATAGCTTCATTTTCAAGAAAGTCCCTGAGTATCTCAGATCTGTATCGGATATCTTCGGTATTGATAGGAATGTGTGTGAAGATATCACGGAGGATAAGCATCTCGCCTTCCGATTCTGAGATATTATCGACAATCTCCTGAAGAGCCAGATCCTTTATAGTTTCGGCCTTCAGCTCGACGGTTTTTCTATCTGAATTTTTGGCAAATAGTACATCCATGTCAGACTCCCACTATATTAATAGTCTATCAAACATAAAATCAGTTTAAATCAAGAGAACAGATGCGTATATAAAAATATTTATATTTATGTTACAATCTTTATGTGAGATTTTTCTCTCTATAAATGAGTAAATGGGGCGTTTTTGTATCGGGTGGTGATGTTATGAATGAGACGGAGAAGGAAAGAATAATAAGCTTTGATGAGATAAGAAAACTTCTACATGACAATGCGGAGAAGGGCTATATTCATACAACTTATCAGGAAGAATCCCGCAGGTTTCATCTTCTTATGAATGGAGATATGAGGGCTGTGGATGATCCGGTTAATAAGCTGGATGCAAATATGCAGGGAAAACTGTCCAAGGATCCGCTTCGAAATCTGAGATATCTTTTTATCGTAAATACCGGGCTGGCAACGAGGTACATGATCGAGGCCGGGGTTCCTCAGGAGACAGTGTATTCCATATCGGATGTATATATTCAGAGAGCTGATGAGGCAAAGACCATGGATGAGATTCTGAAGCTGAACCGGGAGGTATGGACAGTCTTCGTTGAAACAGTAAGAGACTATAAGAGGGAGAGCCAGTATTCGAAGCCGATATTATTCTGTCTTACTTATATAGACTCGCATTTCAACGAGAAGATAACTCTGGAAGATGTTGCAGAGAAGGTAAAACTCAGTGCCTGTTATCTGGCAACTCTGTTTAAGAAGGAAACAGGGAAGACCTTTGGAGAATACCTGATGGGTATCAGGATAGAAACATCTATGGCGCTGCTTACAAAAACAGATTACTCTTATTCGCAGATTGCATATTCACTTGCATTCTGCTCGCAGAGTCATTTTACGAAGGCATTTCATAGGTATACAGGGTATACGCCGAAGCAGTACAGGATGGAGTTCTTTAATGCTAATATATCTGCGGTCGGAACCAGCAGCAGGTTGTTGAAGAAGTAATGTTCTTATCTGCTTTGGTCGGCCAGACATTTGGAAACAAATTGGATACAAACATGAAAATTTATTCACAATTTTGACGTGAAATAATCACGAATGATATACTGTCCAATATCAGATATAAAGCAGAGGAGTACTATGGACAGTAAGAAATTTAAGGTGTTCTTGATCGGCGGACTTATATTATTTACAGGACTTGTCATCGGGATCATCATTTTATCTATGCCTAAAAAGGCGGAAGAGTTAATGACGACAGATGCACCGGAATCGGTAACTATCGTGGCTTCGACAGACAGGAGGAAGTCATTGGAGCACCGGATGCAGAAACTAATGTGGATTATGAAAAGATTCAATTTACGGTTCCGAAAAACTGGATGGGTTCTTCTGTACCGGATCAGAATAACTGCTACTTTTTCTATACAGAGCATGCCAGATTTATGCTTAACAGACAGCCGCTCTATGGGGCAGACCTTACTTCAGATGAAGGACAGCAGGGAGCAAAGCAGGGAATGGAAGAAGGCGGTTTCAATAATGTCAGGAAGGATAGAACTGTAAGTGATGGTAATACGGTAGTATACGTATTTACAGGCGATGCTGATACAGGAACAGGTAAGATCAATGGTACCATTCTCTATGTTCAGGCAGGGGATGAGATATATAGTATTTTAATAGCAGTGGAAGATGGTTATGATTATGGAGATGACATAGAAACCATCATATCTTCAATCGATGTAAAATAACCGGCAGAGGGGATGTCGTAAACGTTGCTAATATTCATTTGATTTTTATGGTAAAATACTGGATAGACTAAAAAAGGAGGGCTATCAGAAATTGAATATAGCAGTTTGCGATGACATCAAGATGGTTAGGCAGGGTATAGTAGCAGAGTGTGAGCGTATTCGGGAACAGATGGAGGTAGAGTATAACATTTTCGAATACGAAAATATTCAGGAACTGAAACAGAACTTAGGTAATATCGATATTCTTCTTCTGGATATAGAGATAGGGGAAGACAGTGGAATCGATGTGAAGAACTATATAGAGGAAATGCGGCTTGATATAATAATCATTTTTATAACAAGCTATGACAGCTATATAAAAGAGTCATTTGGTATCAATGTTCTCGGATTTATAGATAAGAATGAGGTGAAGGAAAAACTTCCGGCTTATCTGTCAAAGGCGATTGAGATTAAAGAGGGCAGCAACTTTATGGTTGAGGGACTGAATATGAGGACTGTAAAGTATGTTCAGTCAGATGGGGCTTATGTCCGCCTGATATCGGATGATTCAAGGGAAGCTCTTCATCGTGTAAGCATGAATGAGATGGAGAAGATCCTGGTAGATCATGACTTCTGCAGAGCGCATAGATGCTACATTATCAACCTCAGATATGTTAAAAAGATAATAACCGTCGGTCATGGAAAGAAGTATGTAGTGATAGACGACAAGAGACTTAAAGTATCTGATAAATATGTCTATAAATTCATGGAACGGTATAAAAGTTACTGTTTGAAAGAACTAAAGAATATATGATAAAACAGGAAACCCCGCTTTAAGATAAGTGGGGTTTCTTTTTTTGCGTGGATATTTCCCCCTGTTCGTAACAAATCCCCCTTGTTCGTAACATTTTCATTGAACGGCTCTTTTCTCAAGGTTATAGTAATTATGCACAAAGGCCTTTGTAAAATATGCCTAACCGCAATTTGGTTAGTTGGAGAAGCGAGGAGGGGTTTTACAATGGAAAATGGGGGCTATAAGGAAAGTTTTGCCCGGAAGGAAACAAAATATCATGTTCCGAGCGGCACATATGAAAAACTGCTGGATGAACTGAAGGCGTACGTAAAGCCGGATGTATATGGGGACACAAGGATATTTAACATTTATTATGACACACCGGACTATCGACTGATAAGGAAGTCCATAGAGAAGCCTATCTATAAAGAGAAGCTAAGACTCAGGACCTATAAAGTACCTGATGCTGAAACCAGTGCCTTTGTTGAGATTAAGAAAAAGTATGAGGGCATAGTATATAAGAGAAGAATAAGCCTTCCTTACGGAGAGGCAAAACGTCATCTTGATCTTGGGATTCCATTTCAGGAACTGGAACGGGATATTCTTGATGAGACAGTAAGCTTTACTGATGTTCAGATAGAGAACGAGATCAACAGTATGATGAAATTATATAAGAGACTCAGACCGGGGATGATCATATCCTATGACCGCCTTGCATTTCAGGGAATAGAGGATCCCGGTTTCAGAGTTACATTTGATAAGAACATAAGATGGAGAGACCGGGATATGGATCTTAGGTCAGGAGGTTATGGGTCGCTGATACTTCCTGAGGAAGACAGGCTTATGGAGATTAAGATCGCTGGTTCCATGCCGATAGAGATATCACATATACTCAGCAGGCTGAATATTTACAGGACATCATTTTCCAAGTACGGAAGAGGATATGCAGAGAAGCTTGTAAACGAGAGAAGGGGGACCAGGAAGTATGCTTAATGTTATCTTTGAAACTATATTTCACAGAGGAGTGATGACAGCAGAGGCCTTTCTGATAGCAACGCTGTGCTCGCTTATATCGGGACTTATAATAGCAGGAACATATATGATCCGGAGAATGTACAGTCAGAGCTTCGTGCTGACACTGGTCATAATTCCGTGCATCGTACAGATGGTGATAATGCTTGTAAATGGAAATGTAGGTACCGGAGTTGCAGTTGCGGGTGCTTTCAGTCTGGTAAGATTCAGATCGGCTCAGGGACGAGGTGAAGAGATAACCAGCATATTCCTTGCTATGGCTGCGGGACTGGCCACAGGAATGGGTTATATATTTGTTGCAATAATCTTTGCAGTAATTGTTTCGGTAATAGAACTTCTGCTCAGACTCATCCGCTTTGGCGTCGGTGAGGCAATGTCAAGAAAGCTCAGGATAACGATTCCTGAAGACCTTGATTTTGAAGGAAGATTCGATGATATATTTAATAACTATCTTAAGAGATATGAACTGATACAGGTTAAGACCTGTAACATGGGAACCATGTATAGACTTGACTTCGATGTGGTGGTTAAACCATCGGAGAGTGTTAAGGAATTTATGGATAAACTTCGTGAGAGAAATGGTAATCTGGAGATTATGCTAAATAGATGTGAGAGAAACACGGACGAATTATAGGGACGATGAGAGAAAAGGAGAATTCTAATGATAAAGAATAGAATACGGGGTGTGAATGTGCTTCCTCTCATAATGCTAATTCTCCTTCTATCGACAGGCTGTTCCATGGAATCGCGGGGGGTTACATATGGGGACAGCCTGTTTACCGATAGAGACTTTGATTCTTATTACAGAACGGAAGAAGCAGTCATCATAGGTCTGCGTGAGGATTCACCGCTTATATCTATTCCGGAAGGAAAAGAGAACAGCGTTAAGCTGGAAAAGATGACCGGCGGTGAGAATATCATCATACAGAGAGACGGAATATATGTACTGGAAGGAAGAACTTCCTGCTGCTCTATAACTGTAGATGCAAATAAGGATTCAAAGGTTCAGCTGGTACTTCGTGGAGTTGATATTACTTCGGAGGAGGCATCCTGCATATATGTCAAAAATGCAGATAAAGTTTTTATCACATTGGAAGAGGGAACGGAAAATACACTCAGGGATTCAACTGATGAGGTTGTGATAGATGAGACGGGAACTTCGAAAATAACGGAGGAACATAAACTGGAAAGCGTTATCTATGCTGAAGATGATATCGTATTTCAGGGAAAGGGAAGTCTTTATATCATGGCAGCTGTGCGTGACGGTATATACTGCGAGAACGACATCAAGATCACGGACGGATGCTATGATATTAAAGCAAAGCATACTGCTGTCAAAGCCAGAGACTCGATTAGAATTGCCGGCGGCAGTATAGCTATAGATTGCGGAGCCGATGCACTTCATGTTGAAGAAGGATATTTTTACACCAGGGCTACAGACATCAGCAT
>ONEC01000131.1 GCA_900316715.1 uncultured Eubacteriales bacterium
AGGGTTGCCTAATAATCAGGTGGAAACTCAAATACCAAACTTCTTAAACGGAGAATTGTTTCTCTTAGAAGCTCGTCACTTTAGTGATGAGAGGTTCACCAAGTATATACAGCATAGCAAAGTTATTGATAAATCGCAATTGATAAGCGAGAGAGGTGATTATGGGGCAAAATATTTGTATATATTGCACAAAAATGTTCTGCAAAATTGCACAGAATGTCGGTTTAGGGTTTGACTAATGATTTAAAATGGTGTAACCTACTACCGTTGGTGCCAGCGCAATATTTTTGCAAGAAGGGAATGACGGAATAATATGAGAAAAAGAATTTACGCAGGTGCTCTTGCTGCAATCATGGCAGTTTCGAGTATCACGGCAACTGGTGGTACTGTATATGCGGCAGATGATAAGCCAACTATATGTTCACCTGACAACATTGAAGAGATAATTAACGAGATCAGCAAGCATAATGTAACCGAGAAGGTTCTGCTTCTTGAGCCGGGAGATTACGGGGCAATTATAATAGACAAGCCTCATGTAACTGTGAAGTCACAGGATCCAAAGAATCCGGCTGTCTTCAAAGGAACAGATATCCCACAGAGGGATTCACTTTCGGATGACGAGGCTGAAAAACTCAGATCTTCAATGATTCAGATTTCTGCATCAGATGTGAAGGTAGAAGGTGTAGAGATTAAGGGGCTTACAATAAAGGATCCGGGAGATACTAACCCAATCGGAATTGAGGTTATTAATTCTGCGGATAACATTTATATAGACAACTGTACTATTCATGATATGGGATGTGTATATACAAAGGACACATATGAAGATACAGGATTTAATGCACATGGAATTATCGTAAAGGGTGAGAATGAGTCTGATCCATGCGAAAATATCCACATAACAAACTGCAACCTTTATAATCTGGTTCTTGGTAACAGCGAAGCGATGGTTGTTAATGGAAATGTAACCAACTTTGATATTTCCGGAAATACAGTACATGACTGTGACAACATAGGAATAGATGTTATCGGTTATGAGCATTGTAAGAAGGATAAGAAGGGAAAAGTTCCTGCAAATACAAATGACAGAGCTCGTAACGGAAGTGTTACAAATAACTTTGTTTATAACATTTCAAGCGGTTCCAATCTGACATACAGAGAATCACCTCAGGATAAGATAGATTCCTGTGCGGGTGGTATATATGTTGATGGAGGTGTGGTTGTTACAATTTCTGATAACTATGTCGGTAATTCTGATATCGGAATAGAGCTTGCGTCCGAGCATTATGGTGGTTCAACCGACGGAATCACGGTTAAGAACAATATTCTGGTAAACAACAATTCCTTAGGCGGTATCAGTATCGGAGGAAGTGGAAATAAGAATGGTGTTGCTGTTAACTGTACGATTACCGAGAATACGGTTTACACAGATTCAGGTATCTGTTTCAGAATTCAGAAGGCAGATAGTGAAACAAACGAGATCTCAAAGAACATTTTCATAGCTGATGGAAAGAAGGCAGTTACATTTGCTAATGAGAATGATTCTGAGAAAAATGTTATAAAAGATAATTATGTAACAAAGACAGATGCCCAGTTTACAGACAACAAGATCTTCAAGCTTGGAAGCAAAAACGTTAAGGTTGAGAAAAGAGTATTTGAGTTTACTTCTAAGGATGCGGATCTTACCGGATACGGTGCGGGTGCTAAGGTAGAAGATAAGCCTGCAGAGCCGGAAGTTACAACCGAAGAACCTATCGTTGTGACAGAGGAGCCGATTGAAGCAACAGAAGAACCGATCGTGACATCCGAGGAGGAGCCGGTTGCAGCAACAGAAGAACCTGTAGTTGTAACAGAAGAACCGATTATAGTAACAGAAGAGTCTTCAGAGGAAGATGAAGTTGAGGATCCGGTTGTTTCATCAGAGGAAGAGCTGATCGAAGAGTCGCCTGTTCAGGAAACTGTAGAACCTGACTGGAATGTAACAGGAGATTCATCAGTATACACAGTTTCTTATGATGATGACATCGATGGATATAAGGTTGAATATAAGAAAAAGCACTCAGAGAACTGGGAGCCGGTAGTACTTAACTTTGAAAATGTTGATCTTTCTGAATACAGCAAGGTAAACATTACAGTAGTTCCATCAAGAAAGAATATGAATCTCGGAATTACCAATATGGATGATGACGATCCTATCTTTTATAGAGACCATTGGTCAAAGAAGGGTAAGTTCTCATCAACAAAAGAACAGACCGTAACCATTAAGCTTGATGAGGAAAATGTAAAGGGATTCTATTTATATCTCGATGCTACATCAAGTGACAAGGTTAACAAGAAAACAAAGTATACATTTAAGATTACAAACGTAGATTTTGAGTAGTCCTTACGTTTCCTGTGATTATCCCCCGTTTGGGCTATGTGTCCGGCGGGGGATTCTTTAAAACTTAAGAATTTTCGAGGGGATTTGAGGTATCAAGGTGAGCCCTGTTATGATATAATTGTGTTCTACGGAACGGAAACCGAAGACTAATTAGGGTGTTTAATTCAATGAATGATTATAAAGATTTTGGAATAGATGTAGACGAGCTGGATCGACTTCTGGCGGAGTACGGTGGGGGCGACAAGCCGAAGGCTGAAGAGCCGGCAGCAGAACCGGAGCCGGAAAAACCTACGTACGAACCGGAACCAGAGATTGAGGAACCGGCTCCAGAACCGGAGCAGGTGTACGAACCGGAAGTTGAGTACGAAGAACCAGCTTATGACGGGGCTGAGGCTCAGGAAGAAGCAGCGTACGAACCAGAGCCTGAGTACGAGCCGGAAGAAGAGTACGAGGAACCGAAGGCTGAGAGAAAGTACGATTACTACGAAGAAGATGATTACGATGAACCGGAGCCGGTGAAGCCGAAGATGCAGATGCAGGGTGCAGAATCCAAAAGCATCTACGCAGCTCCGAAGACAACTAAGATAGACAGAACCAAGCTCCTTCAGGCAAGACTGGCACAGTCAGAGAAGGAGAAAGCTGAGGCACAGCCGGCAGCTGCACCAAAGGAAGCAGAGAAAACTCCGAAGCGCAGACCGGAAGAGTCTTTAAGAAAGAAGCCGGAGAAGAAAGCTTCAAGGGCTGAGGCCAAAAGGGAGCGCCGTGTAGAGCCGGTAATAGAGGAACCGATAGATAAGTCACTGCGTGGTTTCTGGAACAGGAACTGGTCCTGGCTGATAGCTGCAGGGGTGACTGCATTTTTTATGCTGGTCTTTATGATAGTTGCATCAGTTGCTCCGTTTGGAAGCAACTCCTTCACTATGATCGACAGCATGCATCAGTATGTTCCGTTCTTCAGCGTGTATCAGGATAAGCTGAGGCATTTCGGAAATCTTACATATACATGGAACGTGGGCGGCGGACAGAATTTCCAGTCCCTGCTTCTATATTACATGGCAAGTCCTCTGAACCTGATAATCATATTCTTTACCAGGAGAGGTATCATTGCCGCAATGTCAATTCTTGTGGCAGTAAAGATTATCTTCTCGGCAGGAGCCTTCAGCTTCTACCTTTCGAGAAGAAGAAACAAGACGAGCAACAGCCTTATCATATCAGGCTTCGGTGTGGCTTTTGCCCTTAACAATTACATGGCAGGCTACTTCTGGAACCTTATGTGGCTGGACTGTATCATGGTCTTCCCGCTTATCATCCTGGGCTTTGAGCGCCTGATGGCAAAGCGTGATTTCAGACTCTATACAGTTGCACTGTTTTACAGTCTTTACTGCAACTATTACATATCATTTATCATATGTGTCTTCCTTGTTCTGTGGTTCTTTGCATCCCGTCACGGAGACGTGAAGAAGGACGGTGCTGTAAAGGCATACTTCAAGGGACTTATCCCGGACGGCCTCAGATTTGCAGGAGCTTCACTTCTGGCTGCGGGCATGGCATGCTTCTCACTTCTGGTTGCATACCTGGCCATCACCAAGACAGCCTCCGCGAAGCTGGCACTTCCGAAGTTTGAAGCCTACGGCAGCTTTATGGAAATCCTGAAGACACAGTTCATGCTGACCAAGCCGATAACCAATCAGACCTTTGATGGTGGAGTGAATCTGTACTGCGGCAGCTTTGCCCTTGTGCTGTTCTTCCTGTATCTCATTTCTGACAAGATCGAGATTACAGAGAAGATAAGGAAATGCTTACTGCTCGCATTTCTCTACATAAGCTTCAACAACAAGCTTCTGAACTATATCTGGCATGGTTTCCATGATCAGTTCGGAATCCCGAACAGATTCTCATTTTTGTTTATATTCACGCTTCTCCTTGTAGGATACGAGGCGGTGACAAGAATGAAGAAGCTGCACATGCTGCAGGTGGCAGTGTCCGGCATCCTTACGCTGGTTATGCTGTGCCTGGCGTATTACTTCACGGGCATGTCCAGCTATGCGCCGAAGGCAGTGGTGCTTATCGTTTCATTCTTAATGATAATCGGATACACCTTAGTCCTTATCGTGAGGGTATATCTTTCAGACAGATATAAAACCACGACCATAGTTCTCGGCGTCATGATGATGCTTGAGATGATAGTAAATGCGGGAATCGGCATGGGCATGAACGGCGTTGCCGATGGTGAGCATCACCTGAAGTATACCTATGGAACGAGACTGGCGAAGGAAGAAGTAGATAAGGCTGCGGAGAGCAAAGGCTATAAATTCTACAGAGAAGATATGGTCGAGACGGTAATGCTCGACGAATGTACATATAATAACATGCGAAGCCTGGCAACCTTCTGTTCAACCGTAAGAGGTGACATGGTCACAGCCATGGGCGGCCTCGGTTTCTACACAGGTGCCAACGAGTATCTCTATAACGGTGCGACTCCTATGACGGATGATATACTGGGCGTGAGATACATTTATACAAGAGATACAAGTTATTATCCTGAGGCGGAGCGACTTCCGCTGGTATATGACGGTGACGGAGTCAGGGTATATGAAAATGAAGATGCCCTTCCGATAGCTTATGCTGTAAGCCGCGGGCTGTACGGCTGGGAGTCAAGGGGACCTCAGGTGGCAGATGTCATCAGAAACAGGAAATATCTTTAACAGCGTAAAGCCGGCTTATACCTTATCAGGTTCAGGCTGTACGGTGGGAATCAGTTCATCCAACGAAGAGCTGGTAACTTATGAGGTTACAGATTCAGGTTCCATGGTGATCTACGTAGACTTCGATATTGAAACTGCAGGAAGATATTTCATTAATATAAGAGGAAACAGCATGGATAAGATTGCTGTTTATATAAATGATGCGCTGAAGTCGGACAAGAGAAGTCACATCCAGATGCTGGATCTG
>ONEC01000126.1 GCA_900316715.1 uncultured Eubacteriales bacterium
CTGTATACAGAGTTATATCCATCTGTCCAGAAACAGAAAAAGTCCTCTATATCTGCATCAATGCAGACTACGGGACCAGTAAAATTCATCTTTATTCTGTCTTCAATTTCTTTAGCTTTTCCAGGAGTCTGGATGGTATCTATGAGCAGTATTACAGCATCAAAATTAGAATAGTTGATAAGCTCATAAATGTTGGAATCTCCGATTTCCCTCTCTCTGGAATTCTGATACTTTATAAACATCGAAAAAACACAGACATCGTAATTCTGCTTACGACTCTGCTTCAAAACACCTTCTATAAACTGGCGCTGGTATTCTTCATCAGCCTGTCCCAGTAACAGTGCAATTCGTCTTCGTTTAGCCATAACACAACCCTCTGACAATAACCCCATATAGATTGATTATAACATATAAAAGAGAAAAATATAGCACCTTTTTAACCATCGTTAAAATACATTTAAAGAATCAATATATCCTAGCGTCTCTCGCTCTCAGGCCATACATAAGTCCTTTTTCCGTTCACATGGAGTACTGCAGAGCTTACGATATTCATATGCTTCATATACTCAAGCACTTCGAAAAAACGTCTCTTAAAGGATTCGAAATCGTCAAATTCCAGATTCTTAAACTTCACATTTACCTCCGGCATAATAATCCCATGATGTTCCTGCCAGTCCGGTATATCATCATTCCAGTCAGCACTTAGATAGCCTTTCCATTTTTCGCCAAAGGTAGATAACAATAATTTCTTATTATCGTCCTCCTGCTGCTTCTCTGAATCAGGATTAAATCCAACCAATTTATAATCATGAGCCAGATTCTCGATATATACTCTTCCGCAATCCGGGCACTGATATACTGTTCTTCTTAAAAGCTTACTTATCTCGTCATATACACCTATATACTGCGTATGAGGTTTTTCAAGTTTTTCAATAGTCTCGATCAGATAATCAATATCCTGATCTGCGATTATATATCCCTTATATGAGAGATTATCTGATGTATCATGTATTACATTCCCACATTGACAACTAAAATGCATTGCTTATCCCCCCATTTATCATGTATTGCTTAGAACCCATTATTTTATTGCCCAGAAACCCGCCTGAAGATATGACGCCCACAAGAGATTTACTGATGAAAATCCGCTCCTCTTAAGAATTTCCAGATGCTGCTCTATTGTTATCGGATGTGTTTCCACACCTCGTCTGTCCAGCTGCATCTGTACCTCTTCCTCAGAATTACCATGTTCTCTGAGAAATGTAACCCATCGGTCTAAAGCGATATCATCACTGGCATCCGTAGACATTCTGATATTTTCAAATGTGATATATATGCCGGATTCACGAAGAGCGTTGTAGCAGCGTCTTGTGGCTTCTTCCCTCTCCTCAAAACTATAATAGTGATGGCACTGAATAGCTGTCAGTACATCGAACTCCGAATCATACTCCAGTTCACTTGACGATATATTGTTAAATACAATATTCCCGCCCTGCAGTTTCTCCTTTGCCTCATCCAACATTTTAGGAGATGGATCACAGAGAGTAAAACTTGCATCAGGAAAGACTTCCCTGGCACGAAAAACCAGAGTTCCTGTTCCGCAGCCCGTATCCAGCCATTTAGGATCTGCTTTCCCCATATTTCTTACCAGGTCAATAACCTGGGCACTGTATTCAGTATAGTATGGGAGCACATTTATTATATGCTCATCATAGATTTTTGCATTGTATGCTGATTTATTGTCGTTCATATAAATACCTGTCCCTTATTCGTATAGGGATAATTTTACATTGCATGTTTTTTTATATCAAGATGTATTTATTCATCTATGACAAGTCCTGAAGAACGAACATTTACGGCAAGCTCCACGCGATTCTTGAATCCTGTTTTCTGCATAAGACTTTTAACATGCGTCCTTACGGTCCACCTGCTCATGTTGAGCAGATCTGCTATCTCCTGATCCGTATAGCCATAAACAACTTTTCGCAGTACATCCAGCTCCCTTGGGGTAAATTCATCGCTTGAAGCATTTCCTATGGACAGTACCGGTGTCTCCTCCGGATACACTATCTCCCCTGCAAGAACCTTCTCAATCACCTTCATCAGCGGCAGGGCTTCATACTCCTTGTACCACATTCCCTCTGCCCCTGCTTCCTTAGCTTTTTCTATATAAGAAACCTCAGGCATGCTGGTAACCAGTATTATCTTTATATTCGGATGCTCCTTCTTAATCGTGGCAGCCGCTTCTATTCCGTTAAGTCCTGCTGTCATTACTATGTCCATTATTATCAGGTCCAGTTCCTTGCTCCGTGCAAAGCTTACGGCCATTTCCGCATTTCCTATGGAATCAACTATCTGATAATCCGGATTCTCTGACAGGCTTGTTTCAAGCGCTATCCTTTGCATCTTCTGATCATCTACTATAAGTACTCTATATGCCATTTCTATCCCCCATTTCTATCAAGAGTCCAAAACGCGGGCTGCTTTCCACCTTCATCTGCCAGCCCTGGGCCTCTACCTTCTTCCTTAAGTTCTTAAGTCCACCCTTCTCTTCGATTACCTCGTCCGGGGTTTCTCCATCATTTGTCAGCTCAACCGTATACCTTCCGTCAGCCGCTTCAGACCTGACACTAAGCCGCTTACCATCAGCATGCTTAACCATATTGCTGAGGCACACAGTCATAGCCTGTATGACGATATTCCTCATTTCATAATCCTCCGGAAGGTCTCCTTCGATATCTATGCCAAGTCCCAGAGACTCAGCACTTCGGATAATATCATCATAGGCATCCTTTGCTAGAGACGGTACATTTTCCTCTACATAGGAAATGTTCCGCTCCCAGATTGACAGGAATTCTCTTCTCGTATCATCATCCAGATTCTCCATATAGGCCTTCGCGGTAAGAAGTGCGCGGCCCCAGTCGTCGTGCAGCCTTATCTTCGAATTGAGTATCTCCTTCTCAATATTGAGAGCATCAATCTTCTCACCAAGGGCTTTGAGGCGGGCGCCCCTATACCTTAATCTTTCTTCCATCTCCTCCAGTTCGCCGATAAGTTCAAACTCCTCTGTCACATCGGCTGCCAGAACCTCATAAAGTCTCATACCATCAGTTTCGATATATGTTCTTCTAAAACTACGCACGTTTCCGTCAGGAAGCTCATATATAGGATTATCGCCCTGTCTGATACATGTTCCCAGTTTAGCCTGTCCCTCTGAAATAACATCCCATAGATTTCTACCGTCTATAAGACTGCTCCCTGTAAGGGTTCTCCAGACCTTTTCCATACTGAGGTTATGAAGCTTTATCCTTCCGTCCTCAAAATAGTAACATACTCCGGTAACAAGCTTGTCCACGGATTCCTTAACGGAGTTAAGATCTATGCTCTGCTTTCTGCGTCTTATGCTGACCAGCAGCTGCACAAATGCGATAACCGTCATCACCCCAAGCACCACTGCTATTCCAGCAACATATTCTGTCCCCATTGCCATAAGGATTCCTTCCTCTGCGACTATGGTTATAAGAAAGCATACCACAACAGGAACTATCCTAAGACATATCAGTCGATGCCCCCTCCTGCTTCTTATGGCTTCAAACAGTCTATAGACAAATACAAGGAATAGAAATGCTGCCCACAGAAAGTAGATTCCTCTGAGGATCATAAGCCTGTATGGGATATTTACTTTTAGTATCGGCATTATCTGCATATGATATATGTTATCCCTTCATCCCTGTCGAAGGACACTTCAAGTCCTTCTTTAAACCTGTTCTTTAATGATTCTATAAATTCTTCTCCCACAAGCCGGTCTATCATTATCTTCATAGTAAGGTCCGCTGACTCTGATACATTTACCATGATATTGCATTTCTTACTGACAAGTTCCGAAGAAACCACATGGAATACCTCATACATTCTTATCAGAGTTTCCGCCGGAACACTGCCTCTGCCGCCCATCATAACGCTGCATTTTACATTTGCCAGCGACAGATAATACATCGATTCACGCAGAGAATATTCCAGCTCCTTCATGTCTATCTCCTGCGAGTTATGCGCAAGGATTGACAGATTGGAGCGTCTCTTTATAAATGCACCGAGAACCGCTGCCTGCCTAATATATGGAAGTTCTTCAGAACCGTTCTGCTTTATATCGGCAAGGAGCTTTCTGAGACTCCTGATCTCCGGATTCACGGAATCATACAGCTCATCATAAAGATTCCTAAGGGATTCAAGTTCCTCTCTCCTGCTGCTCATCTCATGTTCAAGTTCAAGGAGTTCGTTCTCATCGGCGAGTTCCTTTGTAACTTCTGTAAGAGAAGCTCTGATCTCCTTTACAGATGATATGTCATCCTGCCAGACAACTTTTCCGCCTCTGATATCCTGTTCCGTAACTCTATGGTCATCACTTCCATCATGGGGTGTGTAGCTCTTAGTGCTGTATACCATCTTCCCCTTTCTGTCGCTGATATAAGCATCCAGATCTGATGCCTCGAATACCTTTCCGTAATCCGAATTAGTCGGGATCAGTCCAATCTGTATGCAGCTTTCCCAGAACGCAATATAAAGAAAGATATAAATCTCCTGAAGATTATAAAGCTTTGAACCGAACAGCTTCGGAGCACCGCCGCTGACAAAGTATACCGCGATAAGCACTATTCCAAAGACCAGTACGAGTATCGGAATATATGCAAGCCTCCTGCTTGCGGACAGACGGCACCTGTGTATCAGAATTATAAATGCTGAAATAATGGATGTGAGTGAGAAAAGAACAATGATATAGTATCCCGGACCATAGCTGTAACTGAAGCTGTCCGGACTGCTGTCCTTAATCCTAAATGCGAATTTATGAAATGTATTGGTGACTACGAGAACACACAGGCTGATTCCTACTATCCAGAGCACCATAATAAGCCTGCGTGTTTTAGTGCGGTTATATACGCCGACCATAAGAGACGCGTTCAGTGACACAAGCGGGATAAATATCAATGGGATGTAGTTCATGTAACGGAGCAGCTCATTTGGCCTCTCATACATTCCGAAATAGTTCCACCTCGCCAGACGCAGTATGAATAACAGAATGAGCGACAATATGCCTACCAGAAAACATCTCCGCATACTGTTGTCTATCACTCTTTCCTTTATAGAGAGGTACCATACAACAACAAATCCCATGTATGAAAAAGATATGATATCATGGGAGCTTCCCGGAATAAATGTATTCAGGTAGTTATATAACATTATGATCATAAATGCTGCGATATAGAGCATTATTCTTTTTCTTTGCGTATTACTGATCATAATAAACCTCGAGATAATATTTATACGGTAATTCTACTATAAAGAAATGTGACAGTCGAGCCTGATAATCAACCTCAACTGCCACATCTTAACATCATGTTTGATTATTCAATTACTCTTCGGCATACTTTTCTTTTCTGCTTATTAAACTCATCTATAGCCTTCTGATCTCCACATGCATTTGCTGCTTCTTCGAGAGAATCGAAATGATCCGGAGCAAGGGCATGAACAGCCTTCATGGCGCATCCTCTGGCCAGCCAGTTTACATCAGGGTCAGCTATTACATCTGCCATTACTGTTGAAAACTCATCCGCATTGAAATATGTGGCATTGGCATACCAGTCATTATCTGCTAAAGACTTTTCATTTACTGTATCGAAGGCTCCTATTCCGTCCCATGCAGGAATATCCTGAGTACGTGGCTTATTAGCATAGTATTCCATTGTAGCTTTGTAAGCAGCTTCACTTGTTTCCTTATGGAATGGGAAGTCAAGCCACATATATGAAAGACCTCTTATAGCTGATCCATGAACCTTTGCCTGTGAAGGATCATTAAGAATCTCGACTATCGGCTCTACTACTGCATCATCATGAAGCTTTCCTGCATATTCTACAGCACATTTCCTGACATCTTCATTCTCATCATGCATCAGCTCTATTATCTTATCTACTGTTCCATCAACACCTATTGACCAGGTGTTTCCGATAGCTATAGCTGTCTTCTTTCTGATTATAGGATTGGTATGCTCCGTCATCCTGTATATGAACTCAGCAACCTCCGGATCTTTAGCCATTTCATTAGACAGGCCTTCTACTGCCTTACATAAACAGTACTCATCCGTTTCTGTCTCAAGTGCATTAACAAGTGCATCCACGTTCTTGTCTGATGCTCCGAAGAATCCTGAAACACTGCCGTAACCCACACCTCTTACCTGAGGATATTCACTTGTTACAAGTCTGTCCATGATACGATGAGCGCTTCCACCCTTACACTGCTTCAGTGCTTCGTAGGTTATACTGTTAAAATACTCCATCTCCAGCTTATCATAATCGATATCAACAAACTTATAAGTATCAAGCAGCCAGTAATACTCATCATCCGTAAGAGCCTGCGTATCCTGGATATTTGCCATAGCCAGAAGATCTTCCGCAGTCATGGAATCATACTTTTCTTTTGTAAGCTCACCTGAATCAGCCTCAGTTGCTGCTTCTGTCTCCGCCTCAGTTACTGCTTCTGTTGTGGCCTCAGTCACTGCCTCGGTTGGCGCCTCTGTCTGTGCCTCCGTTGCTGCAGTCGTTGCTGCTGTTGTTGCTTCGGTATTATCACCGCATGCTGAAAGTGATGCTGCCATCGCGATCACTAACACCCCTGTTAATAATCTTTTTCTCATACTTAATCCCTCCGGTTTTCATATAGATATTTCTATGTATCACTTCATGGAAATACTATCATACTGACCGGAGGTACACATCGCCACAAATAGCGATTTTGTATATTGAGTTTATGCCTTTAAACTGTCTCCTACACGTTTACGAATCTCTTCCCAGTCAAAGCAGCGCTGGTAATTACTGTTCGGAAAATCACACTTCTGATTCCATGGGCGGTCAAATACCATCACATTAAGGTCCGGTAAATGGTCAAAGAACTTAAAAGCCATTGGAGAATCTTCTATAGCAAAATCAAACTTCAGCTTATAATACTCATCCATCTCCATATTGAATTTGCTATTTTTGATAAATGTATCTCTCCCATACTTATTCAGACAGAACATTTTTAAACGACTGAGTCCATGTTCGTCAAGCCATATACGGGATGTCTCATAAACACTTATCGGACGACCGGTTATAATCGAGACCTCATGTCCCTGATCTATCCATTCATTCAGCACTTCCGAAGCCCCCGGTGTTTCTTCATAAGAAAGCAGGACCTCAGGAAGATGTCCTTCCACCATCAATACATCATATTCCTCATCTGTAAGTTCAAATGATTTCTGAAGATTAAAGTGCTTAACCATCTCATAAGGAACTTTCTTTCCGAAAAGCTTATCCGCAATCTCGGTAAATGCTCTGGCTGTCTCACATATACAATCGTCGTAATCTACATATATCTTCATCGCTGCCGCAATCTCGGTAAATGCTCTGGCTGTCTCACATATACAATCGTCGTAATCTACATATATCTTCATCGCTGTCCTCTCTAACTCCATCAATCAGTTATTATCTTTCTTCAGAACACTGCGCCGCATCCATAGCAATCGCTGTCATAAGAGCCGGAATCTCATACATATCATTTTCTATATCAAGCACATATGTATCTCCCCAATTGAAGAGTTTTTTCGATATATGAACCACACATCTGGATTGCTCATATATACTATAGTTCCACTGCATAAAATCGCCCTCAAGTCTCCAGCCTCTAAAGTCGATATTGTACTTTGGGCGGAAAATAGACCATTCTTTCTTTATGATGCCTTGTGGCACTCCGTTTATAGAGATTTCAAACTCTTTAAGTATACGGAACAACTTCTCCTGTATCAGTCCTATCTCCTGTCCTGTTGCCTTATCATATACTCTTATCCTGTGACCTAAAGTGAAGAGATCCGCCTTAACAAAGTACTTAGGTCTTCCCGATGCATCATATACATCATACGTATCCGTCCAGGAGAATACTTTCTGTTTAATCAATAACTGGCTCATATTTTCCTCCGTTCAATATTCTGTCTGCTATGCATTCAGCCATTCCTCTACTATTCTGTTTCCTTCTTCATCTGAAATGTCATCCAGATCCTGCCATAATCCTTCACCCAGGAAAAGGGCTCTTCCATATGCAT
>ONEC01000070.1 GCA_900316715.1 uncultured Eubacteriales bacterium
ACAGCTACATATAGAACAGATACAGAGCCTGGCAGCGACAAGCTTTCTGATTCAACACACGGAAGCAAGTCAAGCTGGTGGAAGGTATATGGAAGCAACGAGTATATCATCAATGCATTTAAGTATGCAAACAAGTATGCTCCTGCTGAACTGGATCTGTATTACAATGATTATAATGAGTGTGATTCTCGTAAGGCAAAGGGAATCATCCAGCTTATAAATGATGTTAAGGCTGCTGAAGGAACAAGAATTGATGGTTTCGGTATGCAGGGTCATTACACAGTAAATGCACCTTCAATCGGACAGATTGAAGAGGCTGCAAGAGGTTATGCAGAGGTTGTAGATAAGATCATGCTCACTGAGCTTGATGTAAAGGTAAGCCCAATGTTTGATGGCTCAGAGGAGAAGCTTCCGGAAGAGTACAATCGTCAGGCTGCTTACTATGGTCAGATATATGAGACTATGAAGAAGCTTAATCAGGAAGACGGAATCACAGTTTCAGGTATTACTGTTTGGGGAGTTATTGATACTTATTCATGGCTCCAGCAGCAGTCTAACGTTGGTGGTGGTGCGACAGGAAATATCCTTCAGTGCCCACTTCTCTTCGATGGTAATTATCAGGCTAAGCCTGCTTTCTGGGCTATCGTAGATCCAAGTACAGTTGATACAGCATCTCTTGAAGTTAAGAGACCTACAATCGAGATTCATAAGGGAACAGCTGCAGTTGATGGTGAAATCGAAGAGGCATGGGATGCCGCAGAGGAAGTTCCGCTTGATATAGTTGTTCAGAACGCTAAGGCAACCGGTACAGCTAAGCTTCTCTGGGATGATCAGTATCTGTATGTACTTATGCCTGTAAAGGATGATGTACTTAATGATGACAGTGCTGATGATTATCAGCAGGATTCAATCGAAGTATTCATCGATGAGAATAATGCAAGAAGCGGTGCTTATGATGCTGATGATAAGCAGTACAGAGTAAGCTTCAACAACAAACTCAGCTTTAATGGTGAGAAATGTCTTGAAGAGAATATTACAGCTAAGGCAGTAACAACAGATGACGGATACCTTGTAGAAGCAGCTATGAAGTGGACAGATATCACTCCTGCATCAGGAACAGAGATCGGTCTTGAACTTCAGATCAATGATGCCGGAGCAAGTGGTGAGAGGATCGGAACAATGAGCTGGGCAGATGATACAGGAACATGTTACATGAACCCTGAAATGTTTGGTCACGCAAAGCTTGTTGATTAGAGCATAATATTATATAATAAATAATTGGTAAATCGAAAATCACAAAACCATCATGAACTATTCATGTATGATTTTGTGATTTTCGCATAACCGGAAAGAATTATTGACGATATATATATGGGCAAAGGGGACAGTGATAGGTTATGAGCAAAGTGATAGGATTGCATTTCTGGGAAGGAAAGGCTGAAGTCAGCTGGTGTGATGAGGACTCGATCGTTACAGGAACTATCGAACTTCCTGTAGATATAAGAAAGTTCAGCATTCTGAGAAATGAGCAGGCCTTTAAGAAAGCATTTGAAACAATCACAAGCTTTCTGGCATCTCAGGCAGGAATATACGAGTATGATGTTATTCTTTGTGTTCCTGATTATTATGGAATGTGTGAGCTTACCACTATTTTTAAGATGGGCCGTGAAGAGAACGTTAATATCGTGAAGATTGTTACTGAAACAACAGCTATGGCGATGCACGTTTTGGGTGAATATGGAGTTACTGACAGAATAATCACTGCATTTATATCAGGAAGATGTCTCGGTATGTCAGAGTTTGACCTGAGCCGTGGAGTTGTAGATAAGACAGATACCTATATCGCCGGAATATGGAATAATTCTTCACTTCAGAAAACAGAGTTTGCTCACAGCTACAGCAGACGCATGCTTGACAGAACTGATGCAATCTATGTTTTCTATGCTGGTACTATGAATGACTGCCTTCAGTTTGATCAGGCCATGAAGGTCTATGCCCAGAGAGAAGAAGATTTTATTAATCGCGAGATTGAGATAAAGATGCTGGACAGCAGTGTCCTGATTGAAGGACTGGGATTCCTCTGTGGCAAGGAAGAAGGACTTCCTGCATTTCGTGAGGTAAGCTACACAGATATCATTACACCTTATAAGATGTGTATATCTGTTAACAGAGAGATGTATCCGGTCTATGATGAAAATGCAAGGATTCCTTACGAGGAAGAGATAGAACTTAGACGTATTACGGAGCCGAAGAACTCCTATACTGATTTCCTCCTTTATGAAGAGAAGGAAAGCAAGTATGAAGAGGTCTGCAGATTCCGTATTTCAAAAGAAGACTTAGAGGGATACTACAATAAGCTTATTACAGTAAATGTTGTAGTTAATGAAGATAAGAGAATGAGTCTTATCCTGCAGGATAAAGATGTAGGAAGAGGAATAGAGATTCCTATTCTGGATGCCATAGGCGGACCGGATATTCCGGATGATGAAGAGGTCAGCATAGATGCTTTCATTAAGAAGATACTTCCGATCATCGATAACCTGGAATATGCCGTGAAGTTTTCTCAGGATAAGGATAACTCATACTATCAGGGATATCTGCAGTCATACAATAAGGCTATTGCAATACTGGCAGATAACGGAGTCATTCAGATTTCGGGAGAAGGACAGCCGTTTGACTATAACCTTCACAATGCTGTAGCCCAGACTACAGATCCGAAGCTTCCTGAAAATACCGTAAAGACGGTAATGCAGACAGGATATATGTACAAAGGAAAAGTACTTAGGACAGCATCAGTAGTTGTTGCAAACTAAAATTTATGTTATACTAATTAGTCGATTGTAATAACTCAGTAGGAGTATACATTAAATGAAGTTTATTCATACGTCTGACATAAGAATAAATGCAACACCGGATGCTGAGTATGAGTGGGGCGAGAAGAGAAAGGAAGAGCTGGAGGAAGCATTTCTTTATCTTATATCTGAGTGTAATACCAAGGATATCGACCTTCTTATTATTGCGGGCAACCTGTTCAATGAACCACCTACAGAGGAGATGCTGCAGTGGGTTGATGAGCAGCTGTTCGGTCTTATAAAGGCAAGGACCATTATTCTTCCGGGATATCTGGATTATGCAGAGATCGGTTCACCGGCGGCAGGTTATGTTTTTGAATCAAGAACAGTTATGCTTCCTGGTGGAAAGACTACTAACGCATATCTTAAGGGTATCAATACCTGTGTTACAGGTTATGGTTATGACAGACCTGTTATCAGGGATGACGTATTGGGAAGAATAGATCCGGGAAGAAAAGACGCAGTCAACATTCTTCTGGGATGCGGTGGTGACAGACATCACATGCCATTCAGAAAAGAAGATATAGCAAGAAAAGGTTTCGATTATGTGGCACTTGGCGGACGTACCAAGGCAGCACATATACTTAAGAACCGACTGGCATATTCGGGCTGCCCTGAACCTATCGAACCTGATGAGCAGGGAAGAAAAGGTTATATCATGGGTGAAGTGACCGATGAGGGAACGAAGATCCAGTGGGTGCCTTCAAACAAGAGAAGCTATATAGATATAAATATAACTCTCACACCTGAGCTTACACCGGAAGCGGTAGTAAACAAGCTTGAAGAGATGCTTATGAAGCTTGGAAATGAGAATATATATACCATCATTTTCAAAGGCTTCGCAATTGATGGCTTCTATCCAAACTTGAACAGGATTAAAGAGAGATTCATGATAAGAGGGGTTGAGAATCTGACCATTAATTCCCGTGATGAAGCAAAGCTTCGTGAAGAGAATGAGGCCAATCTCATAGGCTCTTTTGTTACAGAAATAAGTGACAGTTATACTATAGATGAGAACATAAGGAATAAGGCTATGAGATATGGCCTTGAAGCACTTATTATGTCCGGAGAGGAATAAGAATGTACCTTACAAAACTCCTGATGAAGGATTTTGGAAAATTTCATAACAAAGAGGTAAATCTTAAGCCTGGTATAAATATAATCTGTGGAGGACAGGATTCGGGTAAGTCAACCATCAAGGATTTCCTTACAGCCATGATCTACGGCGTGGATCGTAAAGAAGGAATAAGCCGTGTCCGTTCAGATTATGAGAGAAGAAAACCTGAGGGCAGAAGCGGTTATTCCGGTTCAGCTTATATCAAGAAAGACGGAACCAACTATCTGGTTGAAAGATCTTTCCTGGCCGGAGCAAAGAGTACTTCTGTGCTGGATGTAAATTCAGGAAGAGAGGTCCGTCTTGAAAGACCGGATACCCTTGTAGGAACTCTTGTAGATACAGGAAGAAATACATACAAGGATACAAAGGTAATTACGGCGGAAGGATCAGCAGAAAGTTCTGCAAGAGCTGCAGACGGACTGAAGAAATATCTCAGTAATATCATTTTTACAGGAAGTGCTGCCATTGATAAGAAGAAGGCGGTTGAGCATCTTCAAAAGGAGAAGCAGCAGCATCTGCCAAAGCCTCTTATCAGAAGACTGGATGAGCTCACTGAAAAGATTGAAGAATTCGATGATGTAGATGATAAGATCGCTGAGCTTGATGCAGAGATGAAGAAGCTCGATGAAGAGTTCATAATCGAAGCAGAAAAGCGTAAGAGAGTTGCCAGAAGACTGGTTGAGAACGAAGATGGTTCTGTTACTTATCAGAATAACGATAATGTAGATGATAAGATTAAGAGACTTACAGAGCTCAGAGAGAGCTATACTCCGATAGATGGCGGACCTGAGGTGGTGACTGAGAAGATCACTGATAAGGTTCCGGTCATCCTGCTTACAGCAATCGCTGTAATTCTGTTAATAGCAGGAGTTGTACATATACTTCCGTTTGATCCGCTTGTAAGGAAACTTTTCGTTATCATAACAGCGGTGCTTGTAGTATTCACTACAATAGACGGACTCAGGATCAAGGGATATTTTGATTCAGATGATGACATAGTTACTCCGAATGATGAAGAATTCAAGAAGGTTCTTGAAGAAATCAAGGATGAGAACGAGAAGAAAGAAGAACTTGAGTTTGATATGACTTTTGCCAAGGAGTATCAGGAGAAGAAAGATGCCCTGAAGGAAAAGGAAGATGTTCAGCTTGAGAGAAGAAATAAAAGAGCAAAGCTCAGAGCAGAGTTCAACTCAGTATTTAAGAAGAAGAGTGAGCTTGAGGATGAGATCAAAGCTATCGACTTTGCAATAGCCAAGATCAATCAGATTTCTGAAGAGTATAAGAAAAAGGCTTATTCAGAATTTTTGGTTCATGTTTCAGAGATGATACCGGGACTTACAGGTGGTAAGTATTCGGATATAGACTTTGATGAAGCCGGAAATATAGTAGTCCGTGAGGAATATGGTGAGGTTATGCTGGATTCTCTTCCAAGAAGAGATATAGACAGGATCGCCCTTGCAGTAAAACTTGCTGCAGCCAAGTATCTTGCGGCAGAAGCGCTTCCGCTGGTTATAGACGGAACAGGAGAACTTAGAGCAGAGGAACCAAGAAGAGCACTTATCAATTATCTCATAAGAATGAATGAAGAACAGATAATCATTCTGACTGATGACAGAAAACTGGCACCTGCATTTACGTCAATGGGTGTGCAGGCAAATGTGATCGAGCTGTAGGGGTTGGCTGCTTGATCCATGAAACAGTCGAGAGCAAAGAATTAGTAGAATCAAAGGGGGAAGGTCGCAAAAGACCCTCCCCTTTTCGTGCTTTTAATTATATATGTGTTCAATTTAGAACGGAGAAATTATGGTAATTGATTTTCACACACATACCTTTCCTGACAGAATAGCAGCAGGAGCTGTGGAGTCTCTTCAGGAAAACTCTGACACCATAGGTTATATCGGAGGTACTAACGCAGACCTCATGGCTTCCATGAAGAGAAGCGGAATAGATTATTCGGTAATACTTCCGGTGGTCACAAATCCGGACAAGACCTCACATATCAATCAGACGGCAGCTGAGATCAACAGCACCACTGATGAGACAGGCCTTATATCTTTTGGAGGCATACATCCTGATTCGGAGAATTATAAGGAACTTCTTGATGAATGCGTGGCTCTCGGGTTGAAGGGCATAAAGCTTCATCCGGATTATTACGGGGTTGACTTTAATGATATCAGGATAAAGAGAATAGTGAGCTATGCCAGTGAACAGGGACTCATAGTTCTCACCCATGCAGGAATGGATATAGGTCTATATCCGCCGATCAGATGTACCATTGATCATATTCTGGAGGTCATGAAGGATGTGGCACCTGACAAGCTGGTGCTGGCACATATGGGCGGATGGATGAACTGGTATGAGGTTACGGACAGACTTGCAGGTCAGAATGTATGGCTGGATACAGCCTTCTGTCTGGGTGGGATCAACTGGAGAGACAAGGATGATCATAAGCCATATCATATGATGACGGATGAGCAGTTCATACAGATGGTAGGAGCCTTTGGATCAGACAGGATCCTTTTTGCTACTGACAGCCCATGGGCAGATCAGAAGGATTATGTGGACAGGATAAGAAGCATGTCTCTGTCAGAATCTGACAAAGACAAAATTCTCTTTCAGAATGCGAAAAAACTTTTGAACGTCCTTGCCTAGAGGCGAGAAATAAGCTATACTAATTCAGTTAGACTATTATAACATGGCCTAAGTGTCATGTGTCACAATAAAAGCGTTTCATAGATACGGAGGTAGAAGCAATGCTTCAGATTAACAACTTAAAGGTTAAGGTTGCTGACAAGGAGATCCTTCATGGAGTAAACCTTAATGTTAATAAGGGAGAGACTCATGTAATCATGGGACCTAACGGTGCCGGTAAGTCTACTCTCGGATATGCAATAATGGGTAATCCAAAGTATGAGGTTACCGAAGGAAGTATCCTCTTCAAGGATAAGGATATCACTGAAGAAGAGACTCATGAGAGAGCAAAGGACGGAATATTCCTTTCATTCCAGAATCCTATCGAGGTTCCTGGAATCTCACTTTCAAACTTTATCAGAAATGCGGTTGATACCAAGACAGGAACCCGTGTCCGTCTTTGGGACTTCCGTAAGTCTCTTGAGAAGCAGATGGAGCTTCTTAACATGGATAAGTCTTATGCAGACAGAGACCTGAATGTAGGTTTCTCAGGTGGTGAGAAGAAGAAGGCTGAGATCCTTCAGATGCTTATGATGAAGCCTGACCTTGCCATCCTTGATGAGACAGACTCAGGACTTGATGTAGATGCAGTAAGAACAGTATCTGAGGGTGTTAAGGCATTCCATGATAACGGAGATGGAGCTCTTATAATCATCACACACAGCACAAGAATTCTTGAGTCACTTAAGGTAGACTATACACATATTCTTGTTGATGGAAAGATCGTTAAGACAGGAGATGCCTCTCTTATCGATGAGATTAACTCAAATGGATTTGAAAACTACGTTTAGAAGGAATAGTTAACAATGGCTGAAAAAGAAAAAACATATGTAGAGGATGTGGACAGAAGCCTGTATGATTTCAGAAATGTAGACGAAGACGTTTACAAGGTTGCTGAAGGACTTACTCCGGAAATCGTAGCTCAGATTTCCAAGGAGAAGAACGATCCTCAGTGGATGGCAGACTTCCGCCAGGAATCCTTAAAGATATATAACAGTATGGAAATGTCTAACTGGGGCCCACCGATTGATGGACTCCACATGGATAATATAGTCACATATATTAAGCCGAAGGACAATAAGATGAGTGCCGACTGGGATGAGGTTCCGGAAGATATCAAAGATACTTTCGAAAGACTCGGTATACCTCAGGCTGAGAGAGAGTCTCTTGCCGGAGTAGGAGCACAGTACGATTCAGAGCTCGTGTATCACAATGTCCGTGAAGAAGTAGCCGCTATGGGTGTTGTATACACAGACCTTGAGTCGGCTATGCACGGTGAATACGGTGACATGATAAAAGAGCATTTTATGAAGCTCATCACTCCGCAGGATCATAAGTTTGCGGCTCTTCACGGAGCAGTATGGTCAGGTGGATCTTTTGTGTATGTTCCGAAGGGAGTAACTGTCGAGATTCCTCTTCAGTCTTACTTCAGATTAAATGCACCGGGCGCCGGTCAGTTCGAGCATACGCTTATAATCGTTGATGAAGGGGCAGACCTGCATTTCATAGAGGGATGTTCCGCACCTAAATATAATGTTGCAAACCTGCATGCCGGAGCGGTTGAGCTTTTCGTCGGAAAGAATGCAAAGCTCAGATATTCGACTATCGAGAACTGGTCCAAGAACATGTATAACCTGAATACCAAGAGAGCTACCGTTGAAGAAGGCGGAAAGATGGAGTGGGTTTCGGGATCTTTCGGTTCACATACATCATATCTCTATCCGATGACCATCCTTAAGGGAGATGATTCGAAGGTAGAGTTTACGGGTATAACATTTGCCGGAGAAGGACAGGATCTCGATACGGGTATGAAGGTAGTACATACCGGAAAGCGTACGGTATCAACAGTCAATACCAAGTCCATATCAAAGAGCGGCGGTATCAGCACATTCAGAAGTGCGGTAGTTATCGGACCTGAGGCAAAGGGTGCAAAGTCTGCGGTAGACTGTTCATCACTCATGCTTGATGATATATCAAGATCGGATACGGTTCCCGCGATGGACGTAAGATGTGATGACGTTGATATCGGACACGAAGCAAAGATAGGACGTATCTCGGATGAGGCTATATTCTATCTCATGAGCCGCGGTATCTCGGAAGAAGATGCACGTGCCATGATAGTAAGCGGTTTCGCGGATAACGTATCCAAGGAGCTGCCGCTTGAATATGCAGTCGAGATGAATAACCTGATCCGCCTCGAGATGAAAGGCTCGATAGGATAGTTTGTACCGGATGTTCCCTAGACATACTGAAAGGATCAAAAACATTGAAGAATATAACGATAAATAAGCTGCCGGTTCCTACGTGGACCTGGCTTAAAGTTAATGATAAAAGTATAGCGGTTCCGGATTCCGTAACCAAAGCGGAAGCCGAGGTAGAAGATATGCCGGCTGAAGTTAAGGTCGGAAAGGTTGATTTTACTTCAATCTGTCTCGGTGATGTTGAACTCGGAGCCGGGGAGGATTTCAGACGTTTTTCTCATTCAGCTAAAACCGGAGGAGTGTCTTACACGGTTTCAGCCGGAGAAAAGGTCGAAACTCCTATAAGAATGATATTTGATTATAATAACATGACGGATGAAGGAAAGCTGTCGCGTACGTCTGTAGTTCTTGGTGAGGACGCAGAGCTTACCATTGTCATGATCTTTAAAGGTAAGACCTCTTTTGCGGCTAATGATATCAGGATCAAGGCTGCAAAAAACGCGAGACTTACGCTTGTGGAAGTATTTCAGCTGGATGAAGGTTCCGACTTTGTGGACAGCATCGGCGGAAGATATATGGATCAGGGCGGCCTGAAGCTTATCCAGATCAATAACGGTAAGGGAAATGTATGTCTCAGCTGCGCAGCCAATCTGGACGGATATAAGAGTAATCTGAATATCGAAACGGGTTATCTTGTGACAGGTAACGATAAAATGGATATAAATTACGTAGCAAGACACAGAGGTGTCCTTACGGATTCGAAGATAAATGTCAGCGGAGTTCTTCGTGACAATGCCTATAAGACTTTCCGAGGAACGATTGATTTCATAAAGGGATGTAAAGAGGCTACGGGAGATGAGAGGGAAGATGTACTTCTTATGAATGAGGGAGTGCATAACAACACCGTTCCGCTTATTCTCTGTGCGGAGGAAGATGTCGAAGGTGCTCACGGCGCTTCAATCGGAAAGATATCGGAAGATATTCTCCTCTACATGCAGTCAAGAGGTATTCCTGAAGATGAGATAACAGAGCTTATGGCAAAGTCCCGTATAGCGGCTGTGGCAGGAAGAATCCCTGACGAAAAGACACGCGAGATGCTTATCGGAGAGTAATCGCGGTATAAAGACAGTGTAAATCATTTAGTTTTATCAGCAGTAAGGAAAAATTATGAGTATAGATGTAAGAAAAATAAGAGAGGATTTTCCGTTCTTCGGAGGATCGGACCTGGCGTATCTTGATAACTCCGCAACTTCACAGCGTCCACGATGCGTAATGGAAGCAGAGAGTGAGTATTATTATCACCATAATTCCAATCCCTTCAGAGGATTATATCAGCTTTCAATAGATGCAACAGAAAGATATGAAGCTGCCCGTGCTAAGGTGGCAGATTTCATCAATGCAGCTTCGGACCGAGAGATAATCTTTACAAGAAATGCTTCGGAAAGCCTGAACCTTGTGGCATATTCTATCGGAGAAATGTGTCTTAAAGAGGGTGATGAGGTTATAACTACGGTAGTTGAACATCACAGCAATATGCTCCCTTGGAGACTTGCGGCAGAGAGACACGGAGCGTCCATCAAGTATCTTGAATGTGAAGAAGACGGAAGTTTTCTTCCGGAGAAGCTTGAAGCGCTTGTCAATGAGAAGACCAGGATAGTTGCAATGACAGGTATGTCCAATATATTCGGAAGAGTAAATGATATAAAGACCTTTGCTGCCATTGCCCATAAGAAGGGTGCTTACTTTGTGATGGACGGTGCACAGAGCGTTCCTCATTCGGTAACGGATGTACAGGACCTGGATGTGGATTTCCTCGCATTTTCGGGACATAAGATGCTGGCTCCTATGGGAATCGGTGTTCTTTACGGAAAGGAAGCGCTCCTGAAGGAGATGCCGCCGTTCCTGTCGGGCGGAGAGATGATCGAGTATGTAACTCTCGACTCCGTAACTTATGCGGATCTTCCTCATAAGTTTGAAGCAGGTACCGTAAATGCCGGCGGAGCGGTTGCTCTTTCTGCTGCCATCGATTACTTAAGAAGTGTCGGCATGGAAGATATTGAAGAGCGTGAAAACATGCTCACAGAGATGGCTCTTGAGGAGATGAAGAAAATCCCTCACATCAACATTCTGGGTAGTGATGATGCTGCACAGCATCACGGAATCATAACCTTCAGAGTTGACGGAGTACATCCTCATGATACGGCTGCCATCATGGCAAAGGATGGTGTGGCTATCAGAGCCGGTCACCACTGTGCAGAGCCACTGCATCATTTCATAGGACTACCTTCTCCGGTAAGAGCAAGTATTATGTTCTACAACACCGAAGAAGAGATAGAAAGACTTGTTAAGAGCGTTGCTTCACTCAGAAGCCGCATGGGATATAACGATTAGTAATTAGTATTCATCAAGGGAGAAAATAATGGAAAACAGACCGTTTTACAATGAGGTGCTTACAGAGCACAACATACATCCTACACATAAGATAAAGCTTATGAAGCCTGCTTCGGAGCTGAGAGGAGTCAATCCGTCCTGCGGAGACGACATCACACTTCAGCTTTGCGTCAGCGAAGACGGAATCATCGAGGACGGCGGCTTTACAGGCGACGGATGCGCAATCTCCCAGGCAAGTGCGGATATGATGCTGGATCTTGTCATCGGAAGATCCAAAGAGGAAGCACTTAAGCTTAAGGATACATTTCTTAGAATGATCAAAGAAAAGATCAGCGATGAAGAACTGGATACACTTGAGGAGGCTCAGTCCCTTCAGGATATATCACATATGCCTTCACGTGTTAAATGCGCCGTTCTCGGATGGCATACACTTGAGGAAATATTAAGCGGAAACGGAAAAGAGTCCGTATCTACAGAAGACCAGTAAACCAGGAGGAAACATTAATGTTTAAGAAGAAACTTATGGCAGGATTCACAGCACTTGCACTGTGCTTTTCACTCGGAGCATGCGGAGGAACAGGAAGTACTCAGGGCGCTACTCAGGGAGCAACAAGCGCATCGGGAGACACAGCATCTCAGGATAA
>ONEC01000071.1 GCA_900316715.1 uncultured Eubacteriales bacterium
TGTTGTACTGCAGCCGTTATAATGCCAGTTGATAAGATTATCTATCTTCGTCGGACTCATATTCTGAAGGGATTCCTCTGTGATCTCTTCCACCAGAAAATCCAGGCATTCCATGGCCATGAGCTCATGATTTCCGACAATAGGAATCACATTCGGCATCTCCATCATCTTCAGCAGGATTCGTACCGGCTCCGGGCCCCTATCTACCACGTCTCCCAGAATATATAAAGTATCCTCATTGCTGAAGTTTATCTTATCAAGCAGCCTTATGAACTTGTCATACTCTCCGTGAATATCGGAAGTAACATACGTCGCCATAACCGCGCCTCCCCACCATATCTTCGATTATAACATTTCCATTTTAAAACATCGATTTAAAATATCCTTAAGAAGCCTTGTTTTTCCTGTGTTTTTCAGGCATATTATCATTTACATTTTGTCCTCTTATATATGCATTTTGTAATTTTTTTAAATCTTTTTGTAAAATATAGTTGACATACTGTAAAATGAGTGATATATTATGACCATAGCCGGCAGACATAAACCAAAAACAAAAAATAAACGAAGAATAAATCAAATGAATTTTTTAAAATGTGGAGGTAAATACTATGTTTATTAAGTTTTCAAATTTCAAGAAGGTTCCAAAGAGTGTTAGAGTTGCATATTTCATCAATGTTATACTTATTCTTGCAGGCTGCTTCCTGCTTGTAGCTGATATTTTTGAGATTGCATTTCCATTCAATGCTTATATCCCTGCTATGATCTGCATCATCATTGCAAACCTCATTAACATTACAGTTATCAATAAGTATAGAAGCGTATTAAAGGGCTGAAAGTATCATCTGCTCAGCCGATTTATATTCAGATAACTTTGTCGCCTTATGAATAGCCTTAAGCTGCTGCTTATCAACCTTTAGACCAAGGGACATATAACTCCACAGCTCTTTCATTTTCATAACTACCTGCTTCTCGCCCGACATTTCTTCCAGATATCCCGCAACTATATCTTTAAGAAATGCTCTGAGCCGCTTTTTATCTATAGCCGGATCCTCCGCTGATTCCGCATCTAGTTCTGTACCGGATATGCTGCTGTTCTTGATATTTCCCGGCAGCTCCGGATTCATGATAACGCCTCTGCCGATCATCATAGGGCAGTCTTCCTCACCGTCGCCTGTCACAGGAACTCCGCCTATCATCTCCAGTTTTTCCCGATAAGTACTTACGGACGTTATATCCCCGTTATAACAGAGAGGCATCATGTCACCAAGAACCTCCATGGCTCTTTTATATGCGTCCATCCTTACCCGTCCTGAATAGAAATCACTGCGAAGACGTGGATGAATGATCAGCTCAGATATAGGGTACTTCTTATATATCTCAAGGATATCTTCCCATTCAGATTCAAACTCCATGCCGATTCGTGTTTTTACTGATATTTTAATAGCATCCGTTGCAGCCTGGGAATTCTTTCCCTCGCCCGCTCCAGCAAGCTTCACTTTTCCTGTCAGCTCATCATAAATTGTATAAAGAAACTTGTCCAGCTCCTCCGTTCTGTCCAGAAATCCCGCTCCCCGGCCTTTTGATACAACGGTTCCCGAAGGACAGCCAAGATTCAGATTCACTTCCCTGTAACCCAGGTCCACAAGCTGACTGGTAATGGCAACAAAGAGCTCGGCATCATTTGTCAGAATCTGCGGAACAACATACAGCCCTTCGTTATTATCCGGATGCACCTCTCTGAGCTCCCGTCCTTTAAGATGGCTGGCTGTAAGAAACGGAGTAAAGTACTTATCCATTCCGCCATAATATTTCTCCAGTGCACGTCTATATACGTATGTAGTTATGCCCTCCATGGGTGCAAGATATAAGCTCATATTTTAATACTCCATCAGTTTTCTAAAGTTTATAACACATTCCCCATTCCAGATTGCTACAGGTATGTCATCATCAAATGTATATTCCTTCGGGGCATCATCTCTTTCAAATACATTTACAAGTACCTTTTCCAATTCCGGCGATATTACCCAGTATTCTCTTACCCCCGCCTTCTTATATTTTGATAACTTTATTGCTGTATCCATAAAGATATTCGTTGGTGATAAAACCTCTGCTATAAAGTCCGGCGCACCGACTATCCTCGGCTTTGTAATCTTATTCTTATCGCACACGATCATCACATCCGGCTGAACCACGGTCTTATCATCACCGTCAAGCTGAACATCCACCGGTGCAATAAATGGGTGGCAGCTTCCCCCATTCTTTCGAACATGGTTTTTTAATTCTACAAACAATTCACCCGCTATATCCTGATGTTCCGTCGTTGGAGCCGCCATATCATAAAACTCGCCGTCGATCATCTCAACTCTCGCTCCTTCAGGAAGCGCAAGATAATCCTCAAGAGTCTTATCTCCCTTACGGCTTTCACCAGCACACTTAACATCTTTTGTGTCAGTTCTCGCCACGCTGTAAGCAGCAGATTCTTCTACAAAGTCCTGTACAGCAAACCCTCCGGCACACTCTTCGAAAAACTTCTGCAATGCCTGAATTGTCTCATATCTTGGTGACGTTGTCTCTCCTCCGAAGATTTTCTGCACAGTTCCATAAGGAACACCCGAAAGCTCAGCTATCATCTTATTAGAGAATCCCTGTCTCTTCTTCTCCTCTATCATCTGTTCAATAGTCATATTCCCAACACCTCCCCAAACAAAAATAGGTGGCAATACCTTCTGTATCACCACCTATTATACCGCTTATTACCCGATAATCAACCATTATCGGTATATTTTCGGTTTATTACGCCATTAAAACTGACGACCACACCGTTATCAGAAAATCATATATTCCATGAAGAATGATCAGTGAAATCAATGAGCAGTTCTTGATCTTCAGTCTGAAGGTACAGAACAGAACACCGAGTATAGCTGTCAAAAATACCTGAACCATATTTCCACCTAACAGATGCATAAATCCAAACAATATCGATGATACTATCACTGCCATTCCTTCTTTACCACTGAGACGTTTCACCTTCTCATAGATAAATCCACGAAATACGAACTCTTCTGACAACCCAACCGCCTGAAAATATACAAATTCATATGCAAACTGCCACAGTGCATTATATCTTCTTCCGTTATCAAGAATAGCACCCGCACCCGCAAGCATTGGAATTAAGGTCAGCATGATCGACATCGCTGTTCCAATCAGTATGCCCAGACCGATCTGAATACCCAGTTTGTCCTTTGTAAATCCATAGTCCTTCAGCTTGTCACGGCTCACGATCATCACGATTATCGGCACCAGCATCAGCAGCCCTCGTATCAGAGCCGTAAAAACCATCCTCATTCCCAGCGACAGCGACATCAGCACATAGTAATTATATGCAGCCATCCCTAAGAGTCCTGCCATTGCGCCGATATATCCGACTATAAGACCTGTCCATTCTTTTTTCCTGTTAATCTCTAATTCCATAATTCTCTACCCCCAGATCAGTCCTTACTGTATTCGAGTATATCCCCCGGCTGGCAGTCCAGTGCTTCACAGATTGCCTCCAGCGTTGAAAACCTGATTGCCGATATTTTACCGTTCTTCATCTTCGAAAGATTTACATTTGATACGCCCACCTTCTCTGAAAGGTCATTCAGCGACATCTTTCGATCGGCCATAACCCTGTCCAGTCTAAGTATTATGTGTCCCATATCTGACCTCCCATCTACAGTGTCTCATCTGACTGAATCTGCAGTGTCTTGCCATAATCCATGATGGTAATCACTATCCATGTCAGCACCAGTCCCATTACACCGAATACCATGCCCGGTGTGAAGAAAAGGACGATACTCGTCACTATCATGACTGTTCTTACCTTATGAATAACCCCATCCGTAAACGGATTTTCAGATTCCCTTATAGTTCTAAATGCACTGCTTATCACTTTCATCATCACTGCCATAACTATCAGAACTAATAAAGCGACAACACAGGATATAATGACAACTGTTGTATAAGGCTTAGTATCAAGTATATCTCTTACGAACTGTACATCAGAATGAATATTGGCAGGATCCATAACACTTATACTTATTACATTCGAACTTCCGATACTGTCACCAACAGTTATATGCCCTTTATCAACAGCTTCCTGTAACTTATCCTCACCCACCTTTGCCACAATGCCGATTACTACAATGATAACCGCACATAAGATAACAGCAATCGTGAAGATAACCTTCGTAACCTTCTCTCCTACTTCACAACTATTCTTAATCTTTTCAAGTTTTACACTCTCTTCCATATCCGACCTCCTTCTGTTCATTTGTCCTATCGTCCTTCTGTTGGTCAGATAATACCACCCTGTTTTATCTTTGTCAACTATAATTTAACGTTTATCATTAAATATCTAATCATATTCGTTAATTCAAATCCTTTCATCAATATATAAATGTCCTACATTCCCCTTATATATTTACGCCCTAGTTTTCTTTAACTCTTTATTTATAAAAAACCAGGCCCGGGCTGTCGGTGCGTGCTTCAGAGCCCTAACAAGGGCGGTTGAAGCGCGGCATCCGAAGTCCGGGCCGTACCTTTGCTATAAAAAAAACTAGAAGTTCCCTCCGTTCCAGCCCCAATCTTTAGTCGTCCTATACTCCACATAAATATTCTTTCCCGGAATTCCCAGCTCCTGCTCATATATCTCACAGATCTTAGCAGTCATCTTCTCAAATGCAGCAGAATTCGGTGACCCCAGCAGATCTACTGATACGAAAGCTCCCTTCTCAAGCTTATTTCCCGCAAAGTACAGGCAGTACTCATCCTCAAAACCTACCATAAGAAAACTCTCCGGCTTTCCGATAATAGCTGCAGCCTTGCCCAGCTCTGCCTTCAGAATCTCCTTCTTCTCATCACTTAACTTTACTGTAATCTTTGAATTAATGAATGGCATTTCTACCCCCTCCTTAAACTTACTTCATACGCTGTATGCGTCTTTATTCATACTGATTCATCATAACATGAGCCTATTTTTATTACAACTTTTGAAGATAAATGCAATTCAAAATGTCAGGATGAATCTTGACCATATCTTGACTATTTCTTGTCCGGTTTCTTGACTATCCTATAGTATCCTTATCTCAGACAAGGGGAAAACATAAAACTTCCGAACAACACGGAACAGCCCAAAAGAAAAAATATAATCCACGGAGGAAAACAACATGAATACATTTACAAAGAATATGAACCCATCAAAGAAGAATCTTATAGCAATGGCAGAGCACATCATATCTGCTATAGTCGGAATCATGGTCATACTCGGTCAGTTCTTTAAATCCCTTGATAATGACTTCTGGGTATATATGCTCATTTTCGTAGCACTTTTCTCAACCGAATTTGCATTCAACTCAGAAGAAGAGAAAAAACGTATAGGAAGAAGATCTGTTATAATCGCTATAATCGCAACACTTGCTTCAATCGCATTTTACGCTGCCTTCAAGGGTATATGGATACTCAATGCACACAACTGGTACCTGTTCTGCGGAACAGCAGTTGCAACTCTTAATATTGCAATGATTGTTCAGTTTCTTAAGTCAAACAGAGATTAATCCGTTATCCTGACAACCCTATAAAAAGCCCGGGCCATATGGTTTTCCACATGACCCGGGCATCCCCTATATATAAATACTTTTGGTATTTGCTGAATTATCTATTAATCAAGATCTTCAAAATACTTTTCTACAAGATCGATAAATTCATTTCTGTAATCATCGTCAGAAGTATCCACTGAATTTGCAAGTCTGAGAATCAGCTTCTTGCTTGTATCTCCCATATACTCGCTGTCCTTAAGATACATTCCGAATGCTGCAACAGCTGCTGCCCATCTGATATTGTCACTGCCCTCTTTTGAATAACTGTCTGTCTTACATGCGAAGTCGAGAAGCTTACTCTTATCACCATCCGGCTCCTTATATCTTACTCTGAGAGTAAAGAGCTCGTCGTTATATTCACCGTCACCGTAAATTTCATTATCTTCCTTGTTGCCCGAATACTTCATATCAACTGAAGGAATTTCCATATCCGAATCGGTTCTTACTATCTCATAGATAGCCGTTACACTGTGTCCGGCGCCCATTTCACCGCCGTCCTTCTTATCATCGTTGAAGTCCTCGGCTGCCATGGTTCTGTTCTCATAACCTATAAGTCTGTAACCCTTTACAAGAGCAGGATTAAATTCAACCTGAAGCTTAACATCTTTAGCTACCGTCAGCATAGTTGCTCCGAGATCGGTAACAAGTGCCTTCTTAGCCTCGAATATAGAATCGATATATGAATAGTTGCCGTTACCCTTATCTGCAAGAGTCTCAAGCTTGTTATCCTTGTAGTTACCGTATCCTACACCTATAACACTGAGGAATACACCTGTTTCCTTCTCTTCTGTTATAAGCTTCTCAAGCTCTGTTTCGCTTGTAACACCGACATTAAGGTCACCGTCTGTAGCAAGGATGACTCTGTTATTTCCACCCTTTATAAAATACTTCTCTGCCAGTTCATATGCTGTCTTGATACCGGCTGAACCATTGGTTGAACCATAAGCTTCAAGGCCTTCGATTTTCTCACATATTTCGTTATAATCAGCTCCGCTTGCTCCTTCGAGAACAACCTCGTCACTGCCGGCATAAGTTACAATCGATACTCTGTCCTTCTCCGTAAGATTTTCTGCCAGCATGCACATAGACTTCTGTACAAGAGGAAGCTTATCGTCATCAAACATAGAACCTGACGTATCAATAAGAAATACTATATTGGATTCAGGTGCCTCACTGAAATCTATCTTCTCTGTATTAAGCGATACCAGTGCAAGCTGTGTATCCTCATTCCATGGGCAGTCTGTAAATTCGGTATGGACCGCAAACTTGTCATCGCCGGTCGGTGTCTCATAATCATACTGGAAATAATTGATCATTTCTTCGATCCTTACCTGACCCGGATCGACACCGTAGCCGTTCATAATACCGCTCCTGATCTGTGAATATGCCGCCGTATCGACATCAGCACCAAATGTTGACAGAGGTGCCGACTTTACGCTCTGCCAGGAGTTCTCGGCCAGATCGTTATATTCATTGGTATTCCAGTCTTCAATCGGTTCCGGATAATACTCTTCTTCAAAATCAACGTCTCTTGCCAAAAAGTTTTGAGAGGTTGCATCAAGAGTTGCACCTGCATTTTTATTGCTCGCACTCTGAGATGAGCTATAGTAATCTTCAGCTGCTTCTGTGCACTCTTCATAAATCTCAGCAGTTGTTGTACATTCTGTCTTTGGAGCAGACGCTGTAGTTGATGCTTCTGTAGTATTCTGTGCTTCTGAATTACTTCCACATCCTGCCATTCCTACCATCATTGTTCCCGCTAGTGATGCGGCAATTATCTTTTTAAACCATCCTTTTCTCATATTAAAACCCTCCTGATATATATATGGTAAAACCATCACTGTCGTGTTGTTATACTATATATACTTTCAAGGAGGGTGTATTTATGGAAAAATTTTAAAAAATTTTTAAAATTTATTTTTTACTTATAAAATGCTTCAAGATTTCTCTTAAAAAGCTTAGCAGGTCTATGGCCTACACCGCCTGACATTTCTGTTGTTTCTATAACAAAAGGAGCAATCTTTCTTCTGAAGTTTGGAGTTGTAAGCTTCTCTCCTAGTACAATCTCATATGCTTCCTGAAGACTGTAGAGAGTAAACTTCTCCGGCATAAGGTCGAAGATTATTCTTCCTGCATCATCAGCACTCTCATGGAGTGACTTAAATGCTCTGGTTATGATCTCTGCGTGGTCAAATGCAAGTTTGCCGCCTTCAATAATCTCATACTCAACTGTCTCATGATGATCACTGTAAGTTCTTGTCTCTTCAACAACCGCCTCAATTCGTTCGTTCAGATTTTTATTCTCAAATACAAGCTCATATCTTGTATTGATTTCTGCAGTCTTAGCCTTAACATGCTTCTTCATCTCACTGATTGTTATATCAATAGTGAACCAGGCTGCATCACCTGCATCAGTACCTGCGCTTACCTTGCATTTCTCTGAATCTACAAGAGCAAGATAACCCTGTGATACTATCCATCCTCTAGGATCTCTTTCCGGTGTACTGAAAAGTCCGAATGGCTCTATAAATGCACTGTCTACGGAAGTTTCTTCTCTAAGCTCACGAAGAGCGGTATCTCTGAGTTCCTCACCCTGCTGTGCGAAACCACCCGGGAGAGCCCAATAATCTTTATAAGGGAATCCTCCTCTTTTTATAAGAAGTACTCCAAGCTTCTGCTCAGGGTCCTTTCTATATTCGTTGCTTTCCTCACCCTGCAGAATAGCAAACACTGCGATATCTGCAGTAAGGGAAGGTCTGTTAAACTCAGACATATCATATGATTTGAGGAATTCCTTCTCTTCTTTTGTCATTACATACTTTCTCATCTTGACTCTCCTTTTAACCCTTCTAATTCTTGTCCATCTCTTTTTCTACTTTAGCTTTATCCATCTTATTTGCAATAGCCCAGTGAATGATCCACCCAACAGCTCCGACAGCCGCTCCCCCTAGTCCATATGCAAATTCAATAACTGTTCCATCTATTACTCCAAGTACAAGTGCCGTCGGAAGAAGCATAAGCACCAGTACCAGGATCATCCTTTTATATTGACCGGCTATCAGCGTATATACAAGTATAATGATCGCCAGCTGAAATGGTATTACTCCAAAGTACAGCCCCATGGCCGTATCCCCCATGTCGTATCCCATTTTATTGCTGTCATAAAATGTATATACCGGCAAGACATATAATGTCATAGCAAGACAAATGATATATCCTGCGAAACATAAATTCTTCTGCAACGTCTTATTCAGATAATAATCTGCATTGAAAGTCATCAATCCCTACCTCAGCCTAGAATGTCATATAATCATTATTATACTAACATAATTCAAAATATCAAATATTTAATTATGATTATTTACTTAAAATTAATAATAAATCTTATAAAACATTTAGAACTTATTCTGCTTCAAACCAGTAATATGTAGCCGCATTCATGTTAGCTACATCAAGAACTTTCTTACCATCTACTTCAACTAAGCATCCATAATATGGTGTATCTACTGTATCACCATCCATTGTATCTTCTCCATCGATAATTTTCTTCTCATTATGAAGCATGATACATACAAGGTTCTCCTTGGTGTACTCATCATTCATTGCAATTATCTGATCAATCTCACTCTTTGTAACACCGTACTGGCTGAGATCCTCAGTTACATACTTATATGCGTCATCTCCCAAGTAGAACTCATAATGTCCTTCATAGTAGTAATTTGATGTATCATTCTTATCTCTGTAATATCTGAATGTACCATCTGCCTTAGGAACAAGGTATGAATCCTCATGTGTCTCTACCCATTTTTTTCCGTAAAATATAGATGCATCTGTACCGCCTGCTCCGCCTCTGTTCAAAAGCATATATCCAACACCTCCAAGTATTATAAGCAGCGCTGCTGTAATAATGATTCCTGCTATAAGGCCTGTCTTTCTCTTAGGCGCAGAATATCCGGTTCTCTGCGGCTGCTGATATCCGGGATAACCCTGTGGGTAAGGTTGCTGAACATAGCCCTGTGGCGGAACCTGGCCCTGCGGGTAACCACCCTGCTGTACGTAGCCCTGTGGCGGAACCTGACCCTGCGGGTAACCGCCCTGCTGTACGTAGCCCTGTGGCGGAACCTGACCCTGTGGATAGCCCTGTGGATAGCCCTGCGGCTGTCCCTGCGGTGTCTGATAGTTCTGTGGCTGCTGTGGGTAACCCCACTGATTATTATTCTCCATATTACCCGTCCTTTCATAAAAGAATCTGTATAGTATTCAACGTAAAAATAACACTTATTATCAGTATGATAAAAACATTATAACGATAAGCTTCCGCTTTGTCAAGCTGTAATTATCATTTTGATAATAAGTGTTAATATGGGTGCCTGTATTATCTGCTCATATCGAGCACTAACTTACACGTCTTATATCCTGTCTGGTTTCTCCATCAGATATATAATCAGCAAGCTCTGTAAGCCCGCTTTCATATTCATTTGTATGTGTAAGTACAATTGTTCTTTTTACGTTTAGATCATCCGGGAATCTTTCACTGTCAAAATCTTCCCTTATTCTTCTGAGAAGCGCTCTGTCTTCCAGTTTTCCATATCTTATTGTTCCCTGATATGGATTCGGTACATTTGTGAGATCTACCATATCCGCATTTATCGCAGCTTTATCGCATTCCTCATCAAACCTGCCTGCACCGTGCCTCGTGAGATATGTTCTGGTTATATAGCAGACCTCTATCTCATCAATTCTGTTCTCACGTGTGCTGTGTATATATTCTCTTATCAGATCAGCAGGATTACGGAGGCCCGTATTACTTGGTGTAGTATTGCATCCATATTCCTTCCTGCATCTATCAAGCAGGAGCCCCTGACCATTTTCAAAGATTATACGTTCATATTTATCCATAACAGATATATCAGCAATCTCTGACAGATTCACCATCAATCTGAAATCCTGAATATAATTCCGGGCAAGCCCTTCATCTTCTATTATATCCTTCCATCTGTCAGGAATCTCATCTACGCCGAGCTGTTTCAGCCTGTCATACATATATTTCCTGCATGTACCTGTAAGATACTCCAGAAGCTCTGTATCTGTCATGTCGATCATCTCACCGAGAGTCTTTCCATTTCTGATAAGAGTCTCCCATATACCGACGCCGCAGCTTCCATGTCTCGCGTCTCCGCGGTGCTGCTCTGCAATCTGATTGATGATCATATCATAAGGTGTTGTAACCGGACTGTCCGGATCAAGATATACTTTCGGCCCCGCTTCATTTTTTGTAAGTGCGGAGCCGTTCTTTGTTTCTATTTCAATGAGTTCTTCGTACTCATCCATAAACATAATAGGATTCAGGATGTAGTACCTTGGGAGCCATGTATCGGCTCCTGCAAGAGTACCAGACCCGAAATGGTGAAAGACATGTCTCTCACCTCGAGGAGTTACGACAGTATGGCCACGCTGCGCTCCACCGTTACTGCAAATAACCAAGGCCTTCACCCCTTGGGCAGCGGCTTCTGCGGCAAAATAATCAGACATCAGGCCTTTCCCTTCATCGCCAAAATTAGCACCTATTATAACCTTCACTTCAGCCATGCCGTCTCCTCCTTTCTGCTGCATACCCGCCTTCCCCAAGGCGGATATGCTTCTTCACTTTTAACTTTTAACCTTTTACAGCGGCCCCTCAACCGCTGTGCGTAGTGGTGTAACGCTCTCCCGAGCGTTTCCGCCTGTCATCCCCCGATGACAAGCTTAGCAAATGCATGTCTTACCATGCGATGCCTGCGGCGATTTTAGGGACTTCAACTCGTCCTCTTTTAAGGAACTCGTTGCCAGCCTGTTTTGTAATAATCTTTACAATTTCTTCTGCGATGTTATCTACCTTAACCACCTTGAAGTGATTCTTATCAAGGTAATCATCCCAGCTATCTATATATCTTTTGTAAATTGAGAAATTCTCATGCTTTACAAACATATGGTAAACTTCATACTTTTCCTTAACCTGTTCGAAAAGTCCTTTTGTCTCAACATCTTCAGCAATCTCTCTTCCTGTTACTCTTTCAATTGCATCGGCCGGAAGATATGGATTGATTCCCTCATCACCCATTGTTATGATGATTCCTTTTCTTCCTCTGTCCCAGGCATCAAGCTTAATGTGATTAAGCCCGAAGTACCAGGCAGCTGTATAAGATTCATATCCATTTCCGCCACCGCCGAACTCGAAGTAAACCTTATCGAGCTGCTCAGCAATCCTTATATCAGATTCAAACTGAGATACCTGAAGCGGGCATTTGTCATATACAAAATCCCCTATTCCCATGATCATGAACTCTACATCCTTCACCTTTCTGTAAAGCTCAGTCATTATCACATTTAATTCCTTGGCAACCTCTACAGCTGCCTGTCCCATAGAACCTGTTACATCAAGAGCAAGAATTACGGGAATTGTATTCGGATGTTCCTCTGTATCACAGCACTCTCTCATTACATCCTTAGGATTCAGCATAGGATCAAGGTTCCTTGCTGCAAACATTTCCTGATTGCTGTAATTTCCGGCTACTCTTCCGCTTCTATCAACTACTCTTCCAACTCTGCTTGAATACTGTCTAAATGTATCCTCTCTCCATAATCCGCTACCCATAATCGTTCCTCCTTTCTTATGAGTTGACCAAACCCGGCTCATGCCATACATTGATGATTTAGATTAAAGCATCTTCATCTTCATCCTCTTCATCTAAAGCATCTCCCAGATCCATGAAACCATCAAAGATGTCATTTCCTCCCTTACCAAGAAGCATCAGCGGCATCAGACTACTCATCATTCCTCCATTATTCTTTCCATCTGAGCCTTTCATCATCTCTGAAAGCATCATGTACTTCATAATCTTTCCAGGTCCTTT
>ONEC01000073.1 GCA_900316715.1 uncultured Eubacteriales bacterium
TATTCCATCCTTCCAGCCTTCTCCATATATATACAGTGCGACAAAAATTATAATAGTACCTATAATGTATTCTATTATAAACTTAATCCAATCCTTCTTGGTCAGGCGGAAATAATACACCTCATCCTTAGGAGTATAGTTCTTGTCCTGTCCTTTATGCCCGATATCAAACGTTTTGCCACTGTACATCTCATAGCCCCATAGGCCGAGAAGTATACCCATAACAGACATAAATACTATAAGTATAATACACTCAACTTTACTCCAGCCATCAGTAAAGAGCACATATCTAACCACTGCATTCTCAGCTATCAGTCCATCATCCTTAAGCTTTCTGGTAAATGCATTGTACTCATCTTCCAGCTCTAGATTCCTAACTTTTGTTATCCTTCCAGTCAGTACTCCCAGATGTGGATCATTAATATCCGAAACATATACTATAACGGAGCCATCAGAAACTATAAGTGCATTATAATATTCGGTAGTAGAAACACTATGGCGGCTGTGGTGCAATCTTTTATAAAACCTTCCAAAGTCCTCTGTTACAGTAACACTCACAACCTTCCCATAAGGAATCTCATCATCTTCTGAACCTGTTAAATATTCATCAAGATTTACACATTCATTTGCAGTTATATATTTATAATTAGACGAAAAGAAATATATAGCAAATCCCAGAAAGAATGCTGCGATTGCCCATGTAAATACTACCATAATACGCAGTTTATTAGTAGTTCCCATTTCCAGCTTCTCTCTTTACTACATATCCGGCAAATATCACAAAGATTACGTACTTAACAATTAATGCGAACATAGCATACATAGTTATGTTGCTATTCACATAGCTTGTTTCTGCCTTTGCTATTCCGACTCCATACAGAATACCTATTACCAGATGGCATAATAAAGCCAGCAGTGGAAGCAGGTATATATGAGGAATCAGATCTTCACTATCCTTATTCTTCTTATATACATCAAATATAAATAGAAATGCAGCGACAAAGATTATAGCTGCAACAACTCCTCTGGCAAAATCGTACTGGCTCAGCTTTCTCTCAGCTTCAAATCCACTGAGTCCCTTTGCCACACTAAGTCTATGCTTATTAAAGATATAAGTAACCGGAATATCAGCGATCATGATACATAAAACAGTTACAGCACCCTTTGCATCGTACTTTGCCTTTGCATATAGCATAAAGAGCACCATTGCTAATATTGGAATAAAGGTGCCGATATATGAAAGGATAACAATACTGTTTTTATTCTGTGCAAGACTGCTTCTGGCAAGTATAGGATTATAACTAATGCTGAGAATGACTGCCAGTGCACTGACTATGAAGGCCAGTCCCAGAACCTTAGCATCTTTATCCTTCATAAAAAGGATCACTATACCCAGAACCAGAAGTGCTGCGTTAAGCACGATAGGTCCGTACATATAAATGTATGTTAATATCGAATATCTGTTACTCATTATAAATACTCCTACTTCACTTAATAATCTTGAATCTGACGAGAAGCGCAAGAATCATACAGATAAGTCCAACTCCCCCCAGAAAACATATACCAAATATATTGTCATCTCTGCTGCAGTCAGTCAGCATAACATATCTTACCTTTACATGATGCGAAAGTACCCCCTCTTTCTGCAGATATTTCAGGTAATCATTATACTGTTTCTTAACCTCATACTTAAGTATCTTCTTAAGCTTTCCTACCCTTTCCCCCGGGGAAGGATTGCTTCCGGAAGAGGCGACCAGCATAACAGACCCATCCGTAAGCTTTACGAGATAGTAGACTGTCGTATACTTATGTCGTCTGGTATGAGTTTCAGTATGATAGAATCTGTCGTAGCTTTCCTCTATATTAGCCGTACAAACTTTATTTAGAGGCAGATCATCGTCGGATTCGTTCTCTAAGTATTCCTCAAGATTAACCGTCTCTCCTGTTACAATATATCTGAAATTAGCAAATAATAATATTAAGCCGAATCCCAGAAAAAACACGGCAAGCCACATTAGTATCACGTCACTGCCACGGTTTTCGGCATTATTAGTCCTGTTCATTACACACCTTACACTATAATATATTTCAACATTAATAGTATATTATACCACATTATACCTCTTCAAGCATCTGAGACGGATTCTCCGCGGCCTTTACATTTCCGAAGGCCTTAACGATAACTCCCTTCTCGTCAATAAGATAAGTAGTTCTTACGACGCCCATAGTCACCTTGCCGTAATTCTTCTTCTCCTTCCAGACGTCATATGCTTCAATAGCTACCCTGTCCACATCAGAAAGCAGTGTGAAGGGCAGGCCGTACTTTTCCTCAAACTTCTTATGGGAAGCAACTGAGTCCTTGCTGACTCCTATTATAACTGCCCCCTTCTCCTTAAACTGAGGCATCAGCTCCCCAAAGCTGCAGGCCTGCTTCGTACAGCCTGAAGTATTATCCTTAGGATAAAAGTATAAGACAACCTTCTTACCCTTATAGTCCTTTAAGCTATGCATTACCCCATTCTGATCCGGCAGCTTAAAATCCGGTGCCTTTGTTCCTACTTCTAACATATTTTACCCTCCTCCATAAATGCCCATAAGGGCAGGCCTAGGCCTACCCTCTATGTCTGCTGTTATAATCTTCTCTTATTTCTTCTAATACCGTATCCTCGTCAAACATATCTCCCATAGCTTCTGCTGACTTGCAGGCTCTTACGGAGCTTATCATCTCTGACATTACTGAAAAGTTCTTTCTGGTTCCCCTCTTGTCGCATTCATATCTTACTGCGCGGCTGGCTGAAACTCCGAAGCGTCCTGCCACATCTATGGCATCGATATTTGCTCCAAGGAATACGAATTCCCAGTGATACTTCTCCTTCTGACGCTCCACCATCTTCTTAACTCTGTTATAGTCATAATCGTGGCTGGCATTCTCCATACCGTCTGTGGTGATTATAAAGAGCGTCTTCTCAGGAACGTCCTCAGGTCTTGCGTACTTATGTACATTTCCTATATGATGGATGGCCTTTCCGATGGCATCCAGAAGAGCTGTACATCCTCTTACATAATACTGCTTACTCGTCATCGGCTCAACTTTTCTTATCGGAACCCTGTCGTAGAGAACCTCTGACTTATCGTCAAAAAGAACTGTTGAGATATAAGCCTCTCCCTCTTCCTCCTGCTGCTTCTCGATCATGGAATTGAAACCACCTATGGTATCAGCCTCAAGACCTCTCATTGATCCACTTCTGTCTAAGATAAATACTATCTCTGTTAAACCCTTACGCATAATATTGTCCTCCTTTTAATCTGTAACCTTTCGGTTTGTTTACTTGTTGGACTCATTATACGAAATTGTTTTCAAAAACCGGTCTCCCGGGAAGCGACCTTTTAAATTATTTAAATGCATGTCTGTCAGGCAATTATACATGGAAGCCCATGCTCTTCCAGCTGTATATCCAGCTCTATCATGTCATATATTTCATTCTCTATAAAATACGAAAATATAATATCTGTCTTATCACAAGGTGAAAGGGCATAACCTGCTCTCGCCAGCAGGTCCTTCGACTCATCCAGATTGAGTCTCGCTCCCACACAGAGGCACAGAGCTGTCAGCTTCTGCGGATGATAATCCACGTTATTCTTTATCTTAGAGAAGGTCTTCTTATCTACGATGGCCCTCTTATAAACCTCTGCATTCTCCATGTTCTTATCATGGATCAGATACAGCAGATACTCAGAAAATGTATCGGACAGGTGTCTCATCCTCTCCTCAAGACGGCTCTCATGCTTTTCCTCAAAGGATGCAGCTGCTTCACAGAGATCCATGTCGTCACTGGCAAATGCCTCTTCACGTCTTGGACGAGCAGCTTCTTCACGTCTCGGACGGGCTGATTCTCCTTGTGCTTCTTCTCTTGGACGGGCAGACGCTTTCTCGCTCCTAGACATCCCCATCTTAAGCATCAGGCCGAGGCTAAGCCTGTTTTTACTAGCCTTCGAATAGGAAGAACTATACTCTGCGTCACTAGCTTGCTCCACATAGTTCCTGTCTATGTACTCTTCCAGTCCCGGATAAGCCCTTCTGCCAAGAGATGCCGACTTCTCATCAAAGACCACAAGATAGATAATCATCCTATGGTCTTCCAGAAAAGCCTTAATCTCATCAAGAGCTATACGCATTCCCTCTTCCTTCGGATATCCAAAACCTCCTGTGGATATAAGTGGAAATGCTATGGAACGTATCCCCTTCTCATCTGCCAGAGAAAGAGCTTTCCTGTAACAGCTTCGAAGTCTGTCCTCTTCGCCTGACTCACCATCAATATATAGAGGACTCACTGCATGGATTATATATTCGGAATTAAGATTAAATCCCGGAGTTATAAAGACCTCACCCTCCGGTACATCACCTATATGATCCCGCCTATAGGCCAATAACTCATCATAACCCGCAGCAGCATATATCGCACTGTCACAGCCTGTATCCACAACAACACGTTCATTGGCTGTATTAACCACAGCCTCAGTATTCATCTTTGTTATGTCATTACGAACTATCTTAAATGGCATGTACTCACCCCTTCACACAAGCCGCTTCACCTATCACCGTATACTTCATACCACTCTTCGTGAACTCTGACTTCACTAAAGAGATTTCCTTCACCTTCATCTTCATCTCAGGCATCCACTCTGGAAGCCTTCCCTTCTTCTCAAATACACCGTCCCTCACAAGTGTAATGTGAGGCGAGAACTTCTTCTTATCAAAAGGAATACCACTGTCCTTCAGCTTATGTCTCAGAGCCTTCACATAAGACGAAAGACTCGGATTATCCTTCAGTCCAGCCCAGTAGATATCACCAAAACGCCCCATTCCATCTACCTCAAGCGGAAATCCTTCAAATGGAACTTCTTTCATAACTCGCAGAACTTTATCCGGATCATCATATTCACCGATAAAGGCTAGTGTCAGATGAAGATTCTCTTCTTTTGTATATCTTCCTCTCAACCCACAGGCCTTCAGGCTTCCCTGAACCTGCTTTAACGAGTTTATTATCTTTCTATCAAATTCAATCGCTATAAAAAGCCTCATATCTATCCTTAATCAATATACTCTATAGAAAATGGATTTAATGGTACAATAAAGTTATCGGTTGTATATTCCAGCGATTTCGTAAGAGCATCCCTTTCTAAAGCTTCCGGAAGTACTCCATATTTGCCGCATCCTGATACCGAATCCCACTCACAAAGATAGGCTATAACAAGACAGTCAAAACATCCCTGAACCTTATCATATAGCTCATCTCGAAACTCTTCATGCACATCCGTAACCACTTCACCGTTATGAAGAAGTCTCATACATAAAGAGATATATTCTGAAGAATCCCATACCGAAAGATCTATATCATACTCGTTGCCAAAGTGTTTCTTCACAGCATCTCCAACATAACCACGGATGTAATCAGATACAGACTTAATCAGCTCATTAACTTCTTCTATGGTGTAGGTACGTTCAATCTCCTTAAATTCATGCAGATTACGGAATTCAATATTATTCCTTATTACAGCACTGCATAGAGCCTCATTCTGAAAGATGTTTGATTCGCCCTTCTCGGTTATCTCTTCACCATCTTTTATGGAGAATACGATACTATTATCATTAATCTCTATTCTTCTTATATCGCTGTATGGAACCGTTCGAGACTTAAATAAAGCCTTGAACAGAAACCCATCTTCTTTTGGTTCAAAGTACATTACTTTAGTAACTCCTATAAAAGCACTAATTCACTTTTCTTTTATATTTACAGCCATTCGTCCTATAGTTCGTGCACCCATAGAAATCACCATATGGCCCGTTGATTTTTCTTAGACTGCCTCCACATAATGGGCACGCCCAGGCATCTTTCTTCATCTCATCGCCATATTGTTCAATTAATTCATTGGCAAAAGAGGAAATCTTCTTATCTGTAGTAACGATATAAACTTTCTTTCTAGCTCTTGTAAGTGCTACATAATACAGTCTTCTTTCCTCTGCATCAGGATAATCATCTCTCTGTTCCAGAAGACTCTCTATTAAATCAGGATTCTCAACCTTACTTGGAAATCCCATATATGTATTCTTATTATTGATTATAAATACGTAATCAGCCTGAAGTCCTTTAGATTTATGCGCAGTATAAAACTTCATATCAAGATCAGGTCTGCTCGCAAACCTGACTCTATTTACATTATCTTTATTATCATATTCAAGAACAAAGCATTCCTTAAGCAGATTAATATCAAAATGATATCTGCCAATAAAGAAAACAGATGCATTCTTGGGTAATGTCTTTATCCTGTCAGCCATAAAGTTTATGGCATACTTTTCTGTATATCCGTTAATATGGCCTATAACATATTTCTCTTGGTTATTTCCTGATCTAATCCTCTTTCTTATCTGATTTGGATTCTTCTTGATAAAATCACTGGAAATATCACTCAGGCGCTGTGAAAATCTATAAGTAGTCTCTATACGGCTTATTTCTGAATCTCCCCAGTACGTGTCAAAATTTAATATATATCCAATATCACTTCCTGCAAATCTATATATACTCTGCCAATCATCTCCAACGCAGAATAATGAATAATCACTTTGATCTCTAAATGCCTTTAATAACTCGTATTGTGATGAAGATATATCCTGATACTCATCTATTACTACATATCTGAACACATGACGAAAACTATCAGCCTTAACCAGATCTGTAGCTTTATTAAGCATATCTGTATAATCAATATAATTATTATCTGTCAAAAACTCTTGATATGCCTTAAATACAGGTACGATAATCTCAACTAATTCCTTATCGCATCTAAAATCACTTAATCTATCTGGATGCAATCTTTTATTTTTACTAAGTGTTATAACAGTCGATATAGTATTAGATAAAGCATTCAAAAGATTGTTCTTCTTTGATTCACCCAAAATTTCATCTATAGATAAGTCTTTAAGTTCTATATCCGAAAGTTTATTCTCTAGATTTTGAATTAATGTTCCTTCAAAATTTTCATATGCATAACATTCAATTAATCTTGTACCATGTTCTTTATGGATCTTTCTTTTCCATGCTATACTCTCATTATATACAGCTGAAGCTGACTTTCCATCCTTACCAGTGAAATATTCCGGTACTTTCCCATTTCTATCTATTCCGAAATACTCAATATAAATATTATAATCAGGTAAATAAAAGTCAGGTTTATATTGCCTGTATTCTTCGGTTCTCGTATCTACATTGTAATCAGCTTCATAAATATACTTTACTCCATGCTGTGCTAAGAAATTAGCAATAAGCATCTCTCCATAACTCTTTACAACTTCATCATTAATCGTTGTTGGAGGATTCTCTGATAGATAATCATTATAGTCATCTATATTATCGAAAGAAAACTCAGACTTATCTTTCACACTATTAAATAATATATATCTCAGTATCTTTCTTTGATAATTCTCATCAGTACAGCCTGAAATATAGTCTCTTATATACTTTTCCTGAGATTCATATATTTGTGGTGTAATGTTCTCAGCTCTTCTTATAATGTCATATCCAAGTTTATGAAATGTCGCCACATAAAAGTTTTCACCCGTCTCATTATATAAACGCTTTTTCATTTCATCAGTTGCTGCATTGGTATAAGACAAAACTAATATCTCGCTTGGCTTTATATCAGTAGTTTTAAGTAAATACTTTACTTTACCAAGTATAGTTGTAGTCTTCCCAGTTCCAGCTCCAGCTATAACAAGATGACTTTTTGAATCCTTTACTATACAAGCCATTTGCTGTCTATCAAGTAACTGACCTTCCACATCACCAATTTGTTTATAGCCATCTTCAATTCTGTCATTCAGAATCCTATCATTATGCGTACTTATCTTATCAATTGTATCTTCATACGTCTTTTGAAATGAACGTGTAGAAACTCTATACTCACGAGCTTTCTTCGCTAATTCAATAAACTCTCTTTCTATATTCTTAATGTCTTTTCCGGATATAGGTATATTATCAAATTGCTCAACAAATGTATTAAGCCATTCTTCTTGTTCACTTATGTGCTTTTCAATATCTTTTTTTGCTTCAGATCTATTTTTAAGTTTTTCTAGAAAAGAATCTATAAAGCCCAAATTAACTATCCCTCAAATTATCCATTTATTTACCCAAATGTAACTTCTTCCTGCTTAGCAGGTCTTACTGAAACATTATCAAGTACAACAAGATATCCACTTGCCTTAAGATCACCTCTATAGGCCTCTTCAATTTCAGATGATTCAGCCTTTACAAGCTCTCCTACTCCATGTACAGGTATCAACATGTTGTGATGATCACCCTTTACAAGCTCATACTTCTCATAAAGAATGGATATTTCCTTTACTACGCCCTTAAATACATATATATTCTCCCAATCATCACTATGGGCTTCATATATAAACTTAAGATCATCTACCTTAACAGGCATCCTTATTTCTTCAGAAGTAGTTACCAGCCAATCTACCGAATCCCCTATCTTAAAAGGATCTCCACAGCATTCCATCTGCCATAATTCATAAAATACTTTAACATTCCCTATACTATTCATTCCCAACCCCTAATTCACTTATAACCTTTATATTCATCAAGATTCCGGACATATATCTATATATTCGTAATCTCCAATATTCTCTTCAATCACTCGTTTTACGAGATTGAACCACTTATCACATTCATTTAATATAATTGCATCTCCTGACGCAATCAGTGGTTTATGCTTCAGCTCGTAATCAACTGCATCAATGATAATAACTTCTAAATCTGTATCTACATCCTCAGCATATTCATATATCTTCTGCTTCAGCCTTCCCGAGTTGGATACCGGCTTATCCAGATAGATAACTGCTTTTCCAACCTTCGATGATTCCAGTGTTTTTAACAATGCCTTAATTGCCAGATCTGTCTCAGGAATCAATCTATAAGTTCCTCGGAGTCCTGCCAGATCTCTGATTGTACCATCCATGCATCTGAAAAGCATTGACTCAGAATATGCTATCTCTAATCCTATAATCACATTGAAACCATCTATGCAGATGGTCTCTCCTTCAATAAAATTTACCTCTCTATTTTTTCTGGATACAATTTCTTCTTCAGGCGATACAGTTCTTGCCAGAGCAAGTCGCTGGCGCTCTGAAAACATATAGTGGTCTCCTACGAATCTCGTAGCTCCCTTCACCGGATAACCGTGATTCAGCAGGAACAATACTTCCTCCGCAGCTTTTCGGAGCTTTGGTATAACCTCAGTTCCAAACTCTCTTTCATCTGATGGAACAAAGCCCCTCTTAGCATCCTTCATCTTCATCAATCTCCTACAATATCTCTAAACAGATCCCTTACTCCCATAAGAACGAATCCAAGGTTATTCTCTGCCTGTCTTGTTGAATCCTTCTTATGCCAGTTCTGTGGTAAAACCTTAAGTGTTCCATCCGGATTAAGCAGATCCTTCTTCTCCATTCCGGCTCCATATATATCGTCAGTAGGACTCGCCTCAACTAGAACAGCATCTTCAGTCTCAAGCAATGCATTAAGAATCTTTATATCTGACTGCATCTTTCCAAGATTTCCATGGAATATAATCTCTCTAAAGCATTTATCCCATAAATCACCATTAAAGTTCTTTACTGTCCTGCCTAATGCTTTACTGTTATGAGGATCCGGATCTTTCATAATCTTCTCATAAACTTCTAAATCATTGAATAACAGAGCCTTCTCAGACATCATATACTGTTCAGCTGTAGCATACTCTCTGCCATTAATAACTATAGGCTTACCTGAATACCACTGACCAAAATAATTATTTTCACATCCCTCATCAGCTTTCCAGAAGGTAACATATTTGAGTTTTTCTCCGGAATTAGCTTTATCAATAAGCCAGTTAATGTCGTATCGATAGATATACTTATCCTTATGAGGTGCTATGACTCCCAAATTTCCTAAATCTATTGCTTCCAGAAAAGCATCCATAATATCCGGGTTCTTAAGCATTACATCTAAATAAAGATTTCCACTGTCTTGAATGTTCTTTATAGCCTTGTCATATACCGAACAAGTATAATTATCAAAGAGAATCCAATATACATCATCAAACTTATCTGAATTCTCAATAAGAAACTCATTAACTGCATTAACAGCTACACTTGCAGCTTCTTCCACCGGATATCCAAATGCACCTGTAGAAATAGATGGAAAAGCAATTGTTCTGATACCGTTATCAATAGCAACCTTAAGAGAGTTAATATAGCAATCTCTCAAAGTATCAGCTTCCCCACGGCTACCGCCATGCCATCTAGGCCCTACTGTATGAATAACATAATCACATGGAAGATTATAAGCTTTCGTTATCTTTGCTTCTCCCATACGACATCCACCCAGCGTTCTGCACTCCTCTAATAACTCCGGACCTGCAGCATAATGAATGGCTCCATCAACACCGCCACCACCAAGAAGACTCTCATTAGCGGCGTTTACGATAGCCTGGACGTCTGTTATCTTTGTAATATCACCCTTTATTGCAAATATCATAGTTTCTTACCCCTATTATACTATAATTCCCATAATTGATATCCCTGCCTTCTGGCAGAGTCATATACAGGCTTCATATTTGTCTCAAGAATCTTATAGAACTCATCTCTGCTATTACCCTGTCTATATAACTCCTGATTAGCCCATATAGAATGTAAGTTATCTCTGTAACACTTCTCAAAAAGCTTTCTGATAGCTTCTTTTGAATTAATCTCCTCATACATTATGAACTGATTCTCAGCAAACTTCTTAAAGAATGGATCCCACTTAGGAAGTTTATTGCTTTTACTAGAATTCAGTCCACTATCCATAGGCATAAGATTCCATAGCTCATCATTCATTACAAATGACCATGGAACAAAATGATCCACATCGAAATCATCAACCTTTATTATGTCTTCAGTAAATACATCATGTATTTCATGCAGGTCCATTATCGAAGTCCAAAGTTTTCTAACATTCGCAAGCTTCCTCATCTTCTCATTCAGTGGTGCTAGCTTATATACTAGCCCTGGAACATCAGGATTGTTATTCTGCAGCCATTTAACCTTCTCATACTGTATCCATCCTAGAATAGCGACTGTATTATCCTGGATCATCTTTATCCAGTCTTTACTAAAGATTACTTCTTTCTGCAGATTAGGACTTGTACCAAGAATATACGGAAGTCTCTCATATGTATTATTAAACATTTCAATGTAAGTAATAAGTCTTGTAATACTATCCCACTTAACATTCTGGTCATGTCTTGCAAAGAATCCGGCTAAAGCTCGATATGGTACCATATTGGTTAACTGTTTCTTTTCCTGAATCAATTCAGCATTATATGTCTTAATAGCATCCTTAATCTCCATCTTAGACGAATTGCTCTTCAAATCACTTATATTACAAAGCTTTATTACAGCCCTCTCAAGTCCATCTTTAACTTCTCCGGATACAACACCACTAAGGTGAATATGAAACTCAACTACAGAATACCAGGCATTGGCTATCATCTCATCAATGATCTCATTAAAAGTCGTTTCCTCTTTTCCTTCTGATATCAGATTGACA
>ONEC01000075.1 GCA_900316715.1 uncultured Eubacteriales bacterium
AGAAAGGATCAGATAGGATTCCGTAGATAACGTACTGATGGATATGATATTCGGAACAAGAAATTCTATCGCAAAAAGAACCGATACTATCATACCGATCATACCGAAGTTTCTATACTTTTTGTTATTCTCCCTTGCCGCCGTCTTCCATGCAGATGCTGATGCCAGCGCATAGGCTATGGTGGCTCCTACCGTTGTTACATCTACTATCCAGCTGATTGCCGTGCGTCCTAAAAACGGAAATATACATGACACTATAAGGGTGCTGAGGATAGCGTTGCGCGGAACGTATGACTTCTTCTCTCCTATCCACTTTGGAAACAGTCCATCATCAGCCAGTGCAGCCATAAGACGGCTGAGAGCTATATAATTTCCTATCAGTCCTGTAAAGATGGCTCCCAATGCTGCCGCACCTAGAATAACGCTTCCCGTCGTACCTCCCAATGCCCTATGTGCTGCATAGAAGGTTGGCTGTGAAGCTTCGCCTGAAAACTCATCCAGTCTTCCGACATAATCTGCCCATGAACTGCAGCCGTCCGGCAGAGCCTTTACTGCCAGCAGCGATAAAAGTACATAGGCTATAGTTGCTGTGATTACCGCAAGTGCCAGTATGTTGAATGATTTTTTCAGTGAAAACTTAGCTTCTGCTGCAGAATGGGAGATTGATTCAAAACCGACAAAGGCCCATGGTGCCAGAGCGAAGATACTTGCTGCCGTAAAGCAGATAATAACTCCCACAAACAGAATTACAGCCATAACCACCTGTGTATAGGCAGCCGGCTTTCTGAACATACATACTACTGCAGCGAGAACCAGTGCTCCTATTGAGAGCATAAGTTCACCAACATATATAGGATAACCCGCAATCTGGTATAAGTAACCAAATCTGAAGGTATCACCCAGAAGTGTTCTTGCTATAAGGGGAAGTGCCGTTGCATTTGCCCAGATAATGGCAATATAAGTAAGAATAAGGAACCATGCACTAAGAAAACCCTGGTCATAACCAAAGGTCAGCTTAGTATAGGTATAGGCTCCTCCGCCATCAGGGTAGCGGTTCATAAGATAATGATAATTAACGGCGAGCAGAAGCATTACCAATCCGCCCAGCCCCAGACCAAGAGCTGTTCCGATCGGTCCTGCTATTGGGAGAAATGTAGTCCCTGGCATAACAAAAGAACCCCAGCCAACACTACAGCCGAAGGCAAGTGCCCAGGCACCGGAAATGCCCAGATATTTCTTCTGTTCAGACGAGATATCTCCTCCGCTTAATAACTTCTCCAATTCGTCCCCCTAATTGAATATGTTTTACCCCAAAAATCTATTCACTTAGCTCTATATATTTTCGAATCTTATAAACTATCTGTTCATGCAGTTCACGTATAGTTTCTATCCGTTGTTTAACATCTTCATCTGAAAGTTTTCTCTCATTGCCCGGGCGAAAAACCTCAGTAATTTCTGATGCCACATCTGAAAGCTTTGTAAGTCCCAGATTAGCAGCAACGCCCTTCACGGCATGAGCAGCTTCAAAAAGATCTGTTGGATCCATGCTGCTGCCGGCGGCAAGAAGCCCGTCCACAACATCATTATCCACAAATCTTCTTATATGTTTATCCACCAGTTTTTCCACTCTTAATACGCGGATAGCCTGGTCATAATCTCCATCGATACTCTGATATAATTCCTGAATATTCATTGATTACCCCTCTCAATTGGTTAACGCAGGTTATTGTCAGACTATATCAGTAATTCTACCACATTTTCATACTTTACGCTTAAAAACTTACATCATTTCAGTGGCTATATGATATAATTTTTAAGGATATTTTGACAGTTTGGCATCTTGGTATATCAGTATGTACCGCTTGGTGGTGCCTCTATTGTCTCTCAGGTTCGCATTTCGTAAGATGTAGCCATAGAACAGAACTTCATGAAGACGGATTTTCACACAGAATAAGGAGGTTTACTATGGAAACATCAAGAATCGCGGATTTAAAAATATCATTTAACGAATTAAAGAAGGATGCACAGGAGATACAGAAGAAGGGGCTGCCATTCATGATGGCATCAGTTGTGATCTGGTCACTCATACTCGGAATCCAGTTTCTGAATATAAATGTAACCCAGCGAAACTTACTAACCTTTACATGTTCAGTAATACTTATGCCTCTTGCATATCTCTTCTCAAAGCTGGTCAAGGCAGACATATTTAAGAAGTCCGATAACCCGGTGAATAAGCTGGGCTTCGTATTCACCATGAACCAGATGCTTTATATACTGATCGTTATGTGGGCTTACAGCGAGCGCCCTGAAGCAATGCTCATGCTGTACGCCATGGTATTCGGAGCACATCTCCTTCCATTCAGCTGGATATATGACACAAGATCATACGCTGCCGTATCCATCATAGAAACAATCGGCGCCCTTATAATCACGTTAGTATGGGGCAGCCGCATTACCGCTGCATTTATGATAATCATGCAGATAATAATCAGTACATGGCTTTACTTAGACATCAGAAAGGCTGACAAGAATTGAGAGTTGATATAAAGAATGATCAAACTTCAGAATCCTTATTTGTCGAGATTCACTGCAGAGATATCACTGACGAGGTATCAAAGCTTGAACGGTACATAAAGCGCTACAAAGCCTACATCCCTGCCACAAAGGATGGAGAGGTGTTAAATGTAGCCCTCAACGCCATTCTATATATTGAATCCGTTGATAAGAAAACCTTTATCTATACAGAGAATAAGGTATTGATGACAGATAAGCGACTGTATGAGCTGGAGGATCTGCTGGATAAACGGGACTTCTTCCGCTGTTCCAAGTCTACGATCATTCATCTGGACAAAGTTGTAAAACTTAAACCGGAGATCACAAGGAATATACTTGCCACGCTTACAAACGGCGAGAACATTGTAGTCTCCCGCAGATATGCCGGTGAGCTTAAACAACTGCTGGGAATCGGCGGCTGATAGAGATTAATCTGAACAGGAAATTAGATATGGGAATACGAAATGTATTAGCAAACTTAAGAGATGGCGTTGCATTTGCATATTCATGGCTGGTAATATGCGTCCTTGCAATATCCCTGATCAATGGGACTGAAACCCTGTCCGTCAGCTTTCTTCTGAAGCTTCTCGTCCTCTGCATATGGGGAGCACTCAGCTTTGTTGTCTGCTTCAGAACAAAAGCTCTCACAAAACGAGGATTCATATTTTCACTTACATGTTTTTACGTAATGTTTATACCTGCAGAGATCCTTATGTTTTATCTGATGGGAATATTTGAGGGCAGCGGAAGCCTTAGTCTATGGGTAATCTTCTTTACGATTATAATATTAATGTATATAATATCCCTTATAATAGATGTACTTATAATGCGAAAAAAAGCAGTAGAATACACTGAAAAACTTGATGCATATAAAGGAGGACTAAAATAATGAGACGCTGCGAAGTATATGCTCCATGCAGAGCCTAGAGGAAGCTGCATGGAGGAATAGTGATTTCCTCAGGCTTTGCTCTTATTTTGACATCAATGATTAAGGAGCAAAGAAATGAATAAACTTAATAACAAATTACGAGACTTTTATATTCTCTGGAGTACCCAGAGTCTGTCACAGCTGGGAAGTGCCATGACGGCATTTGCACTTACGCTGTGGCTCTTTGATAAGACCGGCTCAGCACTCAGCACAGCCGGACTCAGAATATGCACCTATACGCCATATATTCTTATGAGCATTTTTGCGGGTGCCCTGACTGATAAGTTCGATAAGAAGAGGACCATGCTGGTATGTGATCTCTTAGCTGCTCTTACTACGATAATGGTATTGGTTCTTTATAAGACAGATACGCTGGCTGTATGGCATCTATATCTGATAAATGCGGTCTCCGGTCTGATGAATACTGTTCAGCAGCCGGCTTCCGAGGTTGCCTTCACAATGGTGATACCAAAGGAATACTATCAAAAAACCAGCGGACTTCAGTCCTTATCAAGATCACTTATACAGATCGGCAACCCACTGATTGCTGCTGCAATCTATAGTCTGTCCGGTCTGGATGCAGTTATAGGAGTTGACCTTATTACATTCTCCATAGCATTCATCGCACTTGCTATATTCATTAAGATTCCGGACATACCGGATAGTGATAAGAATGAGAGAAATGTTCTGAGTCTTGCAAAGGAAGGGCTCTCCTATCTGAAGGGTAATCCTATGATTCTCTATGTGATCCTATTTATGGCAGGAGTTAACTTTGTAGCATCAGCTTTTGATGCCGCACTTCCGGCAATGATCAAGCCTAACCCAAGAGGCGGTGATTTTATTCTTGGAGTTGTCACTGCATGTTCAGGAGTTGCCATGATTGCTGGAAGCCTGTTGGTTACTATACTTCCTAAGCCTAAGAATCGTGTAAGAGTCATATATCTTTCAATGCTGTTTTCACTGGCTACAGAGAACTATCTGCTCGCTCTTACAAGGAACCCGATAATGTGGTGCATCAGCCAGATACTCGGCTGGATATTTGTTCCGGTTATGGCTGCAAACCAGAATGTGATCATGAGGAATTCCATTCCTGCCAGATTACAGGGACGCGTATATGCCTGCAGAAACACACTGCAGTTCTTTACCATTCCACTGGGACTTCTCTTTGGCGGAGCTATGGTAGACCATGTATGTGAGCCTCTTATGAGCGAAGCATCAGGAACTATGGTCTTCCTCTTCGGAAGCGGCAAGGGATCAGGAGCTGCACTTATGCTGTTTATCCTGGGAATCATGGGAACAGTGATGTGTCTCGTTTTTGGAAACAAGCTGAAAAAATACAGCTATACAGATTAATAATAACGCCCTTACGGATAATTCCGTAAGGGCGAATATTTTTATATCATTTACTTTTTTTCTTCTTAAACATGAGCTTTCTTGCAACATTGATTCCGACCTTATAACCAAAAGGTCTCAGGTCTTTATCAGCTTCCTTCAGCTTCTGCCTGATAGGAATGCTCTGTGGACAGTGCTGCTCACATTTACCACACTCTATACACTGAGTTGCAAAGGCCGGTTCTTTCGTAAGTCCTACGGTCTGTGCATACTGGAAGCGGCCTGAACTCTTACCTTCCGTATACATTGTATTCCAGCAGGCAAAGGTTCCCGGGATATCTACTCCCTTAGGACACGGCATGCAGTATCTGCAGCCTGTACATCCTACCCGTTCTTTCTCATGTATTGCTCTCTTTACTTTTTCAAGGAGCTCAAAATCCTTATCTGTAAGGGATCCCGCCTTCATATCATCTGCAGTCCTGCAGTTTTCTTCAACCATCTGAAGCGAATTCATACCCGAAAGTACAACTGTAACCTCAGGCTGATTATACAGCCATCTGAATGCCCATTCCGCCGGCGTCCAGCTTCGCTCACTTTCTGCAAAAGCGGCTTTCGCCTTATCCGGCAGCATATTTACCAGTTTTCCTCCTCGAAGAGGTTCCATGATAACTACAGGTATTCCCTTAGCCGCTGCTGCCTTTAGTCCATCAACTCCGGCCTGTGTTACTTCATCCAGATAATTATACTGAATCTGACAGAAGTCCCAATCGTAGTCATTAAGAATCTTTATAAAGTTATCAGTATTGCCATGATAAGAAAAACCGATATTTCTTATCTGACCGGAAGCCTTCTTCTCGTCTATCCATTTGTGAATTCCAACAGCCTTAAGCTTCTCCCACATTTCCACATCTGTAAGATGATGCATCAGATAATAGTCCACATAATCGGTTCTGAGACGCGACAATTCCTCGTTGAAATACTTGTCCAGCCCCCTGCTGTTTCGGATCAGGTACTGGGGAAGCTTGGTTGCTATATTGATCTTATCTCTTATTCCATTACGTTCTACAATTTCTCCAAGAGCCGCTTCGCTTCCCGGATAAATGTATGCCGTATCATAATAGTTTACACCGGCTTTAAATGCCGCCATTATCTCCTTCTCGGCCTTCTCAATATCTATTGAACTGCCCTTCTTTGTAAAACGCATACAACCGTAGCCGAGCATCGAAAGGTCATTACCATTTTTATCTTTCCTGTACTGCATAACTCATACCTCATTTCAAAAACCAATATCAAAAATACTCATCTGAGGATACTTTTCAGGTAACTCATTCATAAAACTAAAACACTCTTCAGGAGCTGCCATGATGTTATGTTCTTTGCAGAAACCTCGCAGAAGCTTCATAAGTTCTCTGCTGTTTGGACTTGGTACTTCATAGGAATTTCCATAACGGCGGATGTACTGTTCCTTCATTCCCGGAAAGTACTTATCAAGTGCTGCATAGTAATATTCTCTATCACCTTCTCTTAGAGTAAGACCCATCCCAAAATCTATTATGCCCTTTACTCCTACGCGTGCACATTCCTCCAGGATGGACATTACATTTTCTTCTGTATCATTGATGAAAGGAAGAATAGGTGTCATCCATACGATGGTTGGAATACCTCTCTCCTGCATCTTCTCAAGTACCTCTATACGTCTCTTTGTGTTGCATACATTGGGCTCTAAGATACTGCAGAGCTTATCATCGTAAGTTGTAAGAGTCATCTGCACAACGCATTTTGCCTCTCTGTTTATCGCATCTAATAGATCAATATCCCGAAGTATTCTGTCGGACTTGGTCTGAACAGTTGCTCCGAAACCATACTTTAATATGATCTCAAGGCACTGTCTTGTAAGGCACAACTGCTCTTCGCAATGCATATAAGGATCCGACATTGCACCGGTTCCTATCATGCATTTTTTCCTTTTGGACTTCAGTGCCTGCTCGAGAAGCTGCGGCGCATTCTGCTTAACTTCTATGTCTTCAAAGGGATGGTTGAACTGATAACATCTGCTCCTGCTGTCACAGTATATACAGCCATGCGTACATCCACGATATATATTCATGCCGCAACAGCCATTATTCGCAGTCAGTATCCCTTTTGCATCTACAAAGTGCATATCGTCTCCTTTATCGTCTTCATCCTGCCGGCACCCGACTCTTGCCAGCTTAAGCTCATTCTAACATGTCCGGCTGTAAAGAATAAACTGTTTTATTTGTCAGCCCTTTTATATTTTTTATATATACTTTATAATATTAAACACGACACATAGTTGTCGTGTTTGTCATGATAATATTGTTTTGTGAGGTGACAAAAACACCTCACTGCATCTTATGAGGATGATGATTATGAAGATAGATAGACTCATCGGAATTCTTTCAATACTTCTGCAGAAGGATCTGGTTACTGCTCCTGAGTTAGCCGAGCATTTCGAAGTATCAAGGAGAACTATCAACAGAGATATCGATGCCCTGTGCCAGGCAGGCATACCTATTCAGACGACTCAGGGAGTCGGCGGTGGAATCCGTATCATGAGCGGCTACAGCATGGACAGAACTCTTCTTACCTCCAAGGATATGCAGATGATCCTCGCCGGTCTCAGAAGTCTGGACAGCGTAAGCGGAAGCAGATACTATAGTCAGCTTATGGAAAAGATAAAGGCCGGTTCTTCTGAATTTATCAGCGGTAAGGATTCTATCCTTATCGATCTTTCATCATGGTATAGAGAGACACTGGAACCAAAGATAGCGACCATACAGAACTGTATCGAGGATAGACATCTTCTCAACTTCAAGTACTTTGCTCCTACCGGAGAGTCCAACCGTAATATTGAACCTTACTATCTCATCTTCCGCTGGGGCAACTGGTATGTATGGGGCTGGTGCCGCAAGCGACGTGACTTCAGAATGTTTAAGCTGAACCGTATGGATAAGGTTAGGGAGACTTCAAAGCCTTTTGAGGTTAGAGAAGTGAGTATGCCGGAGTTTTCAAACAAGGCCATCTTTCCAGGAAACATAAAAGTCAAAGCTCTCTTTGATGCTGATATGAAGTGGCGTCTGGTTGAAGAGTTCGGTCATAAATGTTTTACGGAACAGGAAGACGGAAAACTACTCTTCACCGCCGACTACACCAATGTAGATAATCTGACCTACTGGCTGCTTACCTTCGGTGATAAGGCTGAAGTGCTTGAGCCACCGGAAGTAAGAGAGAAGTTATATAACATTGCATCTGCTGTAAAGAAGCGGTATGAACAGGGCGAGTGATGCAGCCCCCATGCAACGGATTGCAAATCGACATGAAAACGAGGACAAATGCATATGAAGTACGAATGGATAGATAAGTATGTGATGGCCTTTCCGGGAGTTACAAAGGACCTTCAGGAGGAATGGAACTGGCAGCGTTATCATATCGGTGGAAAAATGTTTGCCGCAATCTGCATGGATGATAATGATAAGCCCTACTATATCACCCTGAAGCTGGACCCTCTGGAGGGTGAATTCCTACGTAAGGAATATGAGGATATTATTCCCGGCTATTATATGAACAAGGTTCACTGGAATTCGGTCAAGGCCGATGGAAAGGTTCCTGATGACGTTTTGAAAGATATGCTAGAGAAGGCTTATCAGATTGTATTTGACAGCCTGACCAAGAAGAAACAGAGAGAGATTTTGGAGGAGCAGGATGCAGCGTCCGGAGTTTGATAACATCACAAGTTATGAAGAATTCAGCAAGTACTACTGGTACAGAGAAGAGCTGATCAAAATATGTAAGAGCCACGGACTCAAAGCCCCAAGCGGCAAGATTGAATTAAATAAAGTGATCGAAGCCTATTTCTCCGGCGAGAAGATTCTGCCTGATGCAAAACAGCGTGCCGGCAAAAAGATTCTGCCTGATACGAAAAAGTGTGCTACCAAGCAGCCTTCCGCCCCAGCTGCCTCCTCAGGAAATAAGCGTCCTTCCGTAACAGAGTTGACCCTGGAGACAGGTCTTATCGAATGCGGTTTCACCTTTGGTAACAGATTCCGGGAATTCTTCTCTCTTCAGACCGGTGTAAAGCCTTTTAAGTTCAATGTGGATATGGTTGCCACAGTTAAGAAAGTGAAGGAAACCGGTGATACATCCTTTACTCTTGGAGATCTGCTGGATATCTACTACGGCAGAAAAACCTACGCAAAGTATGATAACTCTGCCCTGCAATGGAATAAATTCGTCAAAGACTTCTGCGCAGATGAGGCAACAAAAAAATTCCCTGAACGCCTCAAAGCAGCCGCAGCCCTTTGGAAGATTGTCAGGGAATCTGATATGAAAAAAGAATATTCACATGAATTATTGGAACAATATAGTTCTATATTTTCTTAATTACTTTTTTGTAAAAGTCATTTTATCCAGCCCATAATAGGTTCTTGTTGCTTCATCCATAAATAAAGTGATAGATTGTCCCTTAACATAGTTACCGGTTGAACCAAATTCATATCCATCCAGATATACTCTTACCTTATTACCTCTGAAATGTATTTTTCCGGTACGAACACTATCCTTCAATGGAATTCCTTTTACTCGGATAAGTATTTTCCATTCAAACTGATCTCCATTTACGGTAATGGAATTTTCATACTCAACATCTTTATCTTCGTATTCTATTCCTCTTTTCGTACACATTTCTTTTACGAAAGGGAGCATATCATCTGAATAATATATTCCATCATTATTTGCAGAATCTCTCATATTACAGACGATTATCAGGCCGATTATGGCGGCTGCTATAAACAAGCCCAGAATGATCAGGAAACTATTCTTATTACCGGTATCCCTTACTCGTTCTATTCTGTCGTATTCATCTCCTGCAGCATATTTATATACAGGTTCCTTATTTGTCTTTAATTCTTCTCCACAGATAAAACAGGTTGTTGACCCTTCCGGTATTTCATTTCCACAGAAAGGGCAGCGTATCATCTTGACTGATTCTTCACTCACTTATTTGTTCTCTTTTCGATTATACTCATTCTTCAGATAATTCAGGTGATTTATAACATTTGGATTCCATGGCATAAGTTCCGGAATCTTCTCACATGGAAATTCAGAACATAAACCACAGAACAAAGCCCCATGCTCTTTAACACATGCATGAATTCTGCATCTTCCGGAATCCGACCACTCCGGAACAACTCCATCAGCTTCAATACATCCTGGACATATTCCGTCGAGTTTTTTCCTGCATCCTACGCAGCACTCACCGCATGCAGTAATGGTCGAAAAATCTATCTCCTGATAGCTCTTTTCTACATGTCCAAGTTCCGTCTTTTGAAGAAGTTTATCTCCATCAAATGTAAGCTCTACGATGTAAGGCATCCAGCTTACTATACGATAGAAGTCCTCCACTCCGAAACTCTTATCATAAAAACTCAGAATAGTGCTGAGCGCCGTACCGTGCGTTCCAATAACCACTGTTTTACCTGTATAGTCCTTAAGCACCTCTTCAAATGCAGCCATATTTCTTTCCTGAACAGAACTCAGGCATTCACCATCCTTTTCAGCAAAAGAGAAGTCTGCCCATCTTTTCTCAAGAAGCCCTGAACCATCGAAGCCGGCCTTCCGCTCTCTAAACCGTTCATCTGTTTTTATATCCATATTAAAGAAGTCAGCTGCAGGCTGAATCGTATCTACACTTCTTTTATATGGGCTGCATAGAAATGCATCTATCTTTCTATCCTTGATTGTCTCAAGAACTATCGCTCTATCTGCCAGTCCTTCCTCTGTAAGCGGTCTTGTCCTGTCATCCTTAAAGGGATGAAGTGATTGGGCATGACGAACAAATATAATCGTTGTATTCATCTTATGTACTCCTTAGATGTCAAAATGCGGGTCCTATTATTTAATAGTCACAAGCTCGTACTCGCGTGTTCCTATTCCTATCTTCTCCGCATGCTCCAGGGTTTCTGCCCATGAAACATTAGGATTGCTGTTATGCCATACATCTCCGTGATCATGGAAGTCTTCACTTGCCATGTTGTCACCAAGCTGACTGTTTCTTATAGGATCTGCCTTCTGACAGAGATCAACGCATGCCTGATCAAGGGCAACCGGATCAAAGGATGCCAGCATTCCGATATCCGGAAGGATAGGGGCATCATTTTCACCATGGCAGTCACAGTTCGGAGATACATCTGTAATAAGACTGATATGGAAGTTTGGTCTTCCGACTATAACAGCCGCCGTATATTCAGCCATCTTTCTTCCCAGCATCTGAGGTGCATCCCAGTTATTGTTATGTATTGCATCAAAGGCACAGGCGCCGATACATCTTCCGCAGCCCTTGCATTTGTCAGGATCAATCCATGCTTTATTGCCGTCATAACTTATAGCGTTGGAGCCGCATTCCTTCGCACATCTGCGGCATCCCCTGCATTTTTCTTCTTCAACATGAGGCTGTCCGCTGTTATGCTGCTGCATCTTTCCTGCACGGCTTCCGCAACCCATTCCGATGTTCTTTATAGTTCCACCAAAGCCGGCCTGCTCATGTCCCTTGAAATGCGTGAGAGATACAAAAATATCCGCATCCATTATGGCATGACCGATATAAGCTTCTTTACAGTATTCTCCGTTCGGTACAGGAACTGCTATATCATCTGTTCCTCTGAGGCCGTCACCTATCAGTATCTGACAGCCGGTTGTAACAGTATTGAAACCATTTATATTTGCGCAGTCAAGATGCTCAAGAGCATGCTTACGACTGCCCGGATACAGCGTATTACAGTCTGTCAGGAACGGAAGTCCTCCCTGCTCCTTTATAACATCTGCAACAGCCTTGGCATAATTCGGTCTAAGGTATGCGAGATTACCAAGCTCACCGAAATGCATTTTAATTGCTACAAACTTACCATCCATATCGATAGATTCAATACCGGCTAACTTGATCAGTTTCTGAAGCTTCTGAGGCAGACTCGTGCCCAGCCCTGTCCTGAAATCTGTAAAATATACCTTGGATTGTTCCATATTCGCCCTCCTTTGACTAAATAAAAAACTCCTAATGACCGCATTTTAAATGCTTTTTTATTATATCAAAATAGTCATTAATTCAAAAGCCTCTGCAGATTAAATCTACAGAGGCTCCCTCACATATATCTTATTATTCCACGCTTACAATCTTCTGTTTATAGCTTCCCGATGTTGCCGTATATTCTTCGTCCTTCAGTTTTGAAGAACATATAAATACATTCTTATAATCCGTCTCCGGTGTAAACGAAAATATTGTATTACCACTACTGTCTATTATCTGGAACAGTGTTCCGGCTGAACATGACTCATCCATTGAAACAGCAAGTTTTCTTATTCCGGATCTTCCAATATCTGCGTCCGT
>ONEC01000076.1 GCA_900316715.1 uncultured Eubacteriales bacterium
GTTATCTCCGGAATATCCAGACCTTCTCTCAGAAGGTTGATTCCGACCAGTACATCAAAGACACCGAGTCGGAGGTCTCTTACTATCTCCATACGTTCCATGGTATCTATATCTGAATGCAGATACTTTACCTTAACATCCAGACCTCTGAGATAATCAGTAAGTTCCTCTGCCATTCTCTTGGTAAGAGTTGTAACAAGAACCTTATGCCCCTGCGCAGTCTCCTTCTGGATCTCACTGAAGAGATCTTCTATCTGGCCGGCTACAGGACGTACATCTATCTCCGGATCCAGCAGTCCGGTAGGTCGTATAATCTGTTCTGCACGAACCTCTTCATGCTCCTCTTCGTAGTCTGCAGGAGTTGCGGATACATAAAGTATCTTATCTACTCTCTCTTCAAACTCTTCAAAGTTCAGCGGCCTGTTGTCCATAGCAGATGGAAGTCTGAAACCGAAGTCTATCAGAGTCTGCTTACGGGACTTGTTGCCTCCAAACATACCTCTTATCTGAGGCAGTGTAATATGGGACTCATCGATTATTATCAGGTAATCATCGCCGAAGAAATCTACCAGTGTATCCGGCGGATCCCCCGGCTTTCCGCCTGCAAGGATTCTTGTATAGTTTTCGACACCGGAACAGAAGCCCGTCTCGCGCAGCATTTCAATATCATACTCTGTACGTTCACGGATACGCTGTGCTTCGAGCAGCTTATCGTGGGCCTTGAACCATTTTACCCGCTCTTCCTTCTCTTCATCTATCTCCTTAAGAGCCGCCTCCAGCTTATGAGGCGCAATAACGTAGTAGGATGCAGGGAAAATGCTTGAGAAGTTGACATCTCTCTTTATCTCTCCTGTAAGGGGATCAAACTCTGAGAGCCTGTCTATCTCATCTCCGAAGAACTCCACACGCACCGCTTCATCAGACTTGCTGGCAGGGATAATATCCACCACATCACCCTTTACACGGAAGGTACTTCTCTTAAAGTCCATCTCATTTCTTGTATACTGCATATCTACGAGCTGGCCTATAAGTTCGTCCCTGTCCATGGTCATTCCCGGACGAAGGCTGAGCATCATGTTCTTATAGTCTTCCGGGTTACCTATTCCATATATACAGGATACCGAAGACACAACAATAACATCCTTTCTCTCAATAAGAGCGGATGTGGCACTGTGTCTAAGCTTATCGATCTCATCGTTTATGGACGAATCCTTCGCAATATAAGTATCAGTCGAAGGCACATAAGCCTCCGGCTGATAATAATCGTAGTATGACACAAAGTATTCAACTGCATTTTCCGGGAAGAAAGACTTCATCTCACCATACAACTGGGCCGCAAGGGTCTTGTTATGTGATATGATGAGCGTCGGTTTCTGGATAGCGGCAATAACATTTGCCATGGTAAAGGTCTTACCTGAACCGGTTACACCAAGCAGTGTCTCATGCTTGCTGCCACTCTTATAGCCTTCCACCAGTTTCTGAATAGCCTGTGGCTGATCGCCCGTAGGCTGATATTCTGAATGTAATTTAAATTCCATCGTAAGTTTCCCTGACTGTCTCTATGAAGAAGAATTATCAGAACTTACATACATATATAGCCGCCGATATCTTAGGCATGGTAATCGTAAGGACATTGTTCTGGACAACGTTGGTCTGGTCATCCTGAATATATCCCTCCTCTGTCGTAAGTATAATCCTCTTCATGTTCCTGTTATTGTATACACCAAGCTCTCTAACATGGAGTCTTAGTGTCTTATCTGAATAATCGTTGTTAAGTACTATGAGCACAGCCTCTTTAGAGTTAAATCTTCCGTAAGCTATGCATTTATATTCTCCATGAAGGAACTTAAGACTTCCTGTAAGAAGTGACTTATATTTCTTATGGATTCTTATCATCTCCTTATGGAAATTGAGAAGTTCCATATTCTCATGTCCCCATGGAAATGTTCTTCTGGAATCCGGATCTGTCCATCCGCAGACTCCTACCTCATCACCATAATAGATTGTTGGTGCTCCCGGCCATGTCATCTGGAACACAACCGCTTCTCTGAAGATTCCTGTATTAACGCTTTCATCCGCAGCGTGCGGACCAAGGGTATTGATACGTCCGACTCTGTGATTTGTTCTTGTTAAGAATCTCGAGTGGTCATGATTTGAAAGCTCATTCATGGATACATAGAGGGAGTTATAAAGCATACAGGCCATGTAATTCTTCATGGTTCCCCTAAAGGCATCTGCATTTCCCATAAGATCGCCTCTGAACTCATCACTGTGCTTCTCTACCCCGGTAAGGAACCAGGTGATCGGTTCCATGAAAGCACCATAGTTCATGATAGTATCCCACTCGTCTCCCTGCAGCCAGCTTCTCGGATTGCCATAATGCTCCGCAAGTATTATAGCCTCCGGATTTGCTTCTTTAACTGCATCACGGAAATCTCTCCAGAAACGATGATTATATTCCTCAGTATAACCAAGGTCTGCAGCCACATCGAGTCTCCAACCATCAACATTAAATGGCGGAGATACCCATTTACGGCCTATCTCAATAATATAGTCATGGAGTTTCTCTGACTCCTCATAGTTAAGCTTTGGAAGAGTATCATGTCCCCACCAGCCATTATATGAGCCGTTATATGGCCATGCAAAATCATCATTAAACTTGAAGAAGCTTCTGTATGGACTGTCGTGATCTATATATGCACCCTTCTCATAATTCGGATTATCTGCATATATTCTTTCTCTGTCCAGCCACTTGTTGAAGGATCCACAGTGGTTGAATACACCATCAAGGATTACCTTAATGCCTCTTCTATGTGCCTCTTTTACAAGCTTTATAAAGAGACGGTTTGAAGCCTCAAGATTCTCCGGATCTGTAACTCTCCTGATATATCTTGAAGCTGCAGTATTATCATTTGAATCCCATGGAAGAAGTTCTCCATCATCCTTAACTATCTTTCCAAAATGTGGATCTATATGATCGTAGTCCTGAATATCATACTTATGATTGGACGGTGATACAAAGAGTGGGTTGAAATATATAACATCTATTCCCAGCTCCTTAAGATAGTCCAGCTTGTCCATAACTCCCTGCAGATCTCCGCCATAGAAGTTACCTACGTCCATACTATCCGGAAGCTTGTTCCAGTCATCAACCTTCTGAACATGACGTCCAAGATAGCTGTACTCATTGGTCATGACATCGTTAGTCGGATCACCGTTATAGAAACGATCAACATATATCTGATAGAAGACTGCTCCCTTCGCCCAGTCCGGAGTCTTGAATCCCGGAACTATAGTAAATTCAAAGTCGTCCGCTGCTTCACGGCAGCAGCCTGCTCTGTTATAACATACGACCAGTCTTCCCGAATGTACTTCAAAATGATACCTGAGCCTTTCGGAAAGCTCAGGTATCTCTATTGTGTAATAATCAAATATCTTGTCGCAGCTGTTATGCTGCATCTTAAGCTTTTCTGTTCCTATCACAAGGAATACGTCATCTACATTATTCCTTGCTGTTCTAAACTTAATAACAACCGTATCTCCCGGATCAGGTTCTGCCGGCGATACAAACTGCGGGGTTCCGTCACTGAAGAGTGCACCGAAATCAAGCACTGTTGTTGAATTATATATTTTATTTACTAACTCCAGTATGCTTCCTTCAGGCATTGTTATCCTCCTGTTCCAGCTTTGAGAAAAAATTTTTTAAATCCATTATAGGTATAGGTTTTGAATATTTATATCCCTGAAGATAGGCTGCTGATTGAGATGTACATCTCTTCTCATCTTCCTCTGTCTCTACTCCTTCAAAAAGAACTGAGTAATCGAGACCGGAAAACATCTCTGCCAGACTTCCTACCATCTTCTCAGATCTGTTATCAGTGCTACTGGCAATTACCAGGGACCTGTCAAACTTGATGATATCAAAAGGAAGTTCCATGATACGTTCCATATTGGAGTATCCCGTTCCAAAGTCATCAAGATATATCTTGATTCCCATATCCTTAAGTCTGTCAACCTTGTCCTTCGTAATCTGGAAATCATCGTCGTTCTGAGACTCAGTAATCTCTATCGCGATCTTCTCTTTAGGTATACCACTGTCAGAGATGATCTTTTCAATATCTGCTATGAAGTTATCGTCTCGCATTTCCAGGACCGAGACGTTAACTGATATTCGCTTTACATCATAATTCTCTTTTACCAGGTATCTTATCTCATCACAGGTTCTCTGAAGCATGATCTTGGTAAGTGAATGAATATATCCATACTCCTCTGCCAGAGGAATAAACTTATCAGGGAATACCATTCCTGTATCCTGAAGCTTTAATCTCATCAGAGCTTCTGCTGTATCATACTTACCGGTAGAAATATTTAATACCGGCTGACAATAAGCAAGCACTCTTGGATCTCTCAGATTACCGCCTCTCACGATATCTGCCAGTTCAGAAAGAACATATTTATACGTCTTATATCTTTCCACATCGTCCTTAGATATCCTGTGGATGGTGTTTACACCTATATGTTTCTGGATAGTTCTGATGAGATCCAGATACTCATTCTTTACTCCGATTTCTAATGTGCTGTCTCCGATGATAATCTTATAGTCAAGATTAAATCTGTCATGATATTCATTAAATGCTTCAAGCACCTTATCTAATTTGTTTTCATAATCCTTATTAAGGCTCTTCTTTGCAGCAAGAAGAACATGTCCCTTACTGATCTGGAAAAGAACCGCACCTGTAAAATAATCTGCAGATACCTTTCTTATAGCTTCTGAAACCTCCGGTGGAAGTATTGCATTTGGATTGTCATAATCTGTCAGAAGCAGGCTCATGGTACCAAGGTCCTGGTTCTTATCGAAATTATATCTGATCACGTCCTCAAAAGCTCTTGCACTGACTGATCCCAGTTCCATGTCATACGGATTAGAGTGAACAAGATAAAGCATTCCTATAACCGGGAACAGAAATGTAGTAACTGTGAAAGAACTCTGTCCATGCTTAGACTGAATACAGAGAACCATAAATGCTATAATTATGGTTCCATAAAACCCTCTGAGCACCTGTTTATACAGCTTTGACCTATATGCGATCATGATAAACAGAGAAAGGGAAACAAAGCACACGTACCCGATCATGAATATATTGGCTCCGGTCTTATATGATCCATCAGCCTTGATAGTGAATCCTTTTCCTGACACAGAGTAGATTACATCCAACACCACCATGAATACATAAAGGATCGATGCCGTGATCATAATCGGAACTTTTCTGTACATCTCAAGCCGCATCAGTTCGATTATATATATTACATAACCGATAAGTACTGAAAACAGTGCTATATGATATATCAGTCTGAAAACATATACTGCAGTATAATTCCCATCTGTAACATACGTATACCAGTCATGCTGTATCATATCTGCAAATGCAGCTATAAGTATGCATATGATCAGACTAATAAATACTGAAAAGGTCCTCGTCTTTTTTACATACGAAGTAGCGACCAGAACAATCATTATCATACAGATTGCTATAGTCACTATATCCCCAACCGGCATATAATTATCATAATATGTAAGTCTAACAGCCTGCCCCATAGAAGCACCCCATTTCTTCTGCAAAGACACTCCTAGATATCCGGTTATCCCCATATAAATACATTTCATAGATATCTATATTATACTAAAATTCCTTAAATATTTCAAAATTGTTTCGTTATCGGGCAAGGGCAGTTATCGCAACCCAGAAAACCACTAAAAACACTGCAATGAGCATTACTGCTGCAGAAATCACACCCTGTTTTACAGCCCCATCCTTCTTTAATCCCTGAGCATAGTATTCTCTGTAGATAGAGGCTGATCTGAGGCGGTATACGTCATTTTGAAGTGTTTCATCCCACTCTTCATCAAACTTCCCAACATACTCCGCTTCCACCTTCTTGTGGGCCTCTCTTGCCTGAACAATCTCTGCAAGTTTATCCTTCAGATATTGTTCTTCCTGTTTATATGTTATTACCTCCCGATCTATTACCAGTTTAGCATCAATTGTCCCGTTCATTATGTAATAGTTTCTAATATTCACATTCAATTGTCTGAGAAATGCCGGTAGAACAAATAGTAATACTACAACTACTATCCCCGGAAACAGTATCTTTATGACCACATAAAGAATTGCGAAAAGACCGGACCACATAACAAATTCCAGAAATGCCGTGATTCCTATCAGTATAAATAGAAACGCCACACACAGTATGGAACTCACTATATCTCTCTTTATATCATCCTTCAGATTCTGTCGTCTGATTCCCAGGCCTGCCAGCTGATCCTTATACTTCATCTCCACATGATCAATCTGTTTTAAAAGACTGTTGCATACATCATGATAGCCTCCATCCGGATTATCATTCTGATTATAATCAAGAAATGTTATGCCATCTGTATCTGCTAGTTTCATTTCTCCCCCTGTTCTGTTCAGCTGTTCAGTCACTTCTATGTTTAAAAAAAGCCTGCCCGGATATCTGTCATGGGCAGGCCGATTCATAATATTTCTATTAGAGTAGTTTACCACTCGGATCTAAGATATTCTCTTCTTCTCCGGATGCTTCTCATAATAAATTCTCTTATCTTCGTACATACGCTCGTCTGCAATCTTGAGTGCTTGTCTTACATTTCTTCTGTCAGCATCAAAGCATGCACCTATCGCAAAACTCACATCATCATATTTCTTTTCTATTTCTCTGATGGATTCTGCCCTCTTATAAAGCTCATCTTCTGTTATTCCCATAACAATTATGGAGAACTCATCACCACCAGCTCTGAATATCTCTTCCGGTTTAAATACCTCTTCAAGAACCTTTGCTGCATCCTTAAGAAGCTTGTCTCCCGCGTTATGTCCGAAGTCATCATTCATTCTCTTCAGACCGTTGAGATCCGCAAATACAACTCCTACGGAATGACTCATAGTACTTCCGTCATCACTGAGTCTGTCTACATAGTTGTTCATCTCATTACGGTTCATAACTCCTGTAAGCATATCCTTGGAGCTAAGTATCTTAAGTCTGTCAAGAAGAAGGTAGTTGTTTATCTCTGAACCCAGAATAATAGTAGTTGTTTCGAGAACCTGTTTTACTTTAGGTGCATCTTCCTTGTCAAAATTACATGCCCAGATATATCCCAGAAGCTCTCCTCTGAACTTAAGTGGAAAGAGAACTATGCTATTTACATTTTCAGAAACAATAGACTCATACCAGGCAGGATTCCTCTCTTTAACAACCTCGAAGTCCTGTTCACTCTTTACTACAATACAATTGCTTCCCGCTATAAGATCATCCCAGGTTTCTGTCATGTTATAAAAATCATCATCCAGAAGCACTTCACGCATAGGTCTGAGTCCGCTATCTGTTATGATGGACTGACATAAAACCGAACACTTCTTCTCATAACTGTCGGTAAGAAGTATTACACAGCTTTCAGCCGAGCACATCTCTCGTATATCCTCTATAACATCTTCCATGGTCTCCTTGAAGTCTCTGTCACTTCTCAGCTTAATAGCAGTTTCAAGAACCTTGGACGCAGTCTCCCCTGCTGTACTGGAAAGATTCTCTGAGTTAGCACTGAAGTTAATCTCCATAGTATAAGTACAGTAGCAGATATTGCCTTCCTGATAATTGACCGGAAGGAAGATCATATTGAACCATATTCCCTGCATACGGTCCGGTCTTGCATAAGAATGAAGGCACTTCTTCTCTACAGCAGCTCTATAACTGAAATCTTCAAAGTTTAGATCTCTTGTTAAATATCTGGTATAAAGTGAGTTCGGAATAAACTCTTTAACAAGCAGTTCTGCTCCGGGAGCCGGGTTCTCAATTGAATCTATATACGCCTGGTTGCCTGTAACTATACGGATATCACCATACTTACCGTTACCCAGATCTTCTACCGATACAACACATGTCATGGCCCCCATGCCATCAACAAATTGCTTTAAATCCATAAGTACCTCCCCACCCAAAACTAACAGCGGCGTCTGTCTACATAATACACTTTTTTAAGCAATTATTAAAGCATGAATTTAACTATCGCTAACCAATATATGCACAAGCTGCAAGAGCTGCCACAGCCCCGTCTGATGCCGCAGTTGTAAGCTGTCTTACAGCCTTAGTTCTGCAGTCTCCCGCTACAAAGATACCCGGTGTTTCTGTCATGCAGCTTTCATCCGCTCTGATGTACCCCTTTTCATCAAGCAATGCCACATCGGCAAATGCCACGTTATCCGGTTCCTGTCCTATTGCTATAAAGAGTCCTGCTACAGGGATCTCACGAAGCTCTCCTGTATTCTTATTACGTACTACAACAGCCTCAAGGTTTCTGTCACCTTTCAGCTCATCTATCGTAGAATCAAGCACAAACTCTACATTTTCTTTACTCTTCACAGCTTCAACGTTCTTAGGTTCACCTCTGAACTCATCCCTTCTGTGAATTATGTAAACCTTATTGCAGTAATTTGTAAGGAATAAAGCATCTTCTAATGCTGTATTGCCTCCACCATTTACTGCCACATCCTTTCCTCTGAAGAATGCTCCATCACAGGTTGCACAGTATGAAACTCCTCTTCCTGTCAGGCTCTCTTCCTTGTCAATTCCAAGAAGTCTGTTCTTTGCACCTGTTGCGATAATAACCGTCTTCGCCTCAAACTCTTTTCCTGATTCCGTAAGAACTGTAAAGCCCTTTTCTTCAGGATTCAGAGTCTCCCTTATCTTTACGGCCTGCTCATATATAATATCAGCTCCAAGTTCTGTAGCCTGTTCGTAAAGGCCCATTGAGAATTCAAAACCGCTTATCTTCTTAATTCCCGGATAGTTTGCTATCTCCGGTGTATTTACAATCTGGCCGCCGACTGTCATAGCTTCCAGACATACTGCATGCTTTCCGGCACGCTCCACATATATAGCAGCCGACAGTCCCGCAGGGCCGGCACCTATAATCAATACATCTATCATCACCACTTCTTCTCCCTTATACGCTTGTTCAGTACCGGCACTTATTCCTTAAGCATTAAGCGTATCGATTATCTTCTGCTTTGGAACTCTTCCGACTATCCTGTCTGCTTCCTCACCATTCTTAAAAAGTATCATGCAAGGAATGTTGGATATTCCATAAACTATGCAGAGTCTCTCTGCCTCGTCAGCATCAACAGCAACAATCTTTGCTCCTGATACTTCCTCGGATAGGTTCCATCATCTTACACGGACCGCACCATTCTGCAAAAAAGTCCACAAGAACAGGAACATCACTCTTTAAAACCACTTCATCAAATTCTGCTTCTTTTATATGCTGTACTGCCATTTTTGTATCCCTTCTTATGTTGAATATATACATCACGCCATAAGGCGCAGTTCCAAAAAAATATCGAGCATAATCGATATTCATATATCAATTATGCCCGATTTACACCAACACTTCAAGCTTAACTTTAAGCTGTTGATTTCTTCTGTTTTGCTTTTATATATTCTTTGTTTATGTACAGTTTATCGTCCGCACGCTGCATGCATTTCTGGAAAGTATCCTCCTCACCCAGCATCTCATCATATCCTATACCGATTGTCAAAAGATACGGTTTATTCTCGCTCTTACACATTGAAAATATATTATCTCTGACATGGTCAAGAAGTTCCGTGAGCTCTTCTTCCTTTACCGGATGGGCGATAAGGACAAATTCATCTCCGCCGTACCTTCCCAGAAAGAGAGGTATGGTTCTGCTCTTTACCGCTTTCAGAAGTGCCTTGGCTATTATAACCAGTGCGGAATCACCTTCGGCATGACCGTAGGTATCATTTACATTTTTAAAATCATTAACATCGATCATCACGACATATGTCGTCCGTCCTTCGATCAGAAGATTGCTTTTCTGTGATACATATCTTGCAAGCTGCCCTCTGTTGTTCAGATTCGTAAGCGGATCCTTCGATATCTGAGTATCTATGGACTTAATATAGAAAATGACCATAAGGATCGTAGAACTGAAACAGAATATCGGAAGCGCAGGCATGAGAATCATCTGAAGCAGTCCGCCTATCACAGTCATTATAGGGAACAGTCCGATATAGATATGTTTCTTCTTCTCGATTATATTTTCTTCACTGCGTGCTTTTTTTATCGTATAAACTATTATCGCTATAAGATAAATGTATGGCACTGCCACAAGAAAAGCATCAAAAGCCGCAGTATTCTTCAAGTTTTCATCTATCAGAAGCCTCGGTGATATAAGGTAAGTCAGAATCAGTCCCACCATAGACAGGATCAGCGGCAAAGCCAGTATTATCCGCATGGTCATACTGTTCCTGTTCGGAATCTGCTCGACCGCCAGAACGTAACACAGCCAGGTATATATGATAAGCGTCATTATCACAAAATTTAAAAATGTTGTTGTGATGACCGTAAACTGATTTACAGGGAAAACGCCCGCATCAACCCCTGCCCAGATCGCATCCGACAAAAAGTATAAAATGAATGCTATCAGTGCATGGTCATACTTCAGCTGCTTCTCTTGTCTGTCTAACCCTATGTAGTCATTCGCAAGCATTATTCCGAATATAACGGCTCCGACAATATTTATAGAGGCGTAGTATATAAAATACTCAGACATACTCATCTCCTCCTATGCGAAAAACTGCTTATGTCTGTATTATATCATGAAACAATGCTTATAGGAAACGTTCGTTTACAGGATGTCTATATACTCTCCCGCAAGCGCCTTATTCATGCTTCTTACGGCACAGAACTTTCCGCACATACTGCAGGCTTCACTGTGATCATCCTCCGGACGTCTGCTGTCTCTGATAGCCTTTGCCGTTTCAGGGTCAAGTGCACATTCAAACTGCGCATCCCAATCAAGAACTCGTCTTGCATCTGCCATCTTATCATCTATATCTCTCGCTCCCGGAATACCCTTCGCAATATCAGCCGCATGTGCTGCAATCTTTGAAGCGATTATACCCTGTTTAACATCCTCTACATTCGGAAGAGCAAGATGTTCTGCCGGAGTAACATAGCATAAAAATGCAGCGCCGCTCATGGCAGCAACGGCTCCACCGATGGCTGACGTAATGTGGTCATATCCCGGTGCTATATCCGTAACAAGAGGTCCGAGAACATAAAAAGGAGCTCCCATACAGATTGTACTCTGAACCTTCATGTTCGCAGCTATCTGATCAAGTGGAACGTGTCCCGGTCCTTCAACCATAACCTGAACATTATGATCCCATGCACGCTTTGTAAGCTCACCGAGACGTACAAGTTCTTCAATCTGACAGACGTCTGTTGCGTCAGCCAGACATCCCGGTCTGCAGGCATCTCCGAGAGAAACTGTAACATCATACTCCTCGCAGATATCCAGGATTTCATCATAGTATTCATAGAAAGGATTCTCCTCTCCTGTCATACTCATCCATGCGAAAACCAGACTTCCGCCACGGCTTACTATATTCATCTTTCTCTTATGTTTTTTTGTCTGCTCTATGGTTTTTCTTGTAATACCGCAATGCAGTGTTACAAAATCCACACCATCCTCTGCATGAAGACGTACCACATCGATAAAGTCTTTTGCAGTAAGTGTAGCAAGATCTCTCTGGTAATGAATTACACTGTCATATACCGGAACAGTTCCGATCATGGCAGGGCATTCAGAAGTAAGCTTTCTTCTAAAAGGCTGGGTATTGCCATGGCTTGAAAGATCCATGATGGCTTCTGCGCCCATATTTACAGCGCTCATTACCTTCTCCATCTCTACATCATAATTCTCCACATCTCTGGATACACCAAGATTTACATTTATCTTGGTACGGAGCATGCTTCCGATGCCCTCAGCATTCAGTGACTTATGATACTTGTTGGCAGGGATTGCGACCTTTCCCTCTGCCACCAGCTTCATAAGCTTCTCAACTTCCATCTTTTCTTTTTCTGCTACCAGCTGAATCTCCGGAGTTACAATTCCTTTTCTTGCAGCATCCATCTGAGTTGTATAATTTCTTGATTCAGCGCCTGCGATATTCTCGTTTGTCATTTTTCAACCTCCTGTTAAGTCTTTAGTGAAATGACTTTTTTAAAGCGACAGAAAGTGGTGCTCCCAGCCTGCCGCTCAGTTACCAAAAAAACAAAATAAACGGATATGCCACGTAGTGACATATCCGTTATCTGTAACTTTATATCCCTACGTTGGCATTATCCAAATCAGGTTATGGGTCGAGACTTACGGTCTCCTCTCAGCCGCCTAACAGCAGCTCCCCTATTGTCGAACTAAATGTTCTGTTTTTATTAATTAGTTAAGACCTGTCCACTTCCACTCAGCAACTTCAGGCATATCAATACCTACATCGTGGATGTATGTCTTATGCTCAACAAGCTTATCCTTCATCTTCTGTACAAGGAATGCTCCTCTGTTTCCAAGTGATGGAATGTTGTTGATCATTGCGATTACAAGGTTGAAACGGTCAATCTTATTCTGAACTCTCATATCGAATGGAGTTGTGATTGTACCTTCTTCATGATAACCATGAACATGGATGTTGTGGTTATGTCTTGTATATGTAAGCTCATGAATGAGTGTTGGATATCCATGGAATGCGAAGATGATAGGCTTATCCTTTGTGAAGATAGTATCATAATCAACATCTGAAAGTCCGTGTGGATGTCTATCCTTTGGCTCAAGTCTCATAAGGTCAACTACGTTTACGAAACGAACCTTAACATCCGGCATTTCCTTGTGCATGATATCAACTGCAGCAAGAGCCTCAAGTGTAGGTGTATCACCACAGCATGCAAGTACAACATCCGGATCGTCTCCGTTATCTGATGAAGCCCAATCCCAGATACCGATACCCTGTGTACAATGCTTAACAGCCTGCTCCATTGTGAGCCACTGTGGTCTTGGGTGCTTACTAGCAACGATAGCATTTACATAGTTCTTACTCTTCAGGCAGTGATCCATTGTTGAGAGTAAGCAGTTAGCATCTGGTGGAAGATAGATTCTTACAACGTCTGCCTTCTTGTTAGAAATATGATCAAGGAATCCAGGATCCTGATGTGTGAATCCGTTATGATCCTGCTGCCATACGTTAGATGTAAGAAGAAGGTTAAGTGATGAAATAGGTCTTCTCCAAGGAAGTCCGTTACATACCTTAAGCCACTTAGCATGCTGAGCAGCCATTGAGTCAATGATACGGATGAACGCTTCGTAACTAGCGAAGAATCCGTGTCTACCTGTAAGGATGTATCCCTCTAACCAGCCTTCGCACATATGCTCTGAAAGCATTGAGTCCATAACACGTCCGTCAGCTGCAAGGAACTGATCTGTTCCCTCTTCGATTGGGTTGTTCCAATCTCTGTTTGTTACCTCGAATACCTTGTTAAGACGGTTTGACATTGTCTCATCAGGTCCGAAGATACGGAAGTTCTTCTGATCATCATTAAGCTTGAATACGTCTCTGATGTATCCGCCAAGCTCGATCATATCCTGCTTCTCAACTGATCCTGGTGTAGGAACGTCAACAGCATAATCACGGAAATCAGGAAGTCTGAGGTCATGAAGAAGCTTACCACCATTTGCATGTGGGTTAGAAGCGATTCTTCTGTCTCCCTTTGGAGCGAGCTCCTGAAGTTCAGGAATAAGAGCACCGTTCTCATCGAAGAGCTCTTCTGCATGATAGCTTTCAAGCCACTCCTTAAGGATCTGCATATGCTCAGGCTTATCCATCATTACAGGTACCTGATGTGCCTGGAATGAACCTTCAATCTTATTACCATCTACTACCTTTGGTCCTGTCCATCCCTTAGGTGTACGAAGAACGATCATTGGCCATACAGGTCTTGTAGCGTCGTTGTTCTCTCTTGCATTCTTCTGAATAGCCTTGATCTCATCAACTACGATGTCAAGAGTCTCTGCCATCTTCTTATGCATTTCCTTTGGATCTGAACCTTCTACGAAGTAAGGCTTCCATCCATTACCCTTGAAGAATGCCTCAAGCTCCTCATGTGAAAGACGAGCAAGAATTGTAGGGTTAGAAATCTTAAATCCGTTAAGGTGAAGAATAGGAAGTACTGCACCATCTGTAATCGGATTAAGGAATTTATTTGACTGCCATGATGTTGCAAGAGGACCTGTCTCAGCCTCTCCATCACCAACTACACAAGCAGCGATAAGTTCTGGATTATCAAAAACAGCACCAAATGCATGAGCTATTGAATAACCAAGCTCTCCACCTTCATGGATTGAACCAGGTGTCTCAGGAGCAACGTGGCTTGAGATACCGCCAGGGAATGAGAACTGCTTGCAAAGCTTCTGAAGACCATCCATATCTCTGCTGATGTTTGGATATACTTCGCTGTATGAACCTTCAAGGTAAGCGTTTGCTACGAAGAAGTTTCCGCCATGACCCGGTCCTGAAAGAAGGATCATGTCCTGATCGTACTTATTAATTACACGGTTAAGATGAACATAGATGAAGTTCTGTCCAGGAACTGTTCCCCAGTGACCTACTATCTTCTTCTTAATCTGTTCCTTCTGAAGTGGCTCGCGGAGGAGTGGATTATCTAAAAGATACAGCTGAGCTGCAGCAAGATAATTAGTCGCACGCCAGTACGCGTCCATTTTAGCAAGGTACTCGTCTGTGATTACACTGTGATCCATAATTAAACCTCTCTTTATATATTTAGATAAACTATTTTACCGCAGAAGATTATACACAAAAATTTGTCTTTTGTGGGCATTTTTTTAAATTTCGTTAATTTATACCTATATATTCTAAAATCCTGATTTTTTTAGTTAATTTTTCACTACGGATTTTTGACATAAATTTTTTAGATAAATTGAACCTTATCCACCGGAAAGGATTCTTTAATCTTATCAAGGCAGGTTACCTCGACGAGCTCCCCGATGATATTTATGTTCAGCGGAAACAGTCTCTCAAACCCGGTCAGCGGATCCTGAGCCTTACATGCCCGTATATTTATTATGCCGGCACCGGTCGAAACCCTGAGTCCCGTCCTTAACGTCTTAACGCTCACAATATCCCCCTCCTCATCAAAAACAAGGGAATTGTTCTCGGCACTTAGGCGGTAGTTATCGGTATCGAAAGGATATATAACCCCCTTCTCTGTCTCTAACTTAGTTCCGAATACAGGTTCGATGGATTTAAGTTTCCCGTCCTCCCTTAGATCGAATCCGAAATTTGTCTCTACCTCTCCGTATTTTGTATCAACGGTAACGGTATCCCGGTTCCATATCGTAAAGCTCTTAACCTTACCCGACGGATAGAATGCTATGCATAGAGGATGCACCCTGAAGGTCCGTCCGCATAAAGCAATTTCGGCCTCGGGTGCAATGCTGTATTCATCTTCCTCGGTCCAGTATCCGCTTATCTGCCCGTATGACGGGAAAATCCGCTTTAGTGTCCCGTCCGGGTAAAATGTGAGATACTCCGCATCTATCTCTCCCAGAGGCGTATTGACCTTCCGGATTTCTTCAAAATAGATGCTCGCTATCTCACCGTTTTCATGATACGTGACCGGTTCTTTATTCTTTTTCCTTAACTCTGCTTCACCGCTGTACGGGATAAAAGTCCCGTATCGGGTTTTAATCTCATTCATTGTAACTGACTGTCCTTCCGAAATGAATAAAAGATCATACCTTTACATAGCTGTACGGATCTTTATCATACCATTCTTTTTTATAAGGCAGTTTAACATATTTTGAAATTCTTTTCTCGTAATTTGTATTTTCAAGCTGAAGAGCAATTCTTCTGGCAAATGTAAATTCACCGAGATATCCGAAGAATGACCTTCCCGGACTGTAAAGACATACCGAAGGAATTCCCGTTCTCGCTATCCATCCCGGTTTTCCTGGATGCTCCACCACTATATCCGGCTTATATCTCTTAACCTGATTGATAAGCTCATACAGCTGATTACTTACCGCAACCGGAACCATCGGCACCTCTTCGTTGAGACTTACATATACAGGCTCGGCGATATTCTCATAATGATGCGGTCTTATAGCAAGGACCTTCATGCCGAGACTGCTGAGCAGTCTTGCTTCCTGTGCAACTCTAACGACTCCTCCTCCGATCATGACTCTCTTATCCCGTATCTTCGGAAGGATATCGGCAAGTTCCTTATCGAGCCTTGCTTCCTCATAGTCACACAGCTTATCCGCTTCCTTTTCCTTTCCGAAGAATGCCGCTATCTTCTTAAGCCATTCCCTTGTTGCCTTTCTTCCCAGAGGCATTCCCTGGATAATGTACGGGATACCGTATTTCTCCTCAAGATATTTCAGGATATAATCGTCATGTACATTACACATACTTACGTTAAGCGCCGCCTCCGATACCATCCTGAACTTGTCACGATTGGAGTATTCCGCATAGATCCTAACATTGATATTAAGTGCATTGAGCAGTCTCGTAATCTCCGCTTCGTCATCCGCTCCTATTGATGTGGCATTGAAGAGATTAACCGTATTGCTCTTCTGATATTCATAGTTCAGCCTTGCCGACTGATCGTACGGATCGTTTAAGGTATCCGGATTATAATCCACATACGGTTCCGGCTCGAACTTTATATGTCTGAGCAGTGAATGGTAAAATGCATCATAAGCCGATGCCACATTCTTTGCCTTAAATCCCGGACAGTAAATCGCCGTAAGCTCCGCGGAAATATTCTCCTTCTCACTCTCTATTACGGATTCCACATCATCACCGATTATGGACGGTGCACAGGTTGCCACAACAAAAATGATCTCCGGTCTGAACTCTTTATCCGTATAACGAATGGTTTCCCTCAGATTCTTCTCTCCGCCGTTTATGATATCAACTTTCTGCATATTTGTCGTAAGCCATACAAAAGGACTTGTACTCAGTCCTCGTTTGGTCTTTCCGGAGGTTGTACTGTTTAACAGCTGTGTCAGCTGAGCTCCGCATCCCAGCGGGGCATGCATGATGATCGCAGCATTTTCGACCGTTGCCGCCATCATGAGCGACAGCGCCATCTGGCAGGAATTTGCCTGCCAAAAGCCTCTGGAGCTTTTAAATATACAACCGTTCTTCGCACAATCAAGAAGTTCCGATCCGCATCCCTTGAAACTGTCGCTCATGGAGACACGTTGATTTCTGACCGGTTGTTCTTCCTGCTGATAATAACTCATCCGAACATCCTCCTACTGTTATATTTCTTATATTCTTCCCGGAACGATACTGTCATATATATCCTGAAACAGATTCAGTCCACCGTTATATCCGGCATATCCTTTATTCACGATAACCCGGTTGAATACCGGATAACTTACAAACAGGCTTCCGCCCGCAACCTTCTGAGCGAAGTTCTTATCCAGCGTACTGCCGATAAGATATACGGGCGTATGGGTATCCTGAAAATAATTACCGTTGGACTGTTTCGTGGATCTTACAAACAGTTTTTCGATATCATTTGTATTCTTCTCGAATACGAGATTACCCTTAAGCTTCTGTGCGGAATACTGTTCCCTTATCCGTTCTGTCTCCGCGTTGCTCAGAACATCCGTAACGGCAACATTTTCAACTATCCATCCCAGTTCCTTCTCCACAAAGGACGCAAAAGGAATGGCCTGATTTGCATTTACAGCTATATCAACATAGTATTTCAGTTCACCGTCGCCGTGGAAATCCGTTGTTCTCTGCAGGTAAGTATAGTATCTTCTGTTCTCTTCTTTTATGACCGCATTTACCCTGGAAGTTTCAATTCCCATAAGTTTTCCGATGTTCTTTAAGAATCTGTCGGTCTCAACGGATCCTATCGGAAGATTCTCGACCACATAAGGAGTCTTATGCTTTTCGGCAAATCTCTCAGCCACAGATATACCTCTTACCTGAGAGAAAACTATATTAAGAGAAGCCTTGGAGGCAGACTTGATATTCGCAAAGGTCTGGTCTTCGGTAAAAAATGTATTAACCTTAAGTCCCAACTTCTCAAGCAGTCGTTTGATTTCCTCCAGGTCTCCTCTGTAGAAAGGATCGAACTGTGGGATTATTCCCAATATATTTACCAGCTTCTTATCCTTGGTCCTGCTGACAGGAATATAATTGTTTAGAATCTCGTTCATCACGATATCATATCCCTTATAAGCATCGCCCTCGAAGCTCGGTGTATTAACATAGGTTACCGGCTTTCCGTCATCCCGGAAATCCCGTACAACTCCGTTTATATCTTCCGCAATTATTTCCGTCATACATCCGGTTGTTACAACGAAAAGATCCGCATCCAGAATATCCAGTGCTATCTCTATCTCTTCCCTTAACCTTTTGTCTCCTCCGAAGATAACCTGCTTCTCTCCGACATTACTTACCGGAACGCTTCCTCCGGAACAATATCCCGAACCGGAATTGCCCGAACCGAACGCTGTGGCTCCGCTCAGGTTTCCGGCACAGCCGGACGGTGTATGAGAGATCGGTACCACACCGGGAAGATCTCCTATGGTTGCCAAAGCTCCGCCCAAAGCACAGGTGGATCTCGGTCTTTCAATAAATGACATATCTTTCTTCACCTTCCATAATTAGTATTGATATAACTCAGTTGATAAATACCTCTCTCCCGTATCCGGTAAAAGTGCTACTACGTTCTTACCTTCACTTTCAAGTCTCTTTGCAACCTGCCATGCGGTAAATGCTGCAGCACCAGAGGAAATCCCTACCAAAAGACCCTCCGATCTGCCCAATTCACGTGAAGTATCTATAGCTTCCTGATTTCTGACTTTAAATATCTCATCCACCACTCCGGCATCATATACGGGAGGAACAAATCCCGCTCCGATTCCCTGGATCTTGTGCGGACCTGCCGTTCCTCCGGAGAGTACCGGCGAGTCAAAAGGCTCAACGGCGATGATCTTTACATCAGGATTTTTCTCCTTCAGAGCCTGGCCTACACCGCTTATGGTTCCGCCTGTTCCGGCACCTGCAATGAAATAATCGACTTTTCCTTCCAGATCATTCCATATCTCATTCGCAGTTGTTGCTCTGTGCGTAGCCGGATTTGCCGGATTATGGAACTGCTGAAGGATAAGGCTGTCCGGAATAACACTGTTCAGAGCCTCTGCCTTGGCTATTGCGCCCTTCATTCCCTGTGCTCCGGGTGTAAGTACGATCTGCGCTCCGTGTGCATTTATAAGTAAACGTCTTTCCACCGTCATCGTATCCGGCATAACTATGATTGTCTTATATCCCTTACAGGCCGCCACCAATGATATTCCGATTCCCGTATTACCGCTGGTCGGCTCGATGATGGTAGAGCCTTCCTTGAGAAGTCCCCTTCTTTCCGCATCCTCTATCATCCCGAGAGCTATACGGTCCTTTACGCTTCCTCCCGGATTAAAATATTCCAACTTCAGATATACATTTCCCTTTATGGCTTTTTCGGAAAAGAAACGCTTTGGATTAAGCATCGGAGTATTTCCGACTAAGTCAATAAGACTGTTAACAATACTCATATCCTGTTCTCCCACTAAATAACATAATTTGCGTCCAAAGATATAATCCTTGATAAAAACTGTCTTGTTCTCTGTTCCTTCGGATTTGAAAGAATCTGATTCGGCGGTCCCTCTTCAACGACCACTCCGCTGTCCATGAAGACCACCTTATCGGCCACATCCTGTGCGAAAGATATCTCATGAGTTACTATGATCATTGTGATTCCTTTTTTCGCCACCTTTTTTATAATATCCAAAATATCCCCCACCAACTCCGGATCAAGTGCCGATGTCGGCTCATCCAGTAAAATGGCTTCCGGATGTATGGCCACCGCTCTCGCGATACCCACTCTCTGCTGCTGACCTCCTGACAGCTGTGCCGGAAATGCATCGAATTTATCCGACAGGCCTACCCACTTTAATGTTTCGGCAGCCATCTCTTCAGCTTCCTTCTTCGGAATCTTTTTCGATACGATCAGTCCCTCCGTCACATTTTCGAGTACTGTTTTATTGGCGAAGAGATTATAATTCTGGAAGACGAATCCGAATCTGTTTCTTACCTGCTGAATCTCCTTCTTGTTTGCCTTTGCGATATTTACGCTGAGATCTCCTATCTCAAGTTCGCCCGCATCGGCTTTCTCGAAAAACTCGAGGCAGCGAAGGAGTGTGGTCTTGCCGGAGCCCGAAGGCCCCAGAATCACCACTACTTCACCGTCTTTAACTTCAAGCGAAACATCTTTCAATACTTCGTTTTTTCCGAATGACTTTTTTACATTTCTGATCTGAATCATTATTTCTTATCCTCAATAAATCCCTTTTCAAGGGCAGCATCAAAGCCCGGCTTTAATCTGAAGTCCGTATGCTGCGACAGTTTTTTTGCAAAGTTACTGTTTGCGATTTCATCAACTATACGTTCTGCCAGAGAAACCACTGCTGCATAACCGAAAAGCGTCATTGCCGTAACCGTAGGATATCCCAGTCTTATAGCAAACTGCTGTGCTCCGTGAACTCTTACCACAGCTATGTCCGGATCAAATTCTTTGATAGTTCGAATTGTTTCAAAATGCTGAGCATCGGCAATAGTAACCGCTGCCTCCTCCTGATCCTCCGT
>ONEC01000078.1 GCA_900316715.1 uncultured Eubacteriales bacterium
TTGGGGGCATCTTTTTGATTATTTTTGCTTTATGCCTTTTTGGACTGAATCATAAATATATGATGAGTGGAAAGGCTCCAAGCATTAATAAAATGTTGTTTGATAATGATTATAATCTTGATAGTGAAACTATTCTGAAAGAAGATTATTGTATGCTTACTGTTAATTCATCATTAGGTGCATTTGCCGAATCCTCTACAAAGAGAGCAGGCTCATCGGGAGATACATTTTATATTGCTTTTCTGGATGATAACTCCGTGATGGCAGTAATGGTGTCAAGAAAGAAAGATATTGAGAAGTTGGATCTTATCACAAGTGAAACATATGCTTCGCAGGATTTCTATTCTGACCATACTATTACCGTTGAAGGAAAGGTTAAAAAAATAGAAGATCCGGATGTCAGAAAGTACTATGATGAAGCTCTGGTCGATCTTGGTATAAAAGATGTCAAAGATAATCAGATAAAGATGAGATATATGTATCTGGATGCTACGGAGAATAAGGAATACTTATGGATCGTTTTCATCGTATGTCTCGGCGGAGGAATATTTATACTGTTTGGAGGAGCGATATCATCAACCATACAGGCATCTCGAAGAAGAAAAGCAGCAGCTGCCGCAAGAGATAACGAGGCTGCTCCATATAATAATGATCCGCATATTAATATGAATGATGTAAAGAATGGTTATGATTTTAATACTCCGGAGCAGATGGTATCTAATAATGGATATCTAGGCGAAGGAACGGTAATGGATAAAGAAAAGACTCCGCCTCCAAGATTTGGAGATGGAGAGAGACATGAAAGAACAGAGGACGGAAAAGTGGCCATAACAGGCCGTAATCTGATCAAGTAAAAAATATGCTTGCATATGTATCTTCGATATGCTAATATAACCAAGTATGATTTTTCGAAGCTGCATTTGGCAGCATAGTTTGTTGAAGACCGCGCTTACAATTTTATTTGTTATAATAGCAATAGCACTTACAATCTTAGTTCTTTCTCAGGAGGGAAAGGACCAGGGATTTGGTTCCGCATTATCAGGAACAGTAGATACATATTGGAGCAAGAACAAGAAGCATTCCAAGGACGCAGTTATCAAGAAGGTTACAGCAGTTCTCGGAGTTCTTTTCATGGTAGTTGCAATATTACTTGGATCTAAGTGGTTTAGATAAGAGGGGTTATTCAGGTGCTTTGCTTAGCAAGGCACCTTTTTTTGTGTTATAATAACAGGTAGTTGGTATTGATATTTAATCGGGGGTGTTGATATGGATTTTAATGAGGATATGTATACAGAGGAAGAACTTGCGTTTCGAGAGGAAATGCATGAAAAGATATTAGATAGAATGGCAGAGAAGGATTTTAAGCCTGCCAGATATAAGGAATTAAAGAACTATTTTGAGATAGATGATGAGGATGATGACAAGTTCCTCGCACTCCTTAATGAGATGGAGGATGAGGTCAGCATCGTAAAGACAAAGAATAACAGATATATGCTGCCTCCTGATAATGTGCTGGTGGGAACATATCTCAGTACAAGAAGAGGTTTCGGCTTCGTAAGTGTAGAGGGATATTCTGAGGATTTCTTTATACCTGCTAAGGACTGTCTGAATGCATTTCATGATGATAAGGTTCTTATACAGGTTACAAAGAGAAGCTATGCCAGGGATATGAAGAGCGAAGCAAGAGTTGTAAGGATTCTCAACAGAGGTATTACAACGCTCATCGGTGTATATCAGGCATCTGACGGATATGGCTTTGTTATTCCGAATAATAAGAAGATAGCAGATGATATCTTTATTCCGGAGAAGGCCAGCATGGGTGCTGTTACAGGAAGTCTTGTAATAGTTGAGCTTCAGGACTATGGCACCGGCAAGAAATCCCCTACTGGTGTGGTTACGGAAGTTATAGGACATGTGGATGATCCGACTACAGATATTCTGTCAGTTATAAAGAGCTATAATATTCCGGTTGAGTTCCCTGATGCAGTGGAGCAGCAGCTTCTTACTATTCCTGAAGAGGTTGATCCTGCACAGCTGGAGGGAAGACGAGACTTCCGCAATCTTGATACAGTTACCATAGATGGCGAGGATGCAAAGGATCTGGATGATGCCATAACTCTTTCTTATGAGAACGGCATATATCATCTGGGTGTTCATATTGCAGATGTATCTGAATACGTACGGGAAAACTCTGCACTTGATAAAGAGGCTCTTAACAGAGGAACCAGTAATTATCTTGTGGACAGTGTTATTCCTATGCTTCCACATAAGCTTTCCAACGGAATATGCTCACTGAATCATGATGTAGACCGTCTTACTCTGTCCTGTGTTATGGATATAGACGACAGAGGCCGTGTAATATCTCATGAGATATGTGAAGGCGTTATAAATGTAAACGAAAGAATGAACTATACTGATGTGGCAGCAATCCTCGAGGGACGCGAAGGTGCTCCTGTAGAAAGATATAAGCCGCTTATTCCGATGTTCCGTCTTATGCTCGAACTCTCTGAAAAACTGAGAGAGAACAGATTTCAAAGGGGCTCTATAGATTTTGATGTGCCTGAGACAAAGATCATAGTGGATGAAGACAGCAAGCCTGTTGAGATAAAACCATATGAGAGAAACTGTGCCACAAAGATCATAGAAGACTTCATGCTTATAGCTAATGAGACGGTTGCTGAAGAATATTTCTGGGCTGATCTTCCGTTTGAATACAGAGTTCATGAGGTTCCAAATGAAGAGAAGGTGGACAGTCTTCGTGCAGTTATCAGAAACTTTGGACTGTACTTTAAGGTAAGCCGTGACAGGATGCATCCGAAGGAATTCCAGAAGCTGCTTAACAGCATAGAAGGAAAGCCTTATGAGGCTCTTGTGACAAGACTTACGCTGAGAAGTATGCAGCAGGCAAGATATGGAACTGAGTGTCTTGGACATTTCGGTCTGGCATGTAAGTATTACTGCCACTTTACTTCACCTATCAGAAGATATCCTGATCTGCAGATCCATAGAATTATTAAAGAGAATCTTCATGGAAAGCTGGACGACAGACGTATCAAGCATTATGCAAAGCTGCTTCCGAAGGTTTCTGAAGATAATTCCTTCAAAGAGAGAAGAGCTGAGAACGCTGAGCGTGATGTAGAGAAGCTGAAAGAGATAGAATATATGTCTGAGCATATCGGCGAATCCTTTACAGGTATGGTATCAGGATTTACATCCCAGTATATCTTCGTGGAACTGGAGAATACCATAGAAGGTGCAGTAAGTGTTGCTGCTCTTGATGATGATTTCTATGTATACAACGAGGAAAAGATGGAGATGACGGGCAACTCTACAGGCCGTAGATTCCGCCTTGGAGATAAGGTGGTTGTAAAAGTAGTAAAATGTGATAAAATCGACAGGGTAATAGATTTCGACTTTGTTGAATAGCAGTAAGGATAATAACGATGGCAAAAGAAAAAGGCACAAGATTAATAGCAAATAATAAGAAAGCCTATCATGATTATTTTATTGAAGAAACCTATGAAGCAGGAATAGAGCTTTTTGGAACAGAGGTTAAGTCTCTCAGACTAGGCAACTGCTCCATTAAAGAATCTTATGTGGGCGTTGAAAATGGAGAGGTTTTCATCTATAAGATGAACATTAATCCTTATGAGAAGGGCAATATCTTTAATAAGGATCCTCTGAGAAAAAGAAAACTCCTGCTCCATAAGTATGAGATAAGAAAACTTTCCGAGAAGATTAAAGAAAAAGGTCTCACTCTTATGCCTCTTAAGGTATACTGGAATAACAGTAACGTTAAGATAGAAGTTGGTCTGGCAAGAGGTAAAAAACTCTATGATAAGAGAGCTGACATAGCTAAAAAGGATCAGAAGAGAGAGGCAGAAAGAGATTTCAAGATAAAGAATCTGAAGTAAGAATCTTATTGATTTTCACGGCAGATAAAGGTAAAATATCAAGATGTGGTTACCTTTAGGGGTAATTAATCTTTAAACTTCGAAGGTGGTAGTGATGAGTCAGGCAAAGGTAGACAGATACAAGAAAGAAAAGAAAAACAGAACAAGAGATATGAAGATTCAGAAGGTTAAAAAAGTCCTTTTGGTATTCATTATAGCTCTTGCACTTGGAGCACTTATAGGTATTCCTCTTGGAAAGGCTATTTATAAGTACGAGAAGAAGAAAGCAGAAGAACATGCAACAATTTCATCGCTTCACTACAGTGAGTGGTTTGATCAATATTGGGCAGATAACTATTCAGATTTCTTTGTAGGTAATACATATACTAACGAGGAGATTCCTGAAGTTGACACAGCTGAAGAAGCAGATACATCTGCTGAGGCTGATACATCAACAGAAGATGCTTCAGATGGAGCAGAGGCAGTTGAAGGAGAACCTGTAACTGATCCTTCTGTTGAGTAATATTATATAGTTAGACCGGGGTAGTACTGGTTTCGACAGGGATTCTGAAATTAGGGCAGCCATCCGAGGTGAGGGACCTCGTAAAAACCTTTAAAAAAAATAAACGCTAACGATAGAGTAGCACTCGCTGCCTAATGGCAGCTGTCCGCCACGTGTCATCCGATGCATGTGATACGGGCATCGAAGAGTCGGAGAACTTTCGCCCAAAGCTTTGAGGGACGGGAAGAATCATGAAGCTACTGAAATCATAAGCCTGTCAGACGGCGTATGACGTAGGGAATGTTAGTAGACTGACTGTGATGGGAGACACCGTGATGGACGGGTTTTTGGACCGGGGTTCGATTCCCCGCTACTCCATAAAAAGAGAGCGTGGGCTCTCTTTTTTGTATTGGGAGGTTATGCAATGGGAGCAAAGATTAATAAGGTGGTAACAGAAGACTTTTCCATGAAGTACTATGCATTTGGAAATGGACCGAAACCGCTCATTATGGTTCCGGGACTCAGCCTGATAAGTACTATGGTATTTGCTGATACTACAGAGACAGCTTATAAAGAGATGCTGGATGAATATACGATATATCTTATGGATCGTCGTGAAGATATGCCGGAGGTATATACGATTCAGGATATGGCCCGTGACACTGCGGCTGCAGTAAGGGAACTGGGAATCAGTGATGCATATTTCTTCGGAACGTCTCAGGGTGGAATGATCATACAGGTTATAGCTATAGAGCATCCGGAACTGGTGAAGAAGATGGCGATAGGTTCTTCTGTATCAAGCGTAAAGGATTTAAGTACAAAGTCTGCTTTGGGCAGATGGATAGAACTTGCTGAAAAGGGAGATATTCATGAACTGAATATGGCATTTTCTGAAGAGGTTTATTCTGAGGAAACCTTTCGAAGATTTAAGAAGGCAATATCAGCCATGGATAAAATGGTGACAGCGGAAGATCTTCGCAGATTTATTATCCTTTCCAAAGGAATCAAGGGTTTTGATGTGACATCAAAGCTGGATGAGATTAAATGTCCTGTGCTTATTATAGGCTCAAAGAAGGATAGAGTATTCGATTGGACGGGTATGCAGAAGACCGCTGAACAGCAGGGATGGGAGTCTTATTTCTATGAGGAATACAGTCATTGTGTATATGATGAGGCTCCGGATTTCAAGGTGAAATTGAAAGAATTTTTCAGTCGCTAAAATTTTTTGTTTTATGTTTTTGGGGAGAACGAGATATATGAACATAATTAATATCGATAAAGAATGGACATTTAGAAGAGGATTTCTTGATTCTCTTGGCATGATGGAGACTGATCCGGGAGTTATCGTAAATCTTCCGCATGATGGAATGATAAGCACAGAGGTGTCACCGGACGCACCGGCAGGAGTTGATTCCGGTTATTTTACAGGAGGCATGTCAAATTATACCAAGTATATATTCATTCCAAAGGAATGGGAGAATGAATGTGTAGGACTCAGGTTTGATGGAGTCATGCAGTGCGCTTCCGTTGAAGTAAATGGTAGTAAAGCTGCTTATCAGCATAACGGCTATATACCGTTCTATGTGGATCTTACTAACTATGTGACCTTTGGAAGTGAAAACAGGATCACTATTAACGTTAATACAAGCATGCAGCCGAATTCACGCTGGTATACAGGTTCGGGCCTTTATAGAGGGGCATCTCTCTGTCATGGTCCGAGAGTTCATATAGTAACGGATGGTATATTTATCAGCACTAAGGAAGTTGCTGATGGCTATGCATTTTTATCAGCTCAGGTTGAAGTTGAAAACATGACAACTGAAAACAGAGTGGCAGAAGTGTCTCTTTTCCTGTATCCGGAGGGCAGTGATGAATGTGTGGCTGAAACAAAACAGAGAGTTCATATAGGTGCAGTGAAGAGAGCAGTAGCCAGACTCTCAATGAATGTTAAGAATCCTTCACTCTGGGATGCTGATAATCCGAATCTTTATCGTGTGAGGGCAGTGGTTAAGGATATGGGAGTATACCGCACTCATCTTATAAAGAATGATGTGGCTTCAGAAGATGAGGCAGAAACCCTGTTCGGTATAAGAACTATTACAGCTGATGCTGTAAGAGGCCTTCGTATTAACGGAAAGAGCGTTAAGCTTAAGGGTGGATGTATCCATCATGATAACGGTATTCTTGGTTCTGTCACACTATATGAAGCAGAAGCAAGGAAGATAAGAAAACTGAAAGAGTCAGGTTTTAATGCTGTCCGTACAGCTCATAATCCACCTTCAGCAGCGCTTATTGAAGCCTGTGACAGAGTGGGAATGTATGTATTTGATGAGGCCTTTGATGCCTGGAACATGGGTAAGAGAGGCGGAGATTACAGTCAGTATTTTGATTCAGACTGGGAGAAGGATCTCAGTGCATTTATAAAAAGAGACAGAACTCATCCATCAGTAATACTGTGGTCTACAGGAAATGAAATACCTGAAAGGGGAGGTCTCAGCAACGGATACACCATTGCTGACAGACTGGCAGGAAAGATACGTGAACTGGATGGAACAAGACCTATAAGCAACGGTATATGTTCTATGTGGAGTGGACTGGATGACGAACTTATGAAGGGACAGAATGAAGCACAGAACTCAGATGAGGGACTGGCTTCAACCCAGTGGGAAGAAAGCACAGAGCCTTTTGCTAATGGCCTGGATGTGGTCGGATATAACTACATGGAAGATATCTATGAGAGAGACCACACAATGTTTCCTGAAAGGGTTATTCTGGGATCAGAGAACTTTCCTAAGGAGGTCGGTTATCGCTGGTCATTTATAGAAAAGCTGCCTTATGTTATCGGTGAATTCACCTGGACAGCCTGGGACTATATAGGTGAAGCGGGTATCGGAAAAGATGTTTACTATGATAAGGATGATCCGGATATGCCGGAAAGTTTCTGGGATCTTATGCCTCAGACGGGTTCACCGTTCCCATGGAGAACAGCGAACGATGCAGATTTCGATATAACAGGTTACAGACTTCCTCAGGGAGCCTATAGAAGTGTGGTATGGGGAAATGATAATACATATCTCTATTCTATGCACCCTGATACATATGGCAAAGTTGAGCTTATAAGCTTGTGGGGATTTCTGGATGCTCAGGAAAGCTGGAATTATCATGGTTATGAAGGACGTATGACAGAGCTTGTTGTATTCTCCCGTGCAGAAGAGGTTGAAATCTTTATAGACGGAAAGAGTATAGGAAGAAAGCAGGTTTGTATGGATAGGCCTCTTCCTTACAGCGTAAGATTTGAGACAGAGTATAAGCCTGGAAAGGTTGAGGCAGTAAGCTACCGGGATGGTAAAGAAGTAAGCCGTGCAGAGCTTTCAACAACGGATAAGCCTGACGGTATAAGTCTGACAGCAGAAAAGACAGCTATGAAGGCAGATGGACATGATCTTATCTATGTAAATGTTGATATAGTGGATGAGAATGGAAACAGAGTACCGGATGCTAAGATAAGTCTTAAAGCGGAACTGACAGGACCGGCGGTTATATCCGGTTTTGGTTCAGCGAATCCTGTAACGGATGAAAAATATACAGATGCGGAAACCGTATCTTATAAGGGACGAGCTCTGGCAGTACTTCGTTCCGGATATGAGAAGGGACAGGTACGTCTCAACATATCCGGTGAAGGTGTACATTCTGCCGAAGTAACTCTTGATGTAGAATAATATGAATTACTTAAATTTATTTTGAAGGATAAGCCGGCAGATTCTGCCGGCATATTCTTTTATATGCTCCGCATTTCCAAGGAAATTGTCACTAAGTTCTATGTAGTTTGTCTTGGATTTTAATTCAGTCTTATATACAGGAAGAGCCGGTACTTCTTCATTCATGCTGGTTATGAAATATCCCGTATGCTCTTCAAAGCTGGTCTTGGAATTTTCAAAATAATATCTGAAGGTGCCTTCCACTATAGGAATACTGACAAGAGCAGAGAGGGCCTCTGCATTTACAGAGATGCCATTTCCCGAGGCAAAGATACGTCTTGGCATAGCAAATGGAAGCTTCAGGCTGATGTTCAGATAGAGCCTTTCTGCTTTCAGTTCAGTATTTATTCCGGAAACTTCAAAGTTGCCATCTGACAGTGAGGTAACGGCAAATATATCCGAGAGATACATCATGCCTACCATGTCGTCTCTGTTGTGCTGTACCACGAGATGCTTGGCAGTCTCATCCTTTGATGACAGATAATCCAGATATACATCTATAAGCTGACCGCCGTTAAACTGATCTTCACGGTTGATACCAAGGAAACGCTCTATGGTTTTCTGCTTTATATTTGGAAGTCCCAGGGCGAACTTATATGGACGTATAAGCTTCATCAGATCTACTGAACGTACAGTGCTGAAGTTATCTTCGATTGTAATACCTGTAACCCGCTTGATATGGGCCATACGTCTCTTTACAAAGTTTATATCAAACTGATCTCCGTTGAACTCTATGAGAATGTCGTGAGAGAGGAGTTCATCCTGAAATGTTTTTATTATTTCCGGCTCTGACTGGCCATCATCATTAAACAGAAGCTTGACTTCCCAGCCGTCGGATTTTCTTATGTTTATACCGATCATGTAGATGAAAGATCTGTCAGGAGAAAGGCCTGTGGTTTCTATATCAAACATCATAACTCGTTCTGTCGGATAGACTATATCAAGGTTGTTTAATGCCGGAATAGTCGCTCTACTTATGTTTTCTGTGATTATTTGCATGATAATATCTCCAAAATGGTGTAAAATATTAGTAATTATAGCACAATATTAAAGCTTGAAAGTAATAATATTTATGCTATAATTAATTCAGATTAATTAGTACTGGAGGGTGAAACCATTATGATGCAACCGGTTGATGTAAGATCGACACACTTCGGCAAAGGACTTTTTGGTTATAAGAAGGTCGATGTAGATACTTATGTTGAAACTGTATACAGAGCTTACGATGAAGCATATAGTGAAGTTGAGAAACTTCGCGAAGAGAACGGAAAGCTTCAGAATGCTCTTGAAGAGTACAGAACTAAGATACATGATCTTGAGACACAGCTTCGTAATGCTGATTCAAACTCAGGCAAGAAAAAGGCTGAAGAAAAGAAGGCTGCCCCTAAGAAGGCTGCTGAAGCTCCTGCTAAGGAAGAGAAGACAAATGAGTCTGAAGCTTCAAAGTTTTTTAATAAGCAGGCAGAGGAAGAAACACCTGTATTTGGTGGTGATGATGATGAGGTTTTCGTTGGAGAGATTGAGGATAACAGAAAGCCTAACAAGGTCATGATCGGAGACGGCGAAGAAGAAGGAGCAGATGATTTTGAGTTCCTTTAAAATCAGAATTAAGTGCCACTTTAATGTGGCACTTTTTTCGTTGTAGAGATAAAGGGTTTACCAGATGATTTCATATATCAGAGGAACAATTGAAGATAAGGAAGAAGGCTTTGTAGTTGTAGAGACTTCTTCAGGAATAGGTTTTGAGATCAGAGTAAATAACGAAACACTTACCAAGCTGCCGCCGTTGGGAGAAGAGGTTAAGCTTCTTACTCATCTTCAGGTGACAGAGAATGACAGAGTCCTTTATGGCTTTTTATCCAAGTTGGAACGTGAGACCTTCAGACATCTGATAGGAGTAAACGGAGTAGGACCTAAGGGGGCTCTGGCAGTTATGAATACTCTTAATCTTACAGAACTTACAGATGCAGTTATGGCTAACGATGTGAAGTCCATCAGTAAGTCTCCGGGAATCGGAAGTAAGACTGCACAGAAGATTATAATCGAGCTTAAAGATAAGCTCACATATACAGGAGAGATGCTGTTCGGAGAAACTGTATTTGACGAGCAGGCTCCTGATACTGTGGCAGAAGCAGCAGAAGCATTAGAAGCACTTGGCTTCTCACGTTCTGAAGCTCTTAAAGCAGTTAGAAAAGTAAATGGTGCAGAACAGATGGAAAGCGGTGAACTGCTGAAGGCTGCACTTAAGGCAATGAGAGGCTGAGATTAATGGCTAAAAGAATTATTCAGACAGAGGCTACAATTGAAGATGAGCTGATGGAGAAGAATCTCCGACCAAGCAGCCTGAATGAATATATAGGTCAGGAAAAGGTTAAGAAGAACCTGAAGGTTTTTATAGAAGCTGCAAAGAAGAGACATGAACCTCTCGATCACGTTCTTCTCTATGGTCCTCCGGGACTTGGAAAGACTACTCTTGCAGGAATAGTTGCAGAGGAGATGGGAGTAAATATCAAGGTTACATCAGGACCGGCTATTGAGAAACCGGGAGAGATAGCAGCTATTCTTAATAACCTGTCTGAGAACGATGTACTTTTTATCGATGAGATACACAGACTTAACCGTCAGGTTGAAGAGGTTCTTTATCCTGCCATGGAAGACTATGCGATAGATGTAGTTATCGGAAAGGCAGAGAGTGCAAGATCCATAAGGCTTGACCTTCCGAAGTTTACACTTATCGGTGCAACAACCAGAGCCGGTATGTTATCTGCACCCCTCAGGGACAGGTTCGGAGTTGTCAGCAGACTTGAGTTTTATAATGTCAGTGAACTTATGATGATCGTTATGAGATCAGCAGCTGTTCTTGGTATAGAGATAGACGATGAAGGTGCTCTTGAGATAGCTAAGAGATCACGCGGAACACCACGTCTTTCCAACAGACTTCTCAAACGAGTAAGGGATTTTGCAGAGGTTGAACATAAAGGAAAAATTGATTATAATGTAGCAGTAAGCGCATTAGATAAGCTGGATGTGGATTCCTTCGGACTTGATGATACTGATAGAAATCTTCTGATGACCATCATCAAGAACTATAACGGAGGACCGGTAGGACTTGAAGTTCTGGCGGCTTCAATAGGTGAAGATACAGGAACAATAGAGGAAGTTTATGAGCCATATCTGATAAAGAACGGTTTTATAAACAGAACGCCAAAGGGTAGAACAGTAACAGCGCAGACATATAGACATTTCGGCATAGCTGAGCCGAAAGCATGATTATAGAGGTGGAAGAATGGCACAGTCAAAGATTGATATACCTGTTGTTATTAACGGAAAGGTTTATACACTCAGTGGATATGAAGGTGAGGATTATCTTCAGAACGTTGCAACTTATATAAATAATAAGATTGCAGAGTGCAAGACATCTGAGGAGTACAGAAGAATGAATACTGAGTATCAGGGAGTTCTTCTTGCACTTAATATCGCAGATGATTATTTCAAGGCTAAGTCAAGAGCTGATGAGGCAGGAAATGATAACACCGATAAGGAACAGCAGCTGTATGAACTGCGTCATGAAGTTATTGAGTCACAGATAAAGCATGAGGCAGCACTTAAGCTTGTTGAGGAATATAAGGAACAGGTTGCTGCACTTCAGCGAAAGGTTGTTCAGCTTGAGGCTGAGAGGGAAAGGAATAATGCATAGACCGGAAATACTCGCACCATGCGGTAACAAGGAAGCTTTTGAAGCGGCTCTCAGAGCCGGAGCTGATGCAGTATATCTTGCGGGCAGCAGTTTCGGAGCCAGAGCGTATGCAGGGAACTTTGATAGAGATGTGCTTCTTTCCACATTGGAGAGAGCACATCTTTTTGGTGTGAAGGTTTATCTTACTGTAAATACACTTTTTAAGAACGAAGAGCTGGGAGCACTGAAGGATTTCCTCACTCCTTTATATGAGGCAGGACTTGATGCAGTGCTGGTACAGGATTTTGGAGCTGCAGATTATATTAAGCAGCATTTTCCTGAGCTGCCTATCCATATGAGTACTCAGATGAATATAACAGCTGAGGCAGGAGCCAGGATGGCTTA
>ONEC01000110.1 GCA_900316715.1 uncultured Eubacteriales bacterium
ATGGATATATACTGGATCCATAATCCTATGAAATATAAGGAATGGATACCTGCCATGGCTGAACTGCAGAAGGAAGGCTTGATAAAACATATCGGGCTGTCGAATTTCAGCCTGAGTGAGTTGAAGGAATCAGAGGAGATGTTTCTTGAATATGGGATTCCGGTTTATGGAGTTCAGAATCATTACAGCCTGCTCTGCAGATCTTCTGAAACTTCAGGCATAATAGATTATTGTAATAGTAACGGAATTAAATTCTTCAGCTATATGCTTCTGGAACAGGGGGCACTTACCGGACACTATACGGCGGACGGTGCATTTGCCGAAGGCTCCGGAAGAGGGAAGAACTATAATAAAGTACTTGGCAGATATGAAGTGCTGAATCAGCGTCTCTATGAGATTGCAGAGAAGTACGGCATCAGTCAGGCGGCTCTTCTTATAGCATGGGGTATTGCGAAAGGTACAATTCCTATTGTTGGAGTGACAAAAGAAAAGTATATTGATGACATTATAGCGGCAGCTGAGACAGAGCTGCAAAAGGATGATATCCTGCAGATGGAGGAAGCGGCGGCGGAGTCCGGCCTCAGAACCATCCGTGTGTGGGAGAAAGAGATGAAGTAAGATGCTTAGAAAAATAGAGAAGCTAATTAAAATACTATGCTGGCTGCCATTTGTGATAGCATACTTTGGTTATTACGTTATCGGCGATGGCGGAGAGACCATGTCAGCAGCAGAATCGGTATATGCGGCAATTGCCATATACTTCGTTAATCCTGTAAATGAGATGAGCAACTGGGCGATACTTACCGGTGAACTCTTATCGGTTGTAGTTATCACATCCTTCCTTATTTCTGCGGTCATCAGGATAAAGATGTTCCTGAAGAACTGGTTCATAAGAAGAAAGGGCGGATCTGTTGCGGTATATTCCGGACCTGCGGAGATTGATGATGACGATATAGATAACGGTTCGGCCATGAGCCCGGCTGAGAGATATGTGGATGGTGATCCGAGAAGCTATCTTGCGGGAGATGTGCCTCAGAAAACAGAGAATCACATCCTTATGTTTAATGATGATATCACGTCTCTTGACTTCTTCCACCAGTATGCGGCTGAGTTCAGTAATGGACAGGTATACATCTGTTTTAACAGAATAGATCAGCTTCTCATCGCAAACAGTATACAGAGTGAGGAATATAAGAATGTTCATTTCTGTAATCTGAACGACCTTACGGCGAGACATTACTGGAAGAAGAACAGTCTTATAGACAGTGTATATGAAGGAAAGAACCTTAAGGTTGCGATTACTGACTGTAATGATATCGGTAAATCTATCATAAAATATGCTTACCTTAACAATGTATTCAGTCTTGATAAGAGCATAGAATATCATGTCTGGGGCTGTGATGCTATAACAGCGGGTTTCTATAAGGGACTGGATACCATGAACGGTGACAGGATAATAGTTCATGAAGAAGAGCTTGAGGAGGATTTTGAACTCCTGGCACAGATGGACAGAGTTATTCTTACACAGGATTCATCCCTCAATATGCTCCAGCAGCTCATGTATAAGAATGTTACTACGGAGCTTCACATTTACACAGAAAGCGAAGCCAACCTGAGAGACCTGTATGGTTATGACAAGCTTATAACCTTTGGTGCGGCTAAGGATATTATCAGCAGAGATAACATTATAGATGATAAGATGTCCAAGGTGGCAAAGCTGGTGAATTATGATTACCATCTGCAGTATTCAGGTGGAAATGCAGATAGGAACACTCTTGATGATGAGATGGAAGAGCAGTGGAAGAAGCTTGGCGGTTTCCTCCGAGGCAGTAATATTGCCAGAGCCGATCATCTGTGGATAGAAAAATATCTGAGTGAAAAGGGAGTTCCTTCAGATACTCTTATGGAACTTGAGCATGTAAGATGGTGCAGATTCCATTTCTATAACAGATGGAAGAAGGGCGGTCAGAAGAAGGATACAGAAAGAAGACTTCACCCTATGCTTGTGCCGTTCAGTGAACTTCCTGACAGCGAAAAGAAGAAGGATAATGTAACGGATCCTGTAATCAGGGAAGAAATAGAAAAAATGCTTTAAATTCCTCTTGCATTTAACTTTTTTCTATGATAATATGCAGAGGTTACTGGTATGGAATCGAGGTATAACATAGCTGGATTTTCGGAAGCCTGCTAAGGTTATATAGTGTTTCATATACGTTAATATTAAAGGAGAAAAAGAAATGAGAGAAGGAATCCATCCGGATTATTACCAGGCAAAGGTAGTTTGCAACTGTGGTAATGAGTTCGTAACAGGTTCAACAAAGGAAGATATCCACGTTGAGATTTGTTCAAAGTGTCATTCATTCTACACAGGTCAGCAGAAGGCTATTCAGGCTCGTGGACGTATTGATAAGTTCAACAAGAAGTATGGCATGCAGACTGAGAACTAGATAACTAAAGTAAGAAATGTCAACAGAGCAGATAAGCTGTGGATTTTATTCGCATGCTTGTCTGCTCTTTTACATTGAATGAAACAGACCGGCCATTTAGAGACATATTTAAAAGGAAAAACAGCTATGAAGAGGGTAAATATTGGCGGACAGGCAGTGCTTGAGGGCATCATGATGAAGGGACCGGATTCATATGCACTTGCTGTAAGGAAACCTGATAAGGAAATCGATGTTCAGGTGACTCCTTATAAATCGCTTGGTGAAAAGCACAAGCCTGCTAACATTCCTATTGTAAGAGGCGTTATTAATTTCATAGAATCACTGTACATCGGCATGAGCACTCTTATGAAGTCATCTGAGTATTTTGAAGAGGAAGAAGAGGAGAAGCCGAAGAAAGCAAATAGTGCGGGGGATAAAGCGTCACTTGTGTTTACGCTGATCGTATCGCTGGCGATTGCTATCGGTGTGTTTATGCTTCTTCCTGCATTTATAGCGAAGCTTATCTTCAGTGAAGAAACCAGCAGTATTCTTGTTAACCTAACAGAAGGTATAATGAGACTGGTTATCTTTCTTCTTTATGTAGCGCTGATCTCTAAGATGGAAGATATTAAGAGAACCTTTATGTATCATGGGGCTGAACATAAGACCATTAACTGCCTTGAAGCAGGGGATGATCTTACAGTAGAGAACGTAAGAAAGCATACAAGGTTCCATAAAAGATGCGGAACAAGCTTTGTATTTATAGTAATGATAGTCAGCATCGTAGTTTTCATGTTCGTAAGAACTGATACTATGTGGCTCAGGCTTCTTTCAAGGGTTCTGCTTATCCCGGTTATTGCCGGAATCTCATATGAGTTTATACGATATGCAGGACGTCATAACAATGCCTGTTCAAGAGTATTGTCACAGCCGGGCCTCTGGGTTCAGAGACTTACAACTAAGGAACCGGATGACAGCATGATAGAAGTAGCAATAAAGTCAGTTGAAGCAGTTATCGACTGGCATGAATATGTACGTTGTGTCAGAGAAGATTCCTTTGAAAAGTGAGGATGAAGAATATGGCGGAGGATAGGAAGAAGGATTCCACCATAGGCGGCTTGATGCGTACAGGCCGGAATATTCTGCAGGAAGCAGGAATAGAGAATGCATCGGGTGAAGTCCGCGATATAATGATGCATCTTCTGGGAGCCAGTCCCGCAAAGCTTTTTGTGATGGAGACGGAAACTGCCCCGGATAAGATAGAGGAAATCTTTTCTTCTATTATAGAGAAGAGAAGCACACATTATCCTATTCAGTATATACTAGGAAGTACCTGTTTTATGGGATATGATTTCCTGTGCAGGGAAAATGTTCTTATTCCGAGATTTGATACTGAGAATCTTGTGGCTGCAGCAGTTAATGCAGTTAAGGCTGAAAACAGGCCGCTTCGGGTTCTGGATATGTGTACCGGATCAGGTTGTATAGGTATATCGTTCTTTCTTGAACGGCAGAAGCTGGGAGTGGACGACTGCGTTACTCTGACAGATATTTCGCAGGATGCGCTGAATCTTGCAAGGGAAAATGCAAGGAAACTGACACGTGAACCTGCAATAGATGAAAAGTCGCCGGGGATAACGATAAAGCGTTCCAATCTGTTTGAAGAGCTGGAAGGAAATATGTATGATGTATTTCTTACCAACCCTCCATATATTCCGACAGATGTATGCGATACACTTATGAAGGATGTAAAGGATTATGAACCGCGTCTTGCTCTTGACGGAGAGGCGGATGGCTTTGCATTTTACAGAAGGATAATAGATGATATGGGCGGATACCTTAACGAGGGTGCACATATCTTTATGGAGATAGGATATGATCAGTATCCGGCGGTCAGGGATATGCTCGAGGCCCATGGATATAATGATATAGATGTAATTCGCGACTTAAACGGCCTCGACCGTGTTGTGTCGTGTGTAAAGTAGATAAAGGAGAGAAGCTATGTTTGACAAGTTAGAAGAATTAGTCGCAAAGCTGGAGGAGATCATGAAGGAACTCTCTGATCCTGATGTCGTTAATGACCAGCAGAGATTCAAGAAGCTCATGAAAGAGCAGAGCGATATTACTCCGGTAGTTGAAAAGTATAACGAGTACAAGAAGGCAAAGCAGGATGAAGAGGACAGCCTTCTTATTCTTGATGAAGAGAGCGATGAGGAAATGCGTGAGCTTGCAAAGGAAGAGCTCGCAGAAGCTAAGCGTGCTATCGAAAGATGCGAGAATGAGCTTAAGGTTCTTCTTCTTCCAAAGGATGCTAATGATGACAAGAACGTTGTTGTCGAGATCAGAGCAGGTGTAGGTGGAGATGAGGCTGCACTTTTCGCAGGAGAACTCTTCAGAATGTACCAGCATTATGCAGATAAGAAGAGATGGCAGACAGAGATTCTGTCTATGGACGATACGGGAATAGGTGGAATCAAGGATGCTACATTTATGATAAAGGGACGTGGTGCCTTCTCCAAACTCAAGTATGAGAGTGGTGTACACCGTGTACAGCGTGTACCTGATACAGAATCAGGCGGAAGAATTCATACATCAGCAGCATCTGTTGCTATCATGCCTGAGGCAGAAGAGGTGGATGTTAAGATCGAAGAGAAGGATATCCGTATCGACGTTATGAGAGCCTCCGGTAACGGTGGTCAGTGCGTAAATACAACCGACTCTGCGGTTCGTCTTACTCACTACCCAACAGGTATCGTAATTTACAGCCAGACAGAGAAGTCACAGATTCAGAACAAGGCTAAGGCTTTCGCGCTCCTCAGAACAAAGCTTTATGACTTAGAGCTTCAGAAGGCTCATGATGCAGAGGCATCAGCGAGAAAGAGCCAGATCGGTTCAGGAGACAGATCAGAAAAAGTTAGAACTTATAATTTCCCACAGGGACGTGTTACAGACCACAGAATCAAGCTTACATCATATAGATTACAGGAAGTCCTTAATGGTGACATTGATGAATTTATAGATGCGCTTACAGCAGCTGATCAGGCTGCAAAGCTCGCCGGTATGGAGGGTCAGGAGTAAAATGGGACGCGAAAAGTTATATGAATCTATTAGAAAAAGCGCTAAAGGTTTATTAGCCGGTGGAATTGTACTCGTTACAATGTTTGGATTACTGGCGGCTCTGCTGATCGCTGTAGCCATATCTGATGGAGACAGTTCCATGATCATAGGAGCATTAGTGCTTCTTGTTATAGCTGGTTTATGCTCGATCATGATCGTAAAGGGCGTAAAATTAAAGAAGCATCCGGAAACCCATAGTATGTTTAAGAAGAACCCGGATCTTCTGTTTCAGGCTGATGAACTCTATAAGGGCATCAAATATCAGGATAAGTTTGTTATTCTTTCTGAGAGAGTAGTAGCTAATGCACAGAATCTCACTCAGATGGCATTTACTAACGAAGTCTTCATGGTATATGTATATAAGCAGACAACGAACTTTGTAACTACTACAAAGCAGCTGATCCTTGCTACAGCACGTGGAGAGATTACTTTAAATATCTATGGTGTAAAGGATGATACTATTAATCACATCGCGCAGACAGTGGCAGCAGCATGTCCGTATGCCAGATTTGGTTACAATAATGAGAACCTTAACTATCTTGGTCAGATGAGACAGGTATGGGATCAGAAGAAGACAGAGCAGAGAATGGGTATAAGCCCACAGCAGAAGCAGCAGCAGGCTATGCAGCGCCAGCAGGCTGTTCAGAATGGCCAGCAGTACAACCCGGACCAGACATTTGGTGCACAGGGCGGAAATCAGGCATATAACGGTCAGGGCTATGTTAATCAGGCAAATGATGCCCAGGTATATAATAACCAGGCTTATACTAACATGCAGGGTTATGATAACCAGAACTATAATAATCAGACATATAATAATCAGTAATACAGTATGATGATCAGGCGGATTGTGTATTAGTTTACATAATCCGTCTCTTTTTATTTCATCCGAATTAATGATGTTCAGATAGACGGCTGCATGATAAAATGAGTTCGTGATTTGAGTTGGCAGTCATAGAACTGCAAGTGTTTATATGAATACATATAAGGAGGTATATGGGAATGGCACATTTTGAGGGTAGTGTTTCAAGTACAGTTGGACAGGCAGCAGGTGGACAGTGGATCACTTATACAATTCAGAGAGGAGATAACCTTACAAATATTGGTAAGAGATTTGGGGTTTCTGTAAATGATCTTGTTGCTTGGAATAACATCAAGAATCCGGATCTTATCTATGCCGGTGATACACTTAAGATCAAGCAGGGATAAGAAGAGAAGGAATAAAAAACTTATGTCATCCAGGAGTCTTGAAGATTTTTTCTTCAAGGCTCTTTTTTCGACAAAATTTACGGCAAAATAAGGTCTAAAAAATTTTTTAAAAAAAATTGAAAAAAGTGGTTGACTTTTAGTATTCATAGTTGTATTATGTACAAGCTGTCGCTGATACAGAACATCAAAAACAGCAACGAACCTTAATAACTTAATAACATGACAACCCCGAAAATTCTTTTAAAAAATGAATCTTTCACGAGATTCACGAAGATGAAAATCTTCACAAGAATATTC
>ONEC01000047.1 GCA_900316715.1 uncultured Eubacteriales bacterium
ATCACTCGGAAGTTTTTCCTATATTCCTCGGAAATGTAATCATCCCCATCAGTGAATCGGTCTGTATATACTATATCCTCAGACTGAAACAGTGGTTCCGCTCCGAGAAGAGAGTCTCTGATCCTGTCTATGTCTCTCTCATCCAGAAAGAGACCTATCCTTCTATCTGCCAGCACTGCTGCGAGCCATCTCTTCTGAAGAAGGGAAAGTGGTACTGCCGTTTCCCCGCTTGAAAGAACAGATGTATATACCTCTCCATCCTTTTCAAAAAGAGCTATATCTCCCTCAGCTATCTTAGGAACCAGATAGAGCATAGTCTCTCCGAAGCCCTTCTCTTCCACAACCTTCATCAGCTCCGGCTGAGAGAAGGAACCCATTCTGAGAAGGTCAGCTATTATGTTGTAATATGCACCGTATATCTCGGAATAAAGGTTCATAGATACATCTGCTCCAATTTCGTTATATCTTTCAAAAAGTCATTTCTATATTTTCTGTTCTCAGCAGTTTCATTCATATCATTATCAAGATTTATAAATCTGATATCTATTATTCTTCCTATAAAGGTTCTGAGCCATGGGAACATCTCCATTGGATCAAATACTGTCTTCTCATAACAGAAGATGTTCTTCTCCAGCCTCGTAATGTTTCCGTTCTTACCTTCTCTCTTCAGTCTCTGAAGTATAAAGTCCTCATATCTCTCATCGACCGATAGAGTAAGCTTAACCTTAGTTTTCGATCCGGAGAAGGATACTCCCCAGACGTAATCCAGATTTCTGTCAAAGGCCTCATGTATTTCCTGCTGTTCAATCTTTCCGTTTTTCAGATTATCTTTTCCTGTCGGTTCGTCTGTCACCTTCTTAATCTGATCAAGGCGGAGACATACAAATCGGAAACGGTCATCCTTACTGTTTCTGCTTTTAAGCTTCTGGCATATGGCAGCATATCTTCTGCCTGTTCTGCTGCTCACCAGGATCTTAAGCGGTATTCCGGTTATGATCTGAACATTTTCGTTGCGATTATTCTGTATCTCCAGCTCTACATTACGGAACTCTCTCACAGCCGAAAGAAGCTGATACAGTATCTCATCCTCAAGGGTAAATACAGGAAAGCTGTGTTTTACACGAAAGGCTTCATTCTCTTCCCCGGCAGCTTCAAGCACAGTGCTTCCCACATAACCGAAAGGAAGTTCCAGCTGCATAAGGGCCACTGCCTCTTTCAGTCCATCTCCCATCTCCCCCTTCGTATCATCCATTCCGCCAAGAAGTTCGCTGTAAGTCAGTCCCCTTCCATATAGGACATTCTTTCCCTGCTTTTCAGTTACTATCAGGCCTTCCTTCACATACTCATTCAGCTTTCGTCTGACCATCTGCGTATCAACTGCCAGAGCATATTCGGAGGACAGAATGTCTGCAATCTCATTTGCACTGAGCTTCTCCTCCCTGTCTCTAAGGATATCGAACAGCGCAAAGTGAAGGGTAATATCGTTATCTGTAAAACTCTTAGTCTTCCACACAGCAAAAAGAGGATTTTCATCCAGAAGATTGCTGTCCATCATAAGGGAAATGTTCTTAACCCGGGTTCTTCCTGCTTCAGCAGTCTCTTCCTCAACATACTTGCCCATCCAGCTGGTTATCCTGCGGCGTTCATCGTCGTAAGTTCTTGCACTCTTCTTATCAGATGTAAAATCCTGTCTGCTTTTAAAACCATATACGAAAAAGTCCCGAACATAGTCGCGACTTTTTCCAAAATTTTTTATTAATTCCTGAAATTCTGACATAGCGTCAACCCTCAGTGTTCCGACAGAGAATCAGTTCCTCAGCATTCTGATAAACCTTTATCCCTTCAGAACTCCTACCGTCTTTAATCTTCTTACCGCAGTAACAAGATCCTTCTGGTTTTCCATTACCACATCTATATCCTTGTAAGCAAATCTGCACTCTTCTGCCACATCGTTCTTGCTTGCCTTTCCAAGAACAACGCCCTCTGCCTTAAGGTCCAGCATAACCTGCTCCACTGTAAAGGCATTCTTTGCGCCTGTTCTGGAATAAGCTCTTCCCGCTCCATGTGATGAAGAACAGAAGCTGTCCGGGTTGCCCTTACCCTCAACCACATAGCTGTAGGAACCCATAGCTCCCGGAATAACTGCCATATCACCAACTCTTGCACGGTTAGCCCCCTTTCTGTGAACCCATACGTTTTCACCGAAGTGGTTCTCTATTGTCGCATAGTTATGATGACAGTTGATCTGCTCACCAAATATAACTTCCTTACCTGTATATTTCTCTACAAGCACCTTAAATATCTCAGATGCCTTATCCATCATAGCCTTTCTGTTCTCGAAGGCATAATCCATTGCCAGGTTCATCCAGTTTATATACTGCTTCCCTTCTGCACTGTCCACCGGAAGAAATGCAAGTCTCCACTCAGATGGAACTGCACTGTAATACTTCTCATTCAGCTCCGCTGCCTTCTTATGGAAAAGGTCACATATTGCCTTACCCAGATGACGGCTTCCTGAATGGATCATCAGACAGAGATAACCCTCGTCATCAACCTGAAGCTCAAGGAAATGATTTCCACCTCCAAGGGTTCCTACCTGATAATAACCATCCTCTATAAGCGGAAAAAGCTCTTCGTTCGCCTCGTATTTATCCCACTCTTCTTTTGCTCTGTCGAGAACCGGGCTGTCCTGCATATCCTTATGTCTTGCAGTATTTACAGGGATGCTTCTCATAAAACCGCTGATGATATTCTGCACAAGGCTTCCGCTTCCTGTCTGGATATCCTTAATATCCTCCAGCTTAATATTAGTATCAACAAAGTTCATGCCGCAGCCTATATCCACGCCCACTGCATTTGGAATAATAACTCCCTTTGTGGCAATAACTCCACCTATCGGCATGCCCTTACCTGCATGGGTATCAGGCATAAGTGCCACCCACTTGTGGATAAAAGGAAGCTGTGCCAGGTGCTCAGCCTGCTCTAAACAATTTTCATCTATATCTTCTCTTCCGCCAAGCCATATCTTAATCGGACGTCTTAAATCTTCTCTGTTATAAACAAACATATTTCTGTTCTCCTCTCATTAGTTTCATGGAACACTTCAGGTTGTTCCATCTGATAATGAAAGAATATCTTATATGCGGCTTTCTATCATTTCAAAAAAGCTGCGAACTTCATCCTCTTCCTGATGATCAGATAACAGACCACATGGGCTATTATGGTAATAAACCAGGAAACCGGATATGTTATATATATGTTCTTCGTGGTGTGAAACATTTCCCAGTTAAAAAATGTTTTAAGCCATATTATTCTGAGTCCGCAGGCTCCGATAAGTGAAACTATCATAGGCAGGACCGAATATCCCAGTCCTCTGATAGCACCAACCATTACATCCATGAAGCCGCAGAGGAAATGCGAGACACAGATTATACTCATCCTCTCAAAGCCCTTTGCAATTACCTGACTGCTGTCTGTATATATTCCAAGCAGCTGATGTCCGAACAGGACTTCGAGATTTCCCATCAGAAGGCCTATTATAGTAACTAATATGAGACCGTCCCTTAAGATTTTTCCGACTCTGTCATATCTTCCTGCTCCCACATTCTGACTGGTAAAGGTCAGGGTTGCCTGATGACAGGCATTCATTGATACATAGGTGAAGCCTTCAATATTCTGTGCAGCAGCACTTCCCGCCACAACTGATGCTCCAAAGGAATTAATGGAAGATTGAATGATTACATTGGAAAGCGAGAACAGTGAAGTCTGAATACCTGCAGGAATACCGATCCTCAGTATTCTGATAAGGGAATCCACATCTATGCCAAGTTCCCTTATACGGAGCCTGATATCACTCTGTTCCTTCATAAGACATGCTACTATACATATCGCAGATATTGCCTCTGATATAACTGTTGCCCATGCGACTCCCGCAACATCCATTTTGAATTTTATTACAAATAAGAGATTAAAGATTACATTTACAACACCGGAGATTGTAAGATAATACAGTGGTCTTCTGGTATCTCCCACTGCTCTTAGAATTGCACTTCCGAAATTATAGATCATAAGAAGCGGCAGTCCGATAAAATATATCTTCAGATACAGTGCAGCCAGTGGAAGAACTTCCGCCGGTGCATCCATAAGTTCCAGTATGCTTTCCGCAAAGATTATTCCGAATATCATAAGGAATATTCCGGCGATAACTGCGATCACCATAGATGTATGCACTATCTTTCCGGTATGTTCCTTATCCTTAGCTCCGACTGCTTTTCCGATAAGTACATTTGTTCCTACGCTGAGTCCTATGAAAAGATTGATCATAAGATTGATCAACGCACCATTTGAACCAACGGCTGCAAGAGAATTATCTCCCGCAAACTTACCTACTACCACCGTATCGGCCGCATTAAAAAGAAGCTGAAGAACACTTGAACACATAAGCGGAATGGCAAATATGATCATCTTCTTCAGTATCGACCCGGTACTCATATCCATATTGTATCTACTATTTCCTGCCATAATTCGAATTATATCACTATTATTTATTTTTTCCATAAAAGCTTTCTGCCCTTACGTATGAATAATTGTTAGTGAGGTTAAAAGTATGAATGGAGAAATCACTATGAGAAAATAAGAGCGGCGTGTTACGCCGCTCTTGGTATTACTATAGAAAGTACAAACTCTTTATCACCATTGTTGATCTTCATGATTCCATCATACTTTGTGATAGTAGCTTTCATATTCTGTGTTCCGAAACCATGATGGTCTCTATCCTTCTTTGTGGTAACTCTTTCGCCATCACCAAACAGTATAGCAGTAAATCTGATATCTTCTTTTTTATAAACACTGTTGCTCAGCACTATTGAGAAGAATTTATCCGTTCTCTTCATCGAAAGCTTTATCCATCTTCCTCCCGGAAGCTTCTCACAGGCCTCAATAGCATTATCTATAGCATTTGCAAAGATACTGCAGACATCCACCGGTTTCATTCCCAGTCCGCCGTCCAGGATTCCATCAACAGTAAATTCGATTCCCTCCTCTTCCATCTTAGAGGATTTCATTCCTAATATACAGTCAAGCATCTCGTCTCCTGTAACAAACTTTGGAGACATGGCTCTGACATTTCCAAGAAGTGCTTTCAGATGCTCTCCGGCTTCATCATAATTCTTATCTGTATACATAGCCGAAAGCGACGCCAGATTACTCATTATCTCATGTCTGAAATCTCTGATTTCATTCTGATCCCTCTTATACTGATTCAGATAGTCAAGCTCGGCTGATATATAGTCCTCCTGAACCTGTGTCCTCTCAACCACATATCGCCTTGATATGATAGTAATAAGGAGAAATGGAATTACCAGTCCCAGAACCGGCATGATCACTCCCAGCTCATATCTTATACATTTTTCATATTCAGAATCTGATAATGATGGCCGGAAAGGAATGACCAGAAGAACAAACATCAAAGCCGCCCATAAAGCAAAAAAGATTCTATATTTCCACTTCACATACATGGTTCTCTGTTTTTTTACCATGCCAAAATACACAGCCAGAAGAATAATGATATTAATAGCAGTAGTAGTTATTTCCAGAGCGAAAGATATCCTGCTTCCCAGAAAACCCTCAGTCATCATAACTCTATGTATCTCTTCCCTTGGATCATCAAAGAAAAAGGTTATTGAGTACATAGTTTCTACCATAAGATACGTTGTAAATATAAGAGTCAGAACAAATGTCAAAATAGATTTACTTATACGTTTTGTCTCAAATGTCAACATTCCCGTTAATACAATACATATATAATAAAGAATCCTTAGAAAATTGTTGGGAATACTCAGTTCACTCACTGCCAGAATTCCTTCTACATAGGGTTCATCCCAGATATTTCTAAATTTATATAACTCATAGGTTATAATCATCAGGTTAGAACCTATTGAGACAACAAGGAAACCTATCAGTGGAAAAAATGTCTTTTGAGTGATTTTCCCTTCCATTCCAAAAAAGCATATAATGATCATTATCATCGTAAGAACAATCATGATTCCGGGAAAATAATCCAAAATCCCCGACAAAAATCTGGTCAATTCAGTTTTATAAAAATCCCAGCAAGTCATATATCCATCTCCAACATCCGTCACGCGCCTCTGTGCTTTACGTCACGCCTCCCTCGGAATCTTAATGGAAAGCGTATATACGTTGTCTTTTACATCTACAGTTCCAGTACCGTTATACTTACTTATTGTAGTTTTCATGTTCTGTATTCCATAACCGTGAAGATTCCTGTCTTTGTTTGAAGCGCCTCCTCCTGAGGTCATGGCATTCCTAAGTCTGATCATAAAGAACTCACTTGTTTTTTCCAGTGAGAGCTTGATCCATCTGTTTTTTTCTTCTTCTATCTTCTCACATGCTTCAATGGCATTATCCAGTGCATTTGCAAAGATACTGCAGACATCTATCGGCTTCATACCCAGTCCGCCGGCAATAACTCCCTCTGTTGAGAAATATATCCTCTCTTCATCCATCTTTGAAGATTTCATACCGATTATACAGTTCAGCATCTCATCTCCGGTCACATACCGGGGTGACATCGCACTGATATTACTGAATAATGTACTCAGATACTCTTCTATTTCCTCATATTTTTTATCATCATGCATCGCAGAAAGAAGCGAAAGATTATTGATAATATCATGTCTGAAGGCTCTTGTTTCCATCTGATTTTTCTTATACTGATTGATATAGTCCAGTTCCGCTGATATATAGGCTTCCTGAATAAGAGTCTTCTCCAAAGCATAACGTCTTGATATCATCGTTATCATCAGAAATGGAACTGCAAAACCCATAAGGACCATGATTATTCCCAGTTCGTACTGCATGTATCTTATCTGCTCTAATCCTGACACTCCACCCATGACAGGCACATACATGATAATGATCATAAGAACTTCCCAGAAGATAAAGAATATTCTGTTTCTCCAGCCGATATACATGGTTCTCTGACTCTTTATCATACCGAAATACAGCAGAAGGAATATTGAAAGCATTATAACCATATAAGCAACTATAAAAAAATTTGAAAATCCACTGCCTAAATATCCCTCAATACCGCTATATTTCAACACATAATTCTTAGGCTCTTCTGAAAAATACATGGCTGCATATTTCATCTCACAGGAAATATATGTCTCGAAAAAGACCATCATAATTCCCGCCATAATAACATTCTTAACTTTACTGCTTGTAAAGGTTAATACTGCTGTTACCACGAGAAGTGCAATTATGAGTACGGTAAAGATAATCTGAAAATCAGATTTATCAGACAGCCTGACTACATTTTCCTGATATGGTTCATTCCAGTGATCCTTTAAAACAATGTAATCGTGAATAACGCAGAATGCATTGATCACCACTACTATTCCTGAATAAAACAGGCTTGGCATAAAGGTCCACCTGTTTACTTCCCCCTCCGCCCCAAGAAAACTGAGCATGAGAAAAACAACCGAGAGAATACAGAATACTTCCCCGATATATGACAGGCTTGAAAATATATATATAGAAACTATTGAATAAAACTTATCTGCAAATGTCACCTAAGAAAACCTCCTCACAAGCAGGAACGATTATACGTCAAGTTGAAACGCCTGCTCGCTTTTTGACACTTATACACTATTATTACACTTATATACTCATCACTAACAAAAAACTTCGTGAACGGCTATAAATCTGTCGTAAGCTGAAAAATCCCGCGAACCATAATACTCTTGGGCCGCGGGATTAAAAGTCTTATCACACTTCACTAAGTTTTTTACAAATGTCTGTATATTCGTTTATAAAGCCGTCTGCATCTTCGTATATGAAATCTGTATCATTATCCTTTGCTGCAAACTCGTGCTTCTTTGCTCTTGCACTCAGTTCCCTGAGTCCTATAGTAAGAACCGAACTCTTTATAGTATGTGCATCGATCTCATAGGCCTTGATATCTTTTGCCTCAAGGCTTTCTCTCATTCTCTTCGCACGTTCCGGAGCTTCCTTTGCTATATCGGCTACAATCTCCTTAAGCAGTTCTTCTTCACCTGCGCAGTAGCTGAGAGCCAGCTCATAATCAAGACCTTCTATATCTGCAAATCCGCTCTTTGTACCAGCTTCTTCTTCAGCGCCTGAACCTGCCGGGAATTCAAGTATTTCGTCATCTGATGCCTCCGATCCTCCTGTTGCATTGTCCGACTCACCCGCAGCCGGTGCCTCGAATACCTTCTCCTGTGGAAGCATACTCTTCACCGTTTCTTCAAGCACATGTGAATCCAGCGGCTTTGTAAGATAATCATCAAAGCCTTCACTGAGATACATATCACGGCTTCCGGCCACAGCATTTGCTGTAAGAACAAGTGCCTTTGTATCCTTATTGAGGGATGCCTCATCCTCTCTTATGATGTGCAATGTCTCTATTCCGTCAGGTGCCGGCATCATATGATCAAGAAGAATAAGATCATATTTCTTTTCTTTACAAAGCTCAATAGCTTTTGTACCTGAACTGCAGAGATCCGGTACTATTCCATTTCTCTTCAGGAACAGCTTGACTATTGTAAGATTCGACTGATTATCATCTACTGCAAGTATCTTTGCATCCGGTGCAGTAAAGATACATTCATCTTTTTCAGTTGCCTGCTCGATATGACGCTCCAGGAAGTCGCTTCTGATCGGTTTCTTATCCTTATACTTGATCGGAAGCTTAACCCAGAACTCTGAACCAACTCCGTATTCGCTCTCTACGCCAAGTTCTCCGTTCATGGAATCAACTATGCTCTTTACTATTGCAAGGCCAAGACCTGTGCCTTCAATATTTGCATTGGTTTTAAGATCCGCTCTTGAGAAAGCTTCAAACAGATGTTCCTGATCTTCCTTACGGATGCCCTTTCCGGTATCCTTAACGGTAAGACTCAGCATATAACCATCCTCTGTATAGCTTCCGCCCACCTTTAAATTTATAGAACCTTTTTCAGTATACTTAACCGCATTGTTCATCAGATTGACAAGTATCTGTCTGATCCTGAACTCATCACTGTTAACCTTATTCGGTACCTCATCTGTTATATCAACCTTAAGTCCAAGGGACTTCTCCTCTGCTCTTTCGTTTATAAGTGATATAACATCATATAACATATCAGCCATACGGAAATCTGCTTCTCTTATCTCCAGCTTTCCGGCTTCAATCTTAGTAAAATCCAGAACATCATTAACAAGCATAAGCAGCATGTTTCCTGAAGTCTTTATATTTCTTGAATACTCTGCGATATTCTCCTCATTATTCTCTCTGAGGATCATCTCATTCATACCGAGGATTGCATTTATAGGAGTTCTGATCTCATGGGACATGCTGGCAAGGAACCTGGTCTTTGCCTCGGAAATATCGATGGCATGCTGCTTCTCCATATTCATCTTTCTGAGATCGTTAACCTGTTGAATGACAATAAATGTAAGCAGGAATCCAAGTCCGGTAACCATAGGGATTGATTCCCTGATTATCGAAATATCCAAAAGAATAACCGTCAGTTCAATCAGACATCCTACAAGGAATCCGATAAAACCTATAAATGTATAGCGATACGTAACTGTATGACCCTTAATCGCATCAAGAATCAGGATAAAGAGTCCGAGAGCTGCCAGAATAACCAGAACCAGATTGGCCGGATCAATCAATCTATAGAATGGGATAATGCCGGTAAAATGCAGGAATGGCCATACAACGGCATTCAGAATAGATATCAGCATAACAACAAGTCTGATACCCTTATATCTGCCTCGCTGTATGGATGTCAAAAATATTGCCAGCGGCAGCGGCATCATCAGACAGAATATAAAGCTCAGCAGTCCATCCACATGATAAACCCTGAAGATAAAACAAAACAGAGATGAATCCGTAATAAGCCAGGATGCAATAGAGAATATCGCCAATGCCCCATACATCATGTCAATTCTCTGCCTGTACATTATGCTGAGAACAATACTTACAACAAAAGCTACAAAAGAAAAGATAAGTACAATAAATGCAAGAACAAACTGGATACCGCTTGTTCTGAGCAGATAGCTGAGTGCTCCAAAACGTGTACCAACGAAGAAGTTCGGAACCTCCTGATCAACATCCGGTGTTATCGGTCTTACTATCATAATTTCTTTTCCTGAATCTGCCTCATTAAGAGCAACAGACATAAGGAATCTTCTGAACGAGCCACCCGGCTGATTTACATCTCTTTCTTCAATAAAGTCATCTCTAAGCTCGCCATCTATATATACTGAAACAGTATTACGGGTTTCAAAGTATATATATTCATTAGCCTCTAAATTCTGAGGGAGTGTGTTGGTCATCACCTGATTGCCACTGTCATTCGTTGTAACAGTCCAGTTTAATACAAACTGTACCGGATCCCTCTGCATAACATGACTTCTGTCTATAAGGCCAAAAAAAACAAAAACAAAGGCATTAAATACCAGCATGATATACAGCAGTGCTTTTACTGTTGTTATGCTAATTTCTAACAGCCTTTGTTTTTTATCGTTACTCATGCCAAAACCTTCCTAACATAAGATTAGTGTTATTAATTATAACATAAAAACAGAAACCGCAAACCCTTATTTTATCGCAATCTTCTAAAATCATGCCCTGCCGTTCTGCCTCTGCAAAACAGTAATTCTTTTTTGTTATTCGTGTATATTTTATCGTTTTACGATATATTTTTCTTGACATTCATTTTTTAACATATTATAATCGCCTCATCAAAGCTGATAGGCGCAGCAAAATGTCATATCAAAAGTTAGAAATGAGTGGTGATCGATTATGTTAGAACTTACGTTTCTTTTCGCCATATTAGTGGGAATCTCACTGGTGGCCGGATATCCTGTATATTTTATATATTCAAGAGTCATAGCCTCAGTTCGTTCCAACAAATACGGTAATACCGGAACACCTATGATGGATAACAGAACCGGTAAGCAAAAGTTTATAGACAGAATAATCTGGGTTATAAGCGGATTCATAGTATTATGGCTGATAATCCATTGGGGATTTCACTTTGGCAGTTTCAGCGGAAGGTCCTTTGAAACTTATCAAAAACACGCCTATCTCGGTTTCTTCTACTTTGATCTTCCAAGCGGTGCCGAAGACTTCAGATATCGTTACCGGAACTTCGGTCTTGCCAGGACATCTGTTTGTGCCTTCACCTTACAGGGCAGCGAATATGAAGATTTCCTGGATTCTATAGATGAATTATCCGGAGGTAAAGTAGTCGGTTACCATGATAATCTGGATTATACAGGTATGAAAGTATCCGAAACCACCGATATTCACGATGATAACGGCAAGTATATCGGCTTTCCCTGCAATCAGATAAAAAACGTAATTGATGATGACATAAACGATTATACCATTCTATATTACTATGGATATGACGGCACCAAAAATGTAATCCATGCCATAGCAGTAAAACCTGACATCGGACGATTTGTAATTTATAGTCACGCAAATAATTGAGGAAACATTATGGAAAACAATAACTATATTATTAATTCAGTAAATCCTATTCTTTACGAGACCCAGGAGACCCTTGACTTCAGAGCTCGAATTGGCCGCCGCCTCGGACTGGCAACTGCTTTATATGCAGCCATCTCAACTTTCTGTATATATAAGAATCTCTCAGGTATAACCATGCCATTCTTTGGTATTATCACACTCATATACATGATCTATGGTCTTAAACAATATGACGTAGTGATCAAAAGATCCAGCTGGTTTTATGGCGCTATACTTATGGCATTATCAGTTTCAGATTTTCTGACTGCAAATGAACTATTTATATCATTAAACAATCTCGGCATAATTCTTATGATATTCATATTTCTGCTTCATAACGTTTATGATGACCGCAGATGGAACTTTTCCAAAACATTTATTGCACTGTGCGAATCCTTCATCTATTCTGCCGGATCAGTATCTGATTTCGGAAAGGATATGAAAGAAGTTACAAGAAGATGTATCAACGGTGGAATCAGTTATGAGAAGAAGCGAACCATTAAATATGTATTTATCGGTCTTGTGATAGCTATGCCTATCGTAGGCTTTTTGATCGGAGTTCTTGCAAATGCTGATATTGTGTTCAATGACATGCTCATCAAATACTGCCACATCGATTATGATTTTGGAGAGCTTATCGTAATAGGGATCACATTTTTATTCATATACTTTTCTGCCTACTGCACTATGAGATTCTTCTCAAAGAAAACTATAAGAGAAGACGTAGTATCCCGCCGCATTATGGAACCAGTAATAGCTATAACTGTTCTTTCACTTGTATCAGTTGTCTATCTTCTGTTTTCGCTTATACAGATAAGATATCTTTTCATAGGCGGAGGTTCTCTCCCTAATGGTTATTCTTACGCACAATACGCAAGAGAAGGTTTCTTCCAGCTTCTTGGCGTAAGTATACTGAACTTCCTGATGGTTCTTTTTGTAAACAGTTTCTTTAGGGAAAGCCGTATATTAAAGGCACTTATGACTCTTATCTCACTCTGCACTTATATTATGATTGCATCAAGCTTTATAAGGATCCTGATGTACATTGAAGTATTTCATCTGACTCTTCTCAGATTATTGGTTCTTTGGGCACTTACTGTACTTTCTATACTGTTTGCTGCAGTTATAATATCTATATTTAAAAATGGATTTCCACTGTTCAAGTGCTGCGTAGTTGTAGTAAGCCTTCTCTATGTGATGCTCAGCTTCGCCCGTCCTGACTATATAATTGCAAAGTATAATCTGTCATACGCAGATACGACCGGTTCAAATATGGTTGCCAGAGATTGTAATTATTTAAAGAGTCTGTCCGCCGATGCTGCTCCGATCATTGGAGAATATGACACTGAATGGGCTGATGACTACTTCAGAAAATTCCACAGCAATGCTTATACTGTAGAAAAAGCAAGCGGAAGAAAGCTTAATCTTTCCGTATATACTGCGGAAAAAATATATAACAGCCGCAGGATGGACTAAAACTGTCCGCCATGTACACCATCAAAAAAGACCAAGGGCAATCACCCTTGGTCTTTTTGCTTTTTTCAGTTTGAGGATATTGATTGTATATTTATTACAGTCTGCGGCAGATGTCTGCGCAGGCTTCCATAGCATCAATGATACTTGCTCTGAAACCTTCCTGCTCAAGTACCTTTACTGCTTCTATTGTTGTACCAGCCGGTGAACATACCATATCCTTAAGTTCTCCAGGATGTTTTCCTGTTTCAAGAACCATCTTTGCGCTTCCAAGTACTGCCTGAGCAGCAAACTTATATGCTTTAGCTCTTGGCATTCCAAGCTTAACAGCTCCATCAGCCATAGCTTCTATCATCATGAATACATAGGCAGGTGAGCTTCCTGATACAGAAACTACACTGTCCATCAGATTCTCAGGAACCACTTCAGCCTCACCGAAGGATGAGAGAATCTCCAGTGCCTTCTTAGTCTCTTCCTCTGTAACTGTTGAAGCAGGGCTTACTCCTGTCATTCCCTCACCAACAAGTGCAGGAGTATTAGGCATTGTTCTTATTATCTTCAGTTCACGTCCGAAGGCTTCGTTATACCATGCAATAGACTTTCCTGCTACGATTGATATGATGAGCTGCTCATCCTTCAGATCATCCTTAATCTCAGCTGCAACTACAGGAATAACCTGAGGCTTTACTGCCAGAAGAAGTATCTCTGACTTTGCCACAACTTCCTTATTATCAGCTGTAACATTGATTCCAAATGATGAAGCTGCCTTATCTCTCTCCGCCTCTACCGGTGAAGAACATATAATATCGCTTCCTGCTATGATTCCCTTTTTTATAATTCCACCGATTATGGCACTTGCCATATTTCCGGCACCTATGATTCCTAATTTCATGAGATCATCTCCTTTTCAAAAACTGCATATAGAGTACCACATTTAACCTAAATCATCCATATTAAATTCCGAAAAGAGCGAAATTGAACCCAATAATAGGTTTAAAAGGTCTTTGTAAGATATTCCATCATAAGATCAGGTACATACTGATAATGATGACTCTGATATATCTTCACCTTATAAGTTGTAACTCCTTGTTTATCCAGACGGCCCGTAAGGTGCTCGACGCCTTCTAATGTTGAATCGTTGTCGCCATAGTATTCTTCATAATCTTCATCTTCCATATCACCGGCAGCTATAAAAAGATTCCTGTCATAGGTACTGTTTCTTTCGAAATATCCGTATTCCTTTTTATAGTCTTCATAATCACTTACGTCGGTGAAATATGGGGTCCAGAATGTAGGGCTTCCAATTATATAATTCTTAAATGGCTGGTTCTCATATCTGTCATAGTTGAAAGCCGCATAATGTGTAAATACTCCACCCTGGGAATGACCGAACAGGGTTGACTTATCATAATCAAAACCATATTCCCCATTCAGATAAGGCATCATATTATCCGTAATAAAGTCCAGAAATTCCTTCTTATGATCGCAGAGTATATTTCCTCGGACCTCATTATCCCAGCTGTCTATATCATATGCAAATCCTATGGTAATAAGAATCTGCGGCTCAGCCTTTCCTTCCGCCATAGCGCCATATAAAGCCGTAACATCATTAAATCTCCAGACTGCATCTGTCATTACAAGAGCAGGATATTTCCTCTCTTTGTCATAGTCCGGCGGTGTCGTTACATGAACGACAAATCTTATATCCAGTTCCTCATCATACAGATGATACTCGGAAATGTTATCTTTAATTGCAGCAACTTTTTCATCATCCATTTCCCAATACATACTGTCACTGTCCTGAACAACACCCCCATTAGTTCCATAATAATATTCCAGATATTCATCTAAAAATGCCTGATCTATTTCTTCATAATTGCCTGATACAACTGCACCATACAGTGCTATAAGAAGCTCATAGTTATCATCCGCCGGAACCTTTGGGTAACCGTTTGCAATCTCTTCATCATATTCTTTTCTGAGTACTTTCTTTGCATCCTCAAGATTATCAAAGGATATTTCCTCATACGTGTTATCGTTAGTAGAACTATCAAAGTGGCCAAAGTAGGTTGTACCCGCTCCGCCGTCATAACCCTTAGGCGGCAATGCATTGAACACAGGCTCACAGTGAACTATAGCTCCTATTCCTTCACAGTAAAGAATCTTATCCTTTATGTCACTGTAATCTTCCGATGCGTCGGACTCTGAAGCCTGATAAGATTCTGAAGTCTGTATGGACTCCCAGGGCTTATCCAGCAGCATGAACTCTGTTTTTTCTGCTGCCGCCAGTTCCTTTTCCGTCATATGATTTACGAGCACTCTTTCTGTTTCTTCATATTCAGAAGTACTTTCTGTTTCAGAAGTCTCATTTGCTCTGCCGGCATCGCCACATCCTGCTGTTCCAAATATAATTGCCGCTGATAGAATTACTGCAGCAGCCTGTTTGCAAATATTTTTCTTCATAAAAAACCTCCATGATTGTTTGCTGATACAAATATTAGCAGACCATCATGGAGGTCAAAGGAATTCTATATGGATTTTATGTGGAGGGAAGTATGATCTTCGCAAGAACTCCCTCTTCTTCATTGGTAAGGCTTGCGGTACCGCCCTGTTTTGTTATTATAAGGTTTGCAATATATAACCCCAGTCCGCTTCCGCCTGTTCTGGAATTTCTTGAAGCATCAGACCTGTAGAACGGTTCAAAAAGATGTGGAAGATCTCTGTCATCAATATGTGCTCCTTTGTTTCTTATACTTGTAATCACCTTGTCCCCTTCGCGAATAGATTCTATATCTATTTCGGAATCCTCCTTTGAATAGAACACTGCATTGCTGATAAAAGCACCTATCGCAAGAGCTGTAAGCTCCGCATTTCCCTGAAACATAAGGCCGCTTTCTATATTCTTATTTACATTGATATTTCTGATCAGGAATAAGTCTTCTGATTCCCGGAGCTTGGTTCCAAGTATCTCACCCATATCAACCTGCGTCATTTCCATATCATCAGATGACTGCATCTTCGATGCTGTGAGTATCTCATTTATAAGAGCCTCCATCTGCTTGACTGTACGAAGGGACTTGGCAAGATATGTATCATGATCCTCATAAGGCTCTATTCCCTCTATCATTCCGCGGATATGGCCTTCCAGCACAGTTACCGGAGTCTTTAACTCATGGGATGCAGCAGCAAAGAACATCTCCTTCTGGCTTTCCAGTTCCTTAACCCGTGTGATCTCATCTTCCAGTTCGTTGATCTTTTGGTCCAGTGTTGCTGACATCTGATTCAGATTCCGGGCAAGATCTCCGATCTCGTCGCGTCTTCCCGTCTCACACCTGGCATCAAAATCCATATCTGCCATTTTCTTTGAAACAAGACTCAGCTGTCTTACAGGCCGTGCGAACAGATACGCGTATATTAAAGAGCTTACAAGTGAAATAAGTGTCAGTATCAGTATTATCTGTTTGTAGCTGCCAGCTAGTGCCCTCGGGATAAGATTATGCTTTTCACCATAGTCATAATACTGCAGCATGTAATCCGTATCATCGTCGGTAAATCTGATTCCATAAGTTCCGAAATATCCGTTTTCATCAAGTTTATCGTTGGCTTTGTTAACGTCCTCAACAGACTTGAGACTGCGTTTTCCGATAGTTTTTACCGGAGCGTTATAGGTTCCGTTTACATAGTCCTCCTGAACATAGATGGCTATATCAACTCCTGTTCTTTCGATATAATCATCTATAAGCATACCGCCTTTAGACCTTGGTGAATGCTCCAACATTTCCACCAGATCATCCAGTTCGTCTCTTGGAGAATACATCATTTCCGGCGTCTTGGAATAAAGGATAAAACAGATAAGAAATCCGGATAAAAACTGCACGATAAAAGATATAAGGAAGACTTTGAAGGATAATCGGTTAAATATCTTTCTTATCAATCTTATACCCCCTGCCTCTTACGGTTTCTATATAATCTCCTCCGATTTTATGACGAAGATTCTTTATATGGCTGTCTACTATCCTTTCATCCACAAGGGAATCAAAATCCCACAGAAGGTTCAGGAGCATTTCCCTACTGAAAACTCTTCCCGGATTTCGGGCAAGTGTATGAAGTATATCAAACTCACGGGAAGTAAGCTCCACCTCCCGTCCGTCTACTGTAACTTCCATCGTATCTGTATTAATGATTATATTTCCGCAGACAAGCGTATCATCCTGTCTCACATCTGCCGTATCATTACGTCTGAGCAGTGCATTTACTTTACGGATAAGAATCGGCATTGAAAATGGTTTTGTTACATAGTCATCTGCCATAAGATCATAGCCCCTGATCTGCGACTTATCATCGTTTAACGCTGACAGAAACATTACAGGAACATTGGACTGCTTCTTGATAACCTCGCATACTCCGAAACCGTCAATCTTTGGCATCATGATATCCAGGATTACAAGATTAAAACCGCCCTTGGAGAATAGTTTTTCATAAGCTCTCTTATCTCCGGCTCATCCTCAACTATGAGCAGCTTTTTCTTATTTACATTTTGTCTGATATTATTCATCTCTACCCCCACATATCTATATAATATGCCGGTAAAAAAAACTGCCCTTCAGACTGAAGGACAGTTTAATTTACTTAGTCTTCCCAAACATCTTCGTCCGGCTTATAACCCTTCTTTTCG
>ONEC01000084.1:0-10276 GCA_900316715.1 uncultured Eubacteriales bacterium
GTAGATCCTGTTGTTGTTGATGAGCTTTCAGATGTTGCACGTCTTTCAGGTGTTCCTGAACTTCCACGTGTCAGCATTTTCCATGCACTTAATCAGAAGGCTGTTGCCAAGAGATATGCAAAGGAAATCGGCAAGAGATATGATCTTCTGAACCTTATCGTTGTTCATATGGGCGGCGGTGTATCAGTTGGTGCGCATACAGGTGGAAAGGTTGTTGATGTATTCAACGCACTTTCAGGCGACGGCGCATTTTCACCGGAGAGAGCAGGTGCAGTTCCTCCAGGAGCACTGGTTGACCTTTGCTTCTCAGGAAAGTATACTCAGAAGGAAGTTAAGAAGATGCTGATCGGTAACGGCGGTTTCAACGCTTACCTTCATACAAATGATGCAAGAGAGGTTTATCAGAAGTCTCTTACTGATGAATATGCAAAGACAGTTCTTGATGCTTTCGTATATCAGGTAAGCAAGGATATCGGAGCTCAGGCTGCAGTCCTTTCAGGAAATGTAGACCAGATCATCCTTACAGGCGGAATCGCATACGGTGAGTATGTTGTAAGTGAGATCAAAAAGAGAGTTTCATTCATCGCACCTGTTACAGTATATCCGGGTGAGGATGAGCTTCTTGCTCTTGCAGAAGGTGCACTCAGAGTTATGAATGGTGAAGAAAGAGCTCTTGAGTACTAAATTATAAGGGGTTAAAAGTATCACATATGCGAAATATTGCAGTTTCTATCGTGGGAAGAACCTACGGGGAGATAATTGAACATGTAACGCGTGTCATGAGCAAAGTGACCGAGGTCGAAGCAGAGTATAAGGACACTGATATCAGAGTCGGCATACTTGAGTTTCGTGCGGATTACTATGAGAAAGTTACCGAGAAGACGGAACTTCTTGAACTTTTAGGAGAAGTAAGACGTATTGTAGGTGACAGACAGCTGCTTTTCACTTATAGAAGTGAAGAAGAGGGTGGAGAGTTCAGACATGACCGTGCCGGATTTATGCTGCCGGATATCTATGACTGGGTTATTACCTCCAGGCTGGTTGATATGGTAGATATAGAGCTTATGTCAGGTAATTACAGAGTTGCGCGTTATGCGGCAAAGGCTCATGATGCAGGACTTAAGACTGTTTTATCTTATCATAACTTCGAGATGACCCCGCGGGATGAGAAGATACTTGATATGATGGAATCCATGGAGACTCTCGGCGGAGATATCCTGAAGATTGCAGTAACTCCGAATAAGGAATTTGATGTAAGAAGAATGATCGAGCTTGAGGATAAGCTTATCGCCGGAGGATATAAGGATTACAGGATTACAAAACCTGTAGTTATCATATCCATGGGAGATATGGGTAAAGAATCCCGTCTCCACCTGGGAGATAAGGGCTCATTATTCACCTTTGCCTATGTGGGTGAGGAATCAGCTCCGGGTCAGATAGAACTGGGAGATATATTTAAGAAGTTAGCTAAGTGCTAGATATAAAAATAGTGCGCTGCAGAATATCTGCGGCGCACTTTTAAATTGCTTATATTTTGTCAGTCGTTACTCAACTCTCTTGAACTGCTTTGCAAGCTCTTCATTTGAAGGCTCACCAGGAAGCGGGAATACGATTCCGGCTGAACGACGTATAGTTTCCAGGAAGGATGAGAGGTGGATGATATCCTGATGTGTATGCTCAGGAGTCTCAGTCTTACCTACCATAATAGCATCTCTTGCAGCTAAGAATTCATATTCATAACCTGTCTGCTGCTTCTCAGGCTTCTCTAATAACTGAACAGGCTGTCCGTTGGTTCCATATACTGTAACCTTTTCAGGGCAGTTAACATCATCGATCTCAATTCTACCGCCTGTGCAGTAGATAGTTGCTTTGTTCTCTGTGTTATAAGTCATAGTTGCAAATACAGATGCTGAACGAGCCTTTGCAAAGTTAAGCTGGATAGCGTCTATTGCATCAACTCCGGTCTTCCACTTTGTGATAGAAGGTGCGAAGTTTGCAGGAAGCTGACCCATGAGAGAAACAACAAATGAAAGCGGATAGATTCCGATATCAAGAAGTGCACCACCACCAAGTTCAAGTGATGTAAGTCTCTCAACCTCGTGAAGATCATATCCGATTGATGCGTTAACATGACGGATAGGTCCGAGAAGGCTTTCGTTAGCCAGCTTGATAACTGTATGTGTAAGCGGCATGTATTTTGTCCAGAGAGCTTCTCCACAGAAAAGACCCTTCTCCTCAGCCAGCTTGATAACTTCTCTTGTTGTAGCTGAGTTATATGAGAATGGCTTCTCAACGAGGCAAGGCTTTCCGGCCTCGAGACAGCGCTTAGCAAGATCTGCGTGAGTTGATGTAACGGTTGCGATGTATACCAGCTCTATAGCAGGGTCTGCAATGAGTTCATCATATGAACCATAGCTCTTCTCAATCTGATGTGTTACAGCAAAGGCTGTTGCTTTAGCTTCGTCTCTTGAAGCTACTGCGTATGGTGTAAAGCCGCTGAGCTCGTTCAGACAGTCAGCTATTCTGGCTGCTATAGCTCCGGCTCCAAGTATTCCGACTTTAAATGTAATCATAATAGTCTCCTCAATACATAATAATATGATACCTGCTCGACAGGCCACTCCCTATTATAAGGGATTTGCACGAAAAAAACTATTATTTTTTAAAGTCCTGTGCTATCATAGTACGGTACTAAATTTCACGGAAACATAGAATTTTGGTGTGGGTATATTTATGAAAACGATTAAGATATTAGCTCGGGAGATACGGGAGTTCTGGAAGGACTCACTGCTTACCCCGACATTTATGATTTTAGAAGTTATATTTGAGACTCTTATCCCGATCTTCATGGGTAAGATACTTACTATATCAGAAGGCGATACCATAGGTGCAGCAGAGATGAAGCATATCCTGCTGTATGGTTTTATAATGCTTCTGCTTGCCGCAGGCGGACTCTACTCCGGCATCATGGGCGGCAAGTACGGTTCAAGAGCGTCTACAGGATTCGGACGCAATCTCAGAAAGAGTATGTACAGAAGAATACAGACATTCTCTTTCGCCAATATCGATAAGTTCTCACCGGCCAGCCTTGTTACAAGAATGACTACAGACGTAACCAACGTGCAGAACTCATATCAGATGATTCTCAGAATGCTGACAAGAGCACCATCGAGCCTTATCATATCGATGGCCGCTGCATTTATGATAAGTCCAAGAGTAGCTCTTATCTATCTTGAGGCGGTTGGCGTTCTCGCAGTTCTGGCGATTTTAGTTATTTCAAGAGTTACAAAATATTTTTCTGCTGCATTTCCAAAGTACGATGAAATGAATGAGAGCGTTAGAGAAAATGTAACCTCTATCAGAGTTGTAAAGGGCTTCGTTCGTGAGGGACACGAGATTCAGAAGTTCAATACAGCCAGCGGTATGATCTACAAGCTTTTTACTAAGGCCGAGAGCATAATGGCGCTGATAAGCCCTATCATGCAGACTACAATCTATACAACCATGCTTTGTGTAAGCTGGGTTGGTGCAAAGCTTATAATCAGCGGCGGAGGAGCTCCGGGAACCCTTACAACAGGTGATCTTACAGCGCTTCTTTCATACTGCATGCTTATTCTTATGAGCCTTATGATGCTTTCTATGGTTGTTGTTATGATCACCATGTCAGCTGCAAGTGCAAAGCGTATCGCTGAGGTTCTTACTGAAGAGAGCACCCTTGTGAATCCGGATGATCCGGACTATGAGATTCCTGATGGAAGCATCAGCTTTGAAAATGTAACCTTCAGATATAATGAGACATCAGAGCAGCCGGTTCTCGACAACATAAATCTTGATATCAAGTCCGGCGAGACTATAGGTATCATAGGTGGTACCGGTTCAAGTAAGACAAGTCTTATTAATCTGATAAGCAGACTTTACGATGTAAGTGATGGATCCGTAAAGGTCGGCGGCAAGGATGTACGAAAGTATGATCTTGAAACCTTAAGAAACAATGTTGCCGTAGTTCTTCAGAAGAATGAGCTTTTCTCAGGAACAATACTTGAGAATCTCCGCTGGGGAAACAAGGAAGCAACTGAGGAGGAGTGCCGTGAGGCCTGCAGGCTTGCCTGTGCGGATGATTTCATAGAGGGCTTCCCTGATAAGTATGAGACAGTTATCTCACAGGGCGGTACCAATGTATCCGGTGGACAGAAGCAGAGACTCTGTATCGCAAGAGCTCTTCTTAAGAAACCGAAGGTTCTTATTCTTGATGACAGTACAAGTGCTGTTGATACTGCAACAGATGCACGTATCAGACAGTCCTTCAAGCAGTTCATACCTGAGACAACAAAGATTATTATAGCTCAGAGAATATCCAGTGTTATGGACGCTGATAAGATTATCGTCCTTGATAACGGACGCCTTATGGGCTTTGGCACTCATGAGGAACTTCTTGCAACTAACGAAATATACAGCGATGTTTATGAATCACAGCAGGGCGGTTCAGGTGACTTCGATGCGGTTTAAAGAAAGGAACTAAGATATGCCGGCTCCAGGTGGAAGACGAACTCCCCGGGGTATGAAACCTCAGATAGAGAACCCGGGCGCAGTATTTAAAAGATTAATAAAATTTCTGTTCAGCCTATATGGCAAAGAGATGATAGCGGTATTTATCTGTATCATCATCTCGGTTCTGGCCAGTCTTCAGGGAACTATGTTCATGCAGGTTCTTATAGATGATTACATCATTCCGATGGTAGAGACGGGCAGTACCGATTTTGGTCCGCTGATCAAGGCAATCACAAAGACTGCTATTTTCTATTCATGCGGAATATTTGCCACATACGGCTTTAACAGGATCATGGTTAACGTTACACAGGGAACGCTCCTGAATCTCAGAGGCGAGCTTTTTGAGCATATGGAGACCCTTCCGATACGTTATTTTGACAGCAATGCACGTGGTGACATCATGTCCATCTATACAAACGACATCGACACCATGAGACAGATGATCAGCCAGAGTATTCCTTCACTGTTCCAGAGTATGATTACTCTTGCAGGTGTAGTTGTCTGCATGATCATAAGAAGCGTGCCTCTTACAATCGTTTCCTTTATTATGGTAGGTTTCATGCTGAAAGCTACCATGAAGATATCCAGTAAGAGTGGAACCTACTTTATGGCTCAGCAGAAGGATATCGGTAAGGTCAACGGTTACATAGAGGAAATGATGACCGGACAGAAGGTTGTTAAGGTATTCTGTCACGAGGAAGAGAGTATAAAGCAGTTTGATGAGCTGAATGATCAGCTTTTCGACAGTGCTTATAATGCAAATAAGTATGCGAATATCCTGATGCCTACCATGGCTCAGATGGGAAACTTAAGCTACGTTATCTGTGTAGTTATAGGAGCTATCCTTATCATGACAGCAGTGGGTGTAAAGGGATGTATATTCCCGGGAATCGCACCGCTTACTGTCGGCGGACTCTTCGCATTTCTTCAGTTTAACAAGAGTCTTAACATGCCTATCAACCAGGTATCCATGCAGTTTAACTCTATCATCATGGCCCTTGCCGGAGCAGACAGAGTATTTAAACTTCTGGATGAGAAACCGGAAGAGGATGAGGGCTATGTTGGTCTTGTAAATGTAATCGAGAACTCAGACGGAAGCTTCACAGAGTCAACAAAGCGTACAGGTAAATGGGCATGGAGACATGAGCATCAGGCCGACGGATCAGTTGACTATGTTCCTCTTAAGGGTCACATCGTTATGGATGACGTGGACTTTGGTTATGTTCCGGAGAAGATGGTTCTGCATAATGTTTCGATAGATGCACAGCCGGGCCAGAAGATTGCCTTCGTTGGTTCAACCGGTGCAGGAAAGACAACGATCACTAATCTTATCAACCGTTTCTATGATATTCAGGACGGAAAGATAAGATACGATGGAATAAATGTAAATAAGATCCGAAAGGGCGACTTAAGACGTTCCCTTGGTCTGGTTCTTCAGGAGACCCATCTTTTCACGGATACGGTTATGGAAAATATCCGTTACGGAAGACTGGATGCTACAGATGAGGAATGTATCGAAGCAGCAAAGCTGGCGAATGCAGATACCTTCATCAGACAGCTTCCTGATGGCTATAATACCAAGCTTACCGGTGACGGAGGAAATCTCAGTCAGGGACAGCGCCAGCTGCTTGCCATAGCCCGTGCGGCAGTTGCCAACCCACCGGCACTTATTCTTGATGAAGCGACCAGTTCAATTGATACAAGAACAGAGCGCCAGGTTCAGGATGGTATGGATAAGCTGATGGCCGGCAGGACCACATTTGTCATTGCTCACAGACTTTCAACAGTTAAGAATAGTGACTGCATCATGGTACTTGAAGCCGGACGAGTTATCGAAAAGGGAACCCACGACGAGCTTCTTGCAGCTAAGGGCAAATACTACCAGCTTTATACCGGAGTTGGACTGGAGTAATATAATTAGAACAAAGGGAAAACGCTTGATTATTCAGTTAAATTGTGCTAACATTAGTTCGATTTAAAGGGTAACAAGCGTTTTTTGATTACAGGGAGTGTAGAAAATGGAATTACATCAGTCAGCAGAGGATTACCTCGAGGCAATACTTATGATCAAGGAGAAGAAGGGCTATGTTCGTTCTATCGATGTTGCGAACCAGCTCGGAGTATCCAAACCTAGTGTAAGCTATGCTACTAAGCGTCTCCGTGAAAGCGGATATATATCTTTCAACGAGGACGGCATGATAAATCTTACCGATTCCGGTATGGAAGTAGCTGAGAGAATATATACCAGACACAAGATGCTTACAGAGTTCTTTATAAAGCTTGGCGTTGATCCTGAGACAGCCAGTGAGGATGCCTGCGGTATCGAACATGATATCAGTACTGAGTCTTTTGAGAAGCTCTGCGAATTTGTAAATAATTGTGGAGTTCTTCAGGAAAACTGTAATACATGTGCTAAAGACTGCAAAAAGAAGTAAAAAATATGATTCAGCCCCAATTCGTGACGTCGAATTGGGGATTTTTGTTATTTTTGGCCGAAAATTTTGGCTAGATTGACATTTTGACATTTAACAGTCGTTATAATAAAATGTGACGGTAATATTTCGAAAAGGTTAGAAAGAAGGTTAAAGAATGGCTGAAATGTCAACAAAAGAAAAGCTGCAGTTTGCTGCACTGGATCTTTTCTCAAAGAAAGGATATGCTGCGACCAGTGTAGATGAGATTGCCGAATCCGTCGGTATGAAGGGACCTATCATTTACAAATACTTTAAGGGTAAAGAAGACCTGCTCCTTAGCCTTATCAACATTACTGATGGCAATTACAGACAGGAGATGATGATAGAGACAGCAGTTCCGGTATGGATCCATAACGGTGCTGAGCTGAAGGAGTTTTCTCTTCACCAGATCAACTTTACAATCAGTAACGAAACAGTAGTTAAACTTCGTAGAATGAGTTCCATTGAGCAGTTCAGAAACAGTCGCCTTGCACAGGAGGCTTCAAAGCACCAGTTAGATAACATCATTGATCTGTTTTCAAGAATATTTAAATGCATGATCGATAACGGTGCGATTGATCCGGCTGATCCTGAGATTCTGGCGCTGGAGTATACATCTCCTACATCAGTACTTATTCAGCTCTGCGACAGAGAGCCTGAGAGAAAGGAAGAGGCTCTTTCTCTTATCGAGAAGCACATTGACTTCTTCATCGCAAGGTACTGCAAGAAGTAAGGACTTACTTAGAAGTGACATAAATAAAAAACACGATTTCTGTTTATCAGAAACCGTGTTTTTTTATTATCTCGTCTATCTTTTCGGATTTCTCCTTATATCCGGGAGCCTTCTTAAGAGCTTTGGTATCGCAGTGGCCGTGGCATGCACCCTTATCAGGGCAGCTTCCGCAGGTGCCGTTCTTCTTTAAATAGAGAATAGCCGGAATAAGAAGAAGGAGTATTACTATTAATGCTATGAGTGTAGGGATATTCATATCATAGTCCTTTCCTTGCGTTAGTTATTTCTAACTGCGTAGAATGATAATCGATTATCTGTTTTACGTCAAGGGAAAATATTGCCGGCGCCTGTAAAAGAATTGTTATCTTTTCTGAATTAGTGCTATAATAGTCCTCGGTGTTTATTAAAAATCTAGGAGATATTCAGTCATGAGAAAGTTTGAAAAGTCAGTAAAACTTAATAATGTTTGTTATGATATAAGAGGTCCTGTAATGGACGAAGCAAATCGTATGGAAGCGGCGGGAGAGAAGATATTAAAGCTCAATATCGGTAATCCTGCGCCTTTTGGTTTTAGAGCACCGGATAAGCTGATTGAGATTCTTTCAGGGAACCTTACTAATACAGAGGGATATTCAGATTCCCGCGGACTTCTCTCAGCAAGAGAGGCTATCGTAAAGTATGATGAGAAGAAGGGTATTCATGGTGTAACTGTAGGCGACGTTTATACAGGCAACGGTGTCAGTGAGCTTATCACCCTTTCCATGCAGGGACTGCTGGACTATGGCGATGAGATACTTGTGCCATCTCCTGACTATCCGCTCTGGACTGCATCCGTAACTCTTGCAGGAGGAACAGCAGTTCACTACCTCTGTGATGAGAGTTCAAACTGGTATCCTGACGTTAAGGATATTGAGAAGAAGATCACGCCAAGAACAAAGGGTATCGTAGTTATCAATCCGAATAACCCTACAGGTGCGCTCTATCCGGAGTCAGTTCTTAAGGAAATCGTTCGTCTTGCAGAAATGCATGACCTTATCATCTTCGCAGATGAGATATATGACCGTCTTGTAATGGATGGAAAGACACATACCTCCATCGCAAGCCTTACAGACAAGCTCTGTATAACTTTCAACGGACTTTCAAAGTCCCATCTTATCGCCGGCTACAGAGTTGGATGGATGTCCATTTCCGGTGACAAGAGTAATGCAAAAGGATATATGGAAGGTATCAACCTTCTTTCAACTATGAGACTCTGTTCAAATGTACCGGCGCAGTCCTGTATTGCGCCTGCTCTTGATATGCTTGAGGAGACCAAGGCTCTTGTTGCTCCGGGCGGAAGAGTATACGAGCAGAGAGAGTTCATTTACAATGCGATAAAGGATATTCCGGGAATGAGTGCTGTAAAGCCTGAGGCTGCATTTTACATATTCCCTAAGGTGGACAGAGAGCTGTTCAATATCAGTGATGACGAGAGATTCGCACTGGATGTACTGAGATCAAAGAAGATTCTCTTTACCCACGGCGGCGGATTCCATTGGGAGACTCCTGATCATTTCAGAATCGTATATCTTCCTGCTATCGACGTACTGTCAGAGGCCATGGAAGCTATGGGAGAATTCCTGATGACTTACAAACAGAGGGGCTAGAATGGTAACAGCTATGCTTTTTGCGGGCGGTGTCGGAAGACGTATGAAATCCGATGATCTCCCGAAGCAGTTTATAGAAATAGGCGGCAAGCCGATAATAGTAAGAACGATGGAGCATTTTGAGAAGCATCCGGAAGTGGACCGGATAGTTGTGGCCTGCAAGGAAGACTGGATAGACCATCTTGAGGCTCTTATCAAAGATTATAAGATAACTAAGGTGCATTCTGTGGTTCCGGGCGGAGCCACAGGGTATGCCTCTATTCATAATGGAGTTATGGAGACGGCGAAGTTTATGACGGATCCGGATGATATTATCCTTATCTGTGACGGGGTGCGCCCTATGCTGACAGAGCGCCTTATCTCAGACTCCATAAGATACGCCCGTGAGTGCGGAACATCTGTTCCTGTAACTCCGAGCATTGATTCGCTGCTTTTCAGTGAGGACGGTAAGTTCTGCGAGAAGAGTTATGAGCGGAGCAGTATGTATATTACTCAGGCCCCTCAGGGTTATACCATGGAGAAGATTCTCTGGGCTCATTCAGAGGCAGAGCGCCGTGGCATCCTGAATCCTGTATCTTCAAGTGAGCTTTTTATCGAGCTCGGCGAGAAGGTCAGACTCTTCGAGGGCGAGAGGATCAACATCAAGGTCACAACACAGGAAGACCTGGAAATATTAAATGCATGGTGTCACCACCAGGAAAGTGAGAAATGATTATGGTGAAACTATCTGAGTTTTTAACAAAAAAGCAGTATGCAGATATACTTGAAGTGGCAGAGAATCCGGCTGTACCATGGGATGAGCTTGCGGGTAAGACCGTGCTTATCACAGGTGCAGCCGGTTTTATAGGTTATTATCTTACCGCAGCCCTTCTCCTGAGAAATGATCTGTATAACAC
>ONEC01000084.1:10286-12311 GCA_900316715.1 uncultured Eubacteriales bacterium
AGGGATGATCTTGTTCTCTTTGAGGTGGATGTCTGTGATCCGGAACTGGGAAATGTGATATTTGCTTATACAAAGAGAAGCATGGGAACAGCTCCGAATGAGGAGTCCTGGAACTCCGGCCTTGATTATATTATCCATGCCGCAAGCCAGGCGTCAGCGCTGCATTTTGAAAATGATCCTGTGGGAACCATGCGCGCAAACCTTATCGGAACAGACAATGTGCTTGAGACAGCCCGCAAGCTGGACAGCCGTGTGCTCATCGTATCCAGCCTTAAGGTTTATGGTGACGTGGACATTGATTCATATAAGAGCTGCTATGCAGTTGGAAAGCGCGCCAGCGAGACTCTGGCAGTGAGTTATGCAAAGCAGTATGGCATAGATGTAAGGATAGCAAGACCTAGCTATATCTTTGGAGCGGCATCTCTGAGAGACGACAGAGTGTGGGCTCAGTTCATTGCGAACGTTGTTAAAAGAGAAAATATCCTGCTTAAGAGCAGCGGCGCGGTTTACAGATCCTTCTGCTATGTTACAGACACAGCGGCGGGACTTCTTACGATCCTGCTGAAGGGAGAGCCGAACAAGGCCTATGATATAGCCTCTGAAATCGGAAACGTGTCCATCAGAGACTTCGCTAAAAAGGCAGTAGAAACCTTCCCTGAGAGAAACCTGACTCTGGCTTTTGAAAATCCGGCAGATTCAGCTGAACCACAGAGCTTCAGCCGCGAGATTCTGGACGGATCGAGCCTTGAGGAACTTGGCTGGAAGGCTTCTGTGGACATATCTGAGGGAATCAGAAAATCGGTAGACATAATTGAGGCTGATACAGCCCTTTTTGCTTGAAATATATGTATTAAAATGGTAGACTATAATAGTTAAATTATCATTAGGCGTAGTGCGCCCTAGTGAAAAAGTATGGAACTGAGGTAGACATCATTGGATAAGCTGGTAAAGTTTATAAAAGCCCTTATTGTAATAGTCGCAGCGGCTATGCTGTGCATGATATGTAAGGACTATTATAAGGATTATAAGAAAGCGTATAACGAAGAGTACACAGGTACGTATCACAGAGAAGGAACGGACGTTGAAGTAACGATTCCGGAGGGCTCGAGTATCAAGGAGGCCGCAGGCATTCTCTATGATAAGGGGCTCATTAAGTACAAGGGAGCCTTTGTTGACAGGTATCAGGAATCTAAGTTCTCGGGAGAACTCAAAGCCGGAACTTATAAGCTGAACACAGGTATGAATACACTCGAGATGATCGAGATTATGTGTCCTGTCATTGATGAATCAGGCATTATCAAGAAGCTGGTTATACCTGAGGGATTCTCGGTAGATCAGATAGCCGCAAGATGTGCGAAGGAAGAGATATGTTCCAAGGAGGATTTCCTCAGAGCTGTTAACTCTGTAACAGCGCAGGATTTCGAGTTCCTTGCAGATATACCTTCCGGTACAAATGTAAGATATAAGCTGGAGGGATATCTCTTCCCTGCTACTTATGACATTTACAAAGATACAACTGCAGAGGACATCGTTAACATGATGCTGCAGGCCTTCAAGAATTACTATACTGAGGAGATGCAGGCCCGTGCCGAAGAGCTTGGTATGAATTCTTTCGAAGTTCTGAAGCGTGCATCCATGATTGAACGTGAGGCTAAGCTTGCTGAGGAGCGTCCTACAATTGCAGGAGTTATCAACAACCGTCTGAATGCGGATATGCTTCTTCAGATCGACTCAACTGTACTTTACCCTCTTACAGATGGTATGTACGATAAGACAGAAGTTTTATATGAGGATCTCGAGATAGATTCTCCTTATAACACATATATGTACAAGGGACTTCCTGTAGGTCCTATATGCAACCCGGGTCTTTCGTGTATCAATGCGGTACTTGAACCGGAAGAGCATTCATACCTGTACTATCATGTAATCGATGAAGAGACAGGTAAGCATATATTTACTGAAACCATGGAAGAGCATGAGGAGACCATGACTCAGGAAGATGGTTCAGACGACGAATAGGGTTTT
>ONEC01000084.1:12339-14958 GCA_900316715.1 uncultured Eubacteriales bacterium
ATATTCGAGGAGGAGACGTAGATGAGAAGCTTTGGCTTTACAGCGAAGAACATGGGGGAGGAGAGATACCTTACCTACATTATGGGAGAAGGCTGTGAACTTGACGAGGACGCGCTTGATATATGTGAGGAGGGCGTATCTGGGCTTGTCGACATCATCTATGAGGAGGATGATGACTTTGATTATCTTACCTATGATATCTCAGGCAAGATGACAGTGGACAGCTTTTCTAAGGGACCTATGGATAAGAGCAAGGTGCTTACTCTTATCAGAAATGTAGCAATGGGCATCATTGATATTAAAGAACAGGGGATTCCACTTGCATACGTTCTGTTAAACAGAAAGTTTATGTATGTCGATCCTGATACTCTTGGAATCCAGTACCTCTGTGTTCCAATCGAGAGTGAAGGCAGTGTTGCTGCTGAATTCAAGGGATTTGTAAGACAGTTCATAGCCAATCTCGTTTTTAATGTAGACGAGGATCTTGGATATGTTGGACAGCTTCTCACATATATAAATGGCGATTCATTTAATTTAAGAGGCCTTATAGGACTTGTTGAAGCCCTTATGAAGGACTCAGGAATCAACTTTGATGGAACTTCATCAGATATTGCAACAGCAGATGGGGATGTTGTTGTTAATACTGAAGCAGCTAAGGAAGAAGGCGGCGTAAGCAGCTTCATGGAAGAGCTTCCTGATGCTGGTGATACTCTTCCGGAAATCGGCGATGATGAGGAAGAGGAAGAAGAACTTGAAGAGATTGAAGCTGTTGAAGAGCCGGCTGAGGAACCTGCAGCTGAAGCGGTTGAAGAGGACGACGAGGATGCTCCTGAGACAGTTACAATAGCTGATATCAGAGCCGCTCAGAAGAGCGTAAAGGTTAACAGAGCTGCTCTTATCCAGAAGAATGCTAAGGCTGAAGCTGAGACAGAGACTCTTACAGAGGATGAGCAGGAAGCTGCTGATCAGGCTGCTAAGGCAAGCGAGATTTCAAGTAAGTCTAAGAACAAAGAGAGAAAGAAGAATAATGAAGTTAATGAGATAGTTGAAGCACCGGTAGAACCGGCAGCTAACGCTAATGCAGCAGCTAACATTATTCAGGCCGCATCAGGCGGAACAATCAAGATCAATCCTTATCTCGTAAGAGAAACAACAGAAGAGAAGATAATCATCAATAAGGATGTATTTAAGATCGGTAAGGCAAACAGGGGTGTTGATTACAAGATTCAGGGTAACGGAGCCATCAGCCGTATTCACGCTATTATCGCACTGAAGGACAACGCTTACTACATCAAGGACAATAAGTCTACTAACCACACATATGTAAACAATGTTCAGCTCGAGGACGATCAGGAGCTGATGCTTACTGATAACTGCAGAATCACATTTGGAGACGAAGACTTTATATTTAAGCTTAGATAAGAAATTTTTAACACTTGCAAGGGGGTGCGGTAATGAACAAGGAAAATATCAATTTAACCAGGAGTGTAAGCGGCATAACATTCAGGTATGACCTGCTTCCATCAGATGTTATTGATGAAAGGGCTATGGACAGGATAAGAGGAACCATGCTCGATGGCGTGGCGCCGGTTCAGCTTACTGACATGGGCGGCAGGAAGACTATTATATCTAATATTCCTGACGGAACAGCTCTCAGTACGTTCTTGAAAAGAACACTTAACAAGGCTGAAGTTCTCACGCTCATTAGAAATCTCCTTATTCCTTTCGAAATCGGAAAAAGCGGGATACCTGTTAACTACATTGTAAAAGACTGGGATAACATTTTTGTTGATAACAACACTCTTGCAGTGAATGTGTTCCTTGTTCCAATACAGGAAGCAACCGCAACCGTTACAGATATTGCTGATTTCTTCAGAGATATCGTTGCAGGAATGAAGTTTAATGAGGCTGATAAGGATAATTATGTTGCACGCATACTTACCGAGATTAACTCAGATCGTTTCAGTACACAGGATTTAAATGTGCTTGTAGCAGACATGCTTACAACAGTTGCACCTGTTGGCGGTATGAACGGACCTGCACAGAGGATAGATAGAATGGCTCTGATGAGAAACAGAGCACAGGGCATGCCACAGGGAGCACCTGGACAGTTTGGTGGTCCGGTAGGACAGCCTCCAATGGGACAGCCAGGACAGTTCGGAGTACCACAGGGAGCACCGATTGGCCAGCCTCCAGTAGGTGGACCGATTCCACAGGGCCAGCCGGGACCGATGGGTCAGCCAGGACAGTTCGGTGGACCACAGGGTGGACCTCCACAGGGATTCAGACCACAGGGTGTACCAGGTCAGGCACCAGTAGGCAACCAGGCTCCACAGGGAGCGCCTCAGCCACCAGTAAGCGGACCACAGGGCCAGCCTCCGGTAGGTCAGCCGCAGCCGGGCTTCAAGCCTCAGGGCGCACCAGTTCAGCCTCCATTCGGAGCACCAGGTCAGGCACCACAGGGAGCACCGGGACAGGCTCCGATAGGTGGACCAGCAGGCCAGCCACCAGTAGGTGGATCGATTCCACAGGGTCAGCCGGGACCGATGGGCCAGCCTCCAATAGGTGGACCAAAGCCAGTAGAAGAACCTAAGAAGGAAGAAGAAAAGAAGCCGGAAG
>ONEC01000080.1 GCA_900316715.1 uncultured Eubacteriales bacterium
CTTGATATATTCTATGATTACGAAGGAATAGAGAAGTGGTGTACAGGAGCCTGGAAGACTAACAAAGATGGAACAAAAGCTTATAAAGCTTTTTATGAACAGATAAGTAAGAAAGTAAAAGTAAATTTCCATAAGGTGAAGGGCCATAGCGGTGACCGTTATAACGACGAAGCGGATATTCTCGCAAAAGCAGCATTGGGAATATAGTATTACAGAATAATCCGAAAGGAAATAAGGCAAGATGGATATTATTTACAGGCAGATTCGCGAAGATGATGGGTATAATTGGTATACACTTTTGGACACTGTGTGGCGTGATGCGTACAGCAATATTTTTCCAAAGGAAGTATTTGATGCACGTGACGAGCATAGAGAAGAAAGAGCTCGTGGGTTCTCAGTAGAGAAATTCCTTGGAGAAAGAAAAACTGCTTATGTGGCGGAATGTGAAGGAAAGCTTGTGGGCATGATGTTCGGAACACTGGATTCGGATTATGAGCTCTTCAAAAACGACTACGCTGATCTGGTTGTGTTATATATAGATCCGGATTTTCAGGGAAAGGGAATAGGAAGAAAGCTTAAAGATATATTCGTAGAATGGGCAAAAGAGAAAAATGCAGATAAATATGTTATAGGTGTATTGAAAGATAATACAAAAGCTCGAAAAGTATATGAAGCCTGGGGAGGAACCTTAGTTGATTATGAGCATGATTTTGTAGTAATGAATGTAGGGTATCCGGAAGCCTTCTATACATATGAAATATAAAACAAAGCCGGTTGATCCTGAAATAGATCAACCGGCATATATTATGCATTCAAACACTCTAGTATCGGAGTTATATACTTTCTGTCTGAGAGGTCGTTGTTCTGAGAGATCATTTTGATCATTGCCTCGTCATCCTCTGTATCATTTTGATCATTGCCTCGTCATCCTCTGTTTTGTTTTTCTTGGCCTTAAGCATCTTGGCATACATTTTCATCATAAGCCTTGAAGATGCCGACATCTTGTCATAGTTGAAACCGCCAGGGCAGTAGAAAGCGCTTACGCGCTGTGCCTCACCGGCTGTAAAAATCTTTTTAAGAAGCGGTTCAACATGTGGGCTGTCTGCGGGACTTCCGCCGACACAGAAAGCTATAAGCTTCTTATCTTTCCATTCGTCAATTCTTTCTTTGAACCAGCTGAGCTTACTTACACCCCCTGCACAGGCCCAGCCGCCGAAGATTATGGCGTCGTATCCGTCAAAATTTTTCTTTTTTGCTTCGTTCAGTTCGAAGCAGTCTGCTTTACTTTCCTCCGCAATCCATTTTGCATATCTTTTAGTAAAACCTGTCTGTGAATTATATATAACTACTGTCTTCATACCCTTAACCTTTCGCCGCAAAAACTAGTCTTCTATGATTTCTGGTTCAGGATACTCTGTGCCAAATGTTTCAACTGTTACTGTCTTCATTACCTGTGGCTCAACCGGCTTATCAGCCCAGCCTGTCTTTGTAAGAGCTATTCTGTCGACAACGTCCTGTCCTTCGATAACCTTTCCAAATGCAGCGTACTGACCGTCAAGATGTGGTGATGTCTCATGCATGATGAAGAACTGTGATCCTGCACTGTCAGGTCTCATGGAACGAGCCATTGAGAGAACACCTGTCTCATGCTTTAAGTTGTTCTCGAAACCGTTAGCTGAGAACTCACCCTTGATGGAGTAGCCGGGTCCGCCTGTTCCGCGTCCGTCCGGGTCACCACCCTGGATCATGAAGCCCGGGATGACTCTGTGGAAGATAACTCCGTCATAAAATTTCTTGTTGATCAGAGAAATAAAATTGTTTACTGTGTTAGGCGCAATTTCAGGATAAAGCTCTGCTTTGATCACTGAACCGTCTTCCATAGTAATAGTAATTACTGGATTTTGCATATTATTACCTATCCTTCCTTTAATATTCAGAAATTTTTATCACATGTTACTATAGCATAATTCGCGTTAAAAGAGTATAGTACATAACTATTGATAGAGAAATTTAAGAAGATATTAATAAAACATAGTGCTGAAAACTATGTCGGGGAAATTAGGGTTTACAAGAATGAAAATGGATAAAAGCGGCCTTTTAATAGGCACGGATCAGGATATAATTAAAGAAATTGATGAGAAAACGGTGGCCAGAGGCAGGCGTGTTAAGAAGATAATCGAAAGATTTATCCTCAGCGTTATTGGATTTGTGACATTCCTTTTCACCTTCGGTCTCATTTATTTATGCTCAAACTGGGATTATCTTACAGTCGGCGAGATAATCTATCATATAAAGAGCCCACTTCAGGGCGCCAGCGAAAGCTCTGTATGGCCTATCATATTCTTATGTGTGGTTCCGTCAGTGATGATCGTAATCGGCATGAATGTCCTTACAAATCTCAGAAAGAAAAGAAAAAAACTCTGGAGAACCATATCAATACTTCTGGTTGTTGTTATTCTGGGCTGTAATATATACAGCTGGAAAAAGCTGGAAGTAATTGACTATGCTGTCTGCCAGATGCATAAATCAAGTTTTATAGAGGATAACTATGTTAATCCTATGGATGTAAACATTAAGTTTCCTGAGCAGAAGAGAAATCTCATTTATATATACCTTGAGTCGATGGAGGTTACATTTGCAGACGAAGCAAGTGGTGGAGCCTTTGAGGAGAATACTATTCCGGAACTTACGACTCTTGCCATGGAGAATACGGATTTCTCCGGAAACAGCGGCAAGCTGACAGGAGCTGTATCCATGAACGATACAAACTGGACGGTTGCGGCTATGTTCGCTCAGACCAGCGGACTTCCGCTTAAGATTCCTGTAGATCAGAATGAGATGGTTTACTTCAACAAGTTCTTTCCGGGCGTAACTTCCCTTGGAGATGTCCTGGAGGATAATGGATATAATAACGTCCTTATGATCGGTTCAAATGCCGAGTTCGGAGGAAGAAAGAACTATTTCTCCCAGCATGGAAATTATGAAATGGATGATTATCTGTGGGCTAAGGAAGAAGGACTTATCGCTGAAGACTATAAGGTCTGGTGGGGATATGAGGATATCAAGCTTTTCAGATATGCAAAGAATAAACTCAGAGATCTTTCAAAGCAGGATGAGCCATTCAACCTTACAATACTTACGGCAGACACGCATTTCGAAGATGGTCATAAATGTCCTTTATGCCCGAATAATTTTCCGGATGACAGATATGCGGACATCATGAACTGTTCATCCATGCAGGTGGATAATTTTGTAAAATGGTGCCAGGAACAGCCATGGTACGAGAATACAACAATTATCATAGCCGGAGATCATCCTACAATGGACAAGAACTTCTGTGATGATGTGGATAAGAATTACCAGAGAAAGGTTTACACAACCATCATTAATCCGGGCTGCGAGGTTGAAGATCCGGACAGAGTAAGAGAATTCACCACATTTGATCATTTCCCTACAACTCTTGCGGCACTTGGCTGTGAGATTGATGGCGACAGACTGGGACTGGGAACAAACCTCTTCTCATCAGAGGATACACTGCTTGAGAAATATGGTTATGAGGAGTTCAACCAGGAACTTAAATACAAATCAGACTTCATGAAAAAGCTTTTCAAAAAGAGTCGATAATATTAATATGATAAAAAGCATTTCCACTCTGGAAATGCTTTTTTATTTTTGACACATATGTCATATTATAGTATTATTAATTTTGTAGGTTAACGATGTCTTAATGATTTAGGAGGGGGACGATGAAAAAAGTCTGTTTAACAATATTATGCGTATTATGCATGATTATCTGCTCTGGTTGTATGAGATTTGATACAACTTTCGATATCAAGAGCGATGGTACTGTTGATGTTTCTATGGTCTATGCAGTTATGAATATGGATACCGGTGATGGTACAGATCCTACCGAAGACGAATCCTATGACGAGGCTATGCAGGAACTCAACGATCAGGGATGGACATCAGAGAAGTACAATGAAGATAATTATGTAGGTTTCAAGTGTTCTAAGAAGGGCCTTCCACTTGATAATCTTCAGGAGTCACTTAAGGGTGCTGAAGAGAACATGGAAATGAATGAAAACGGTCTTTCTATTACTAAGAATGGCAACAATTATGTTCTTGACTGGGATGTTCTCGGTGAAGAAGGAAATGCAGAGCTTGCAGGCTACGCATCATATTTTGATACATATGGCGGATATATGCGTGTTACTATCAAGCTTCCAAGCAAGCCAAAGAGCAGCAATGCAACATCTACAGAAGATGGTGGAAAGACTCTTATATGGGATCTTCTTACACTCGATGAGAATATTCACGTTGAGTTCAGTCTCTCAATCTGGGGAACAATCATTAAGTGGGTACTTATCGGACTTGCAGCTATAGTTCTTATCATAGTTCTTATAATAATTATCAAGAAGGTTTCTGCTAATAAGGCAGCACAGGGCGGTATGCCTCCACAGGGCGGCTTCGATCCTAACATGGCACAGGGCGGTTATGATCAGGGTCAGCAGTACGGACAGGGAGCATATGATCAGGGTCAGCAGTACGGACAGGGAGCATATGATCAGGGCCAGCAGTTTGCACAGGGAGCATATGATCAGGGCCAGCAGTTTGCACAGGGAGCATATGATCAGGGCCAGCAGTACGCACAGGGAGCATATGATCAGGGTCAGCAGTATGCACAGGGAGCATATGATCAGGGTCAGCAGTATGCACAGCAGGCTTACGATCAGGCACAGCAGTATGCACAGCAGGCTTATGACCAGAGTCAGCAGTATGTGGATCCATCACAGCAGTATGCACAGCAGCAGTTCCAGGATCCTACAAATAATCAGTAATAATGTGTCTTGACTTTAAAGAGGCAGCAGTTTAAACTGAATATAGTCGCGTGACTGACGGATTTGAGTGGAGTTTACCACGGGGAGCGCGGCATTTCTAAGGATTAACCGGCCGTCTGGGTTTAAAGCCCAGGCGGCTTCTTATTATTTTTAGACATTTTTAGGAGGATGAACATGAAGAGACTGAATCTTGCAGAAGAGTTATCAGCAACAACTTATCCGGGAAGAGGAATCGTTATCGGAAGAACACCAGATGGTAAGAAGGCAGCTATTGCTTACTTTATCATGGGTCGTTCAGAGAACAGCCGTAACAGAGTCTTTGTTACAGAGGGAGAAGGCATCAGAACAGAAGCATTTGATCCTGCAAAGCTTGAAGATCCAAGCCTTATCATCTACGCACCGGTAAGAGTACGTGGAACAGATACTATCGTTACTAACGGCGATCAGACAGATACAATATTCGAGAACATGGATCAGGGCGATACATTTGAAGAATCACTCAGAAATCGTGAGTTTGAGCCGGATGCTCCAAACTATACACCTAGAATCTCAGGTGTTCTTCATATCGAAGGCGGCTATACATATGAGATGTCAATCCTTAAGTCAAACAACGGTGATCCGGATCAGTGTTTGAGATTTGCTTTCAGCTATGATAATCCATATGCAGGTGAGGGACACTTCATCCACACATATATGGGTGACGGAAATCCACTTCCAAGTTATGAGGGTGAGCCAACACCGGTTACTATTCCTACAGATGATCTTGACGAGTTCACAGATATTGTATGGAAGGCTATTAACGAGGATAACAAGGTTTCACTTTTCACTCGTTTCATCGATATTGAAACAGGCAAGTATGAGACAAGAATCGTAAACAAGAACAAGTAATCAGATTGATTCTAAATATGAGGAGAAGATAAGAATGAAAGAATTGGAATTAAAGTACGGATGTAACCCAAATCAGAAGCCTTCAAGAGTTTTCATGAAGGGTGATGGAGAGCTTCCATTTACAGTAGTTAATGGTAAGCCTGGATTTATAAATCTTCTTGATGCTTTCAACGGCTGGCAGCTTGTAAAGGAGCTTAAGAAGGCTACAGGTCTTCCTGCAGCTACAAGCTTTAAGCATGTTTCTCCTGCAGGTGCTGCAGTAGGTACACCTCTTACAGATATCGAGAAGAAGATTTACTGGGTTGAGGATATGGGCGAGCTTTCACCACTTGCATCAGCTTATGCAAGAGCAAGAGGCGCTGACAGAATGTCTTCATTCGGAGATTTCATCTCACTTTCAGATGTTTGTGATGAGGATACAGCTAAGCTCGTAAAGAGAGAAGTTTCAGACGGAATCATCGCTCCTGGATATACAGATGAGGCTCTTGCACTTCTTAAGGCTAAGAAGAACGGAAATTACTGTGTTATCCAGATAGATCCTGACTATGTTCCTGCTCCACTTGAGCAGAAGGATGTATATGGCGTTACATTTGAACAGGGAAGAAATGAGCTCAACATCGATGAGCATTTCTTTGATAATGTTGTAACAGCTAATAAGGAGATTCCTGAATCAGCTAAGATCGACCTTGCTATCGCTATGATCACTCTTAAGTATACACAGTCTAACTCTGTATGCTACGTAAAGGGTGGACAGGCTATCGGTATCGGTGCTGGTCAGCAGTCAAGAGTTCATTGTACAAGACTTGCAGGTGACAAGGCTGATAAGTGGTTCCTTCGTCAGGCTCCACAGGTTCTTAACCTGCCATTTAAGGATGATATAAGAAGAGCAGACAGAGATAACACAATCGACGTATATATCAGTGATGATTATGAGGATGTTATCGGTGAGGGTGAATGGCAGAAGTTCTTTACAGAGAAGCCTGCAGTATTCACACGTGAGGAGCGTAAGGCATGGCTTGCTAAGAATACAGGCGTAGCTCTTGGTTCAGATGCATTCTTCCCATTTGGCGATAATGTAGAGAGAGCTCACAGAAGTGGTGTTGAGTATATTGCTCAGCCTGGTGGATCTATCAGAGATGACAATGTTATCGAGACCTGTGATAAGTACAACATTGCTATGGCATTTACAGGAATCAGACTCTTCCATCACTAAGAATTATTAAGAGAATGTGAAATTCCATCCACTATATCTTGTATTTTTAAAGAAATGATGGTATTATTCTCTGTAATCATATGAGGGATAAAAGTATTAAATATTTATTCTAGGAGGGTTTATCATGGATAACAATTATGATAGCAATGATTATTATCAGACAACCGGTTCTGAGGGCGGCAGCAAGTATCGCCTGAATGAGAGCAGTTCTGATGTTAATCTCAACGGTGAGCAGAGCGCACCACAGCAGAACACTTACAACACAAATCCTTATGGCGGACAGAACCCATATGGCAATCAGAATCCTTACGGTGGACAGAATCCGTACGGCAATCAGAATCCTTATGGCGGACAGAACCCATACGGTCCTAATGGCGGCTTCTATGGAAACCAGAATCCGGCAGCTTTCGCTATGCCACAGACAGTTTCATCAGCAGCTATTAATGACATACTTGTAAAGAGCTTCCTTATTATGTTTATGGCTCTTCTTGTTACAGGTATTACAGCTCTTATCGCTGCACAGGCTGATTTCATTTTCAGAGCAGGTGCTGCAGGAATCATCATATGCTTCGTTGCAGAGCTTGGTCTTGTGTTTGGTGCAACAGCAGCTATGAAGAAGAACAACGTTACAATGTCAGCAGTTCTTTTCTTCTTATACTGTGTAGTTAATGCTCTTACACTTTCAGTTATTTTCTATGTATATACTTCAAGTTCTATTGCTCAGGTATTCTTTATCACAGCTATAGTATTTGGTATTATGGCAGCTGCAGGTTACTTTGCAAAGATGGACCTTACAAAGCTTGGAAATATCCTTCTTATCGGTCTCATCGGTATTATTCTTGGATCAGTAGTTAACATGTTCATGCATTCATCAGGATTTGACATGTTCCTTACAATCGCAGGAATCATCATTTTCTTAGGACTTACAGCTTATGATGTTCAGAAGATCAAGAAGATGGCTTCTTCAAATATCGGACTCGATCCAATGGTTATCGGTCTTTACGGAGCTATGCAGCTTTATCTTGACTTCATCAACCTGTTCCTGAGACTTCTCAGAATCATGGGACGTGCAAGAAGATAAGCACAATATAATATCTATTGAATTTCTACCGCCTGGTTTACGCCAGGCGGTTTTTTCTTTCCATTTTGTGCGATAATCTGATATAATATACGTTGGTTTACTTTAATTTCCAGTATTCCGATTCGATTCCGGGGGGATACCAATTGCTTAGATATGATGACATAAATGAAATATCAGATGGAAGACTGTATTCTGAAAATGATATGGTCCGGGTTGATACTAACGGCTGCGAAGGCTGTTCCAAATGCTGTGAAAGTGATATGGGCAATAGCATAGTGCTGGATCCCTATGATATATTTCATATGACAGAGGGGGCGGGAAAGACCTTCGACGAGCTGCTGGTCAGTTTCCTTGTGGAGCTGGATATGATAGATAATATAGTCCTTCCACACATCAAGATGGATAATGGCTGTGGCTTTCTGAATGCAGATAAACGCTGCAGCATACATAAGTACAGACCTTCCATATGCAGGCTGTTCCCGCTGGGAAGACTGTATAATGATAAAGGCTTTGACTATATTCTTCAGACAGGAGAGTGTATCAAAGATAATTGTTCCAAGATAAAAGTAGATAAATGGCTTGGGATAGAAGACCTTCCGAGACACAGTGCATTTATCAATAAATGGCACAGATTTCTTCAGTTTGAGAGGAAGAAGGTTCGGGAGATCATAGAAAGAGCAGAGAACGAAGCCATGAGGATAAGCAGTATCAGTGAGGAAGCCCTGACGGTGTATGCCGGAATAATAGGTGATTCCGAGATGCTGGATGAGAAGGGAATCGATAAATATAGAATAGAGAAATGTGCGGCTTTCAGAGAAGAGGCTCAGGAAGGGTCTAAGGCGGTCATGAAGATCGTTCTCAGGATATTCTATATGGAAGAATATAAGCACTCTGAAGATTTCTTCACGCAGTTTGATGAGAGACTTAAGAAGTGTCTCTCAGAGCTGAGACGAATAAATTGATTTAGACTAAAATTTGACGGGATAAATATTACATTAAAGGTTAGTGATGGAGAAAAAATATAAGAAGCTGTTATTCAGCCGGGTGTTCATGAGTTTTGTATTCATATGCATACAGGTCGTATGGATACTCATGCTGTATCTTCAGTTTTATCAATTGAATAAATTCTTTGATATTGTTATCCGTGTTCTCAGTATCATCTTCTGTATCTACATTGTAAATCGAAAGAATCAGAAGATGGAATACAAGGTTATATGGATAATAATCGTGCTTGTTTTCCCTGTGTTCGGAGTTCCATACTACATGCTATTTGGAGATAAGAAACCGGGAAGAAGATTTCAACGAAGAATAGATGCGGCGGGTGAAAAGTTCAAGAAGTACTATAATCAGGATACCGGCATCCTGTCTGAAATGGCACATGAGAAGAGAAGGTCTGCAATGACCTCAAAATATATAGTAAATGATGGCAATTACCCTGTATTTAAGAATACAAGGGTTGACTATTATAAGTCCGGTGAAGAGCTTTTTAATTCTATGGTGGAGGCTCTTGAGAGGGCAGAGAAGTTCATATTCCTGGAATATTTCACCATAGAGAACGGATATGTATGGAATACCATCCTTGATATCCTTAAGAAGAAAGCTGATAAAGGCGTTGAAGTACGCATCATGTATGATGACTTCGGTTCCATAGCCTATCTGCAGAAGCATTATCCGAAGGACTTAGAGGCGCTGTCATCTAACATACATGCAATCAAGTTTAATAAGGTGGTTCCTTTCTTTTCACCGTTTATGAATAACCGTGATCACAGAAAGCTGATGGTTATAGACGGAAATGTTGCATTTACGGGAGGAATCAATCTCAGCGACAGATACATAAATGTCAGAAGTCCTTATGGACACTGGAAGGACGCCGGCGTCAAGGTTGAGGGAGAGGCGGTAAGAAGCTTTATCCTCATGTTCCTGGAAATGTGGGAGGCCATAAAACCGGGAAGTTATGATGATGCCCAGGTTAAGGGCTATCTTGGAAAGAAGAACAGTCTCATCCGAAGCGAGGGCTATGCACAGCCTTATGGTGATGAACCCTTCGATGATGTTATGCTTTCGGAAAACATTTATCTGGAAATGATAGCTCAGGCAGAGAGGTATGTATTTGTATTTACCCCTTATCTTATCCTGAGTGATGAGCTGACAACGGCTTTCTGCCTTGCAGCGAAGAGGGGTGTTGATGTAAGAATCGTAGTTCCGGCAATTCCGGATAAGAAGGTTGTATACAGAGTTACAAAATCTAATTACAGACATCTTCTTAAGGAACATGTGCGTGTTTATGAGTATACACCGGGATTCATTCACTCCAAGTGCCTTCTTATAGATGGACAGAGAGCGACAGTCGGAACGGTTAACTTCGATTACAGAAGTCTGTTCCTGCATTTTGAGGATGGACTGTATTTTGCAGAGAATAAAGCAGTTGCGGATCTGGAGGTGGATATGAGAAATACCTTCAAGGAATGCCGTGAACTGGGAGAAGAGGACACCAGAAGAACTATGGTAGGACGACTGGTTGATTCCCTTCTTATAGCAATCGCACCGATGCTATAGTGCGAATATTTGATATGTAAGGAAACAATATGGATAAAAGATACCTGGTTGCCATGAGCGGCGGCGTAGACAGCTCTGTGGCAGCGCTTATAGTTAAAAACAGCGGGGTGCAGCCAATCGGAATAACCATGAGACTCTATGATAATGATAGAGCGGGAATGTGTGATACAAAAACCTGCTGTTCCATGAAGGATACAGATGATGCGAGAGCAGTAGCTGCAAAGCTGGACTTTCCATACTATGTTGTAAACTTTATGGAAGGTTTTAAGGAAAAGGTAATAGATAAGTTTATAAAGACTTATATTGATGGGGCTACACCAAACCCATGTATAGACTGTAACAGATATATGAAGTTCGGAGCACTTCTTGAACGTGCCAGACAGTATGAATGTGAGAAAATCGTAACAGGACATTATGCGAGAGTCGTATATGATGAAGCTCTCGGTGAGTGGTGCCTGATGAAGGCTATTGATCAGTCCAAGGATCAGACCTATGTGCTGTATTTCCTGAATCAGGAACAGCTGTCTTATCTCTATCTTCCGCTGGGAGAGATGACGAAGGCTGAGGCCAGAGAGCTGGCGGGAAGTGACGGTCTTATAAATGCAGATAAGCCGGATAGTCAGGACATATGCTTTGTCCCGGACGGCGATTATGCAAGAGTAATAGAGGAAGTGTTAGAAAGATCCATAGGTGAGGGCGATTTCGTGAACAGCGCGGGAGAAGTTCTCGGGAAGCATAAGGGATATTATCATTATACAATCGGTCAGAGAAGAGGCCTCGGAATATCTGCACCGGAACCGTTATATGTAACAGATATTATTCCGGCATCCAACACAGTGGTTTTAGGAAGTAATGAGGATCTTTTTACAAGAGAAGTTGAAGCTTCTGAGTGGAGCTTTATTAATTCAGCCGATGCCGCAAAGGATGAGATGAGGGTTTCGGCTAAAATCAGATATCGTGCAAAGGAGACCTCGGGAGTTTTATACAGAACGGGTGAGGACAGAGTGAAAATGATATTTGATGAACCCGTCAGAGCGGTGACTAAGGGGCAGTCACTGGTGGCATATGACGGAGAAAGAGTAGTTGGTGGAGGCGTGATTATTTAGTAGACAGGAGGGAAGGCTGATGGAAGAAAACATCAAGATTGACAAGAGTGTAAAGAAGTTTGCGAGAGAGCATGAATCTGTATGCAGACATGCCGACTCAGTAAGAGTAGGCCTTTATGATGAGCTGGGAGTTAAGAGGGGACTTCGTGATAAGAACGGAAGAGGCGTTCTTACCGGCGTTACCAACATTTCCGAGATAATTGCTTCTAAGGAAGAAGACGGCATAAGAGTTCCTTGTGACGGACAGCTCTGGTACAGAGGCTACAATGTTATGGACCTGGTCAAAGACTTTGG
>ONEC01000174.1 GCA_900316715.1 uncultured Eubacteriales bacterium
AGCTGTTCCTGCCTGCTGGCGCTTACGCTCACGCTCTTCTTCCTCGAGCTCAAGCTGTTTCTGGGCGCTGGTATCATTTTTATCTAACTTTACTACATTAGATGTAGTTGTTACTGAATTGCTGACCTTTGACTTCTCTTTGGACTTCTCTATCTTCTCGGCCTTCTTGGTCTCAGGGTCCTTTGCTGCCTCTTCTTCCGGAGTTGGCTCCTCAGTTGTAGGCTTTACAAGGGCCTTATAGTCGATAAGACGTGATTCCTTGCCAAGGTTGTTGTGGCTGTCATAAACGGCATATGTAACTATAGCCTGCTTGCCGTTGTCAAGCACTGCCACATCATAGATCCTTACTTCATCTGTGAGGTCGCCGTCCTCTGCGTCACTTGCGGTGACTCCCTTCAGAAGGACACTTTCGTTCTCGCCTTCCGTGTAGAGAAGAGGCTCTGCCGGTACTTCTATTACAGGTGCTGTATGATCTTGTGTTATATATACAAAACCACTCGCCCCCGTGAGGACGAGTGTTGCTATTGCCAGTATTACTATAATACGTCCCTTCAAATCTAATCTCCCATAGCGTTCGTTAACGATAAAACTACATTATGTTGACTACTTTGAATGCATACATACTATATATTAGCTTTTTATATCAAATATGTCAATTTTATTCTTAAGATTTTGTTAATTATGTTATAATTTTTGTTTTTTCAGGACGTGGGAACGGAGTCTGGGGCAGCGCCCCAGAAAAAAGAAGATGGTCTAATATGAAGTTGCACCTCATTAACCATCTTCCTTTTATTGATTCTCTTAAGAGTTTTCTTGTCAGTTTTCTGCCATTCAAGATACTCTTCCCAAGCGTCATCATCCCAGAGTTTTCTCAATCAGCTCTCCTCGATCAGATCATGTTCTTTCAATGTACTTTTTCCGGATTCAAGATCTGCTATTCTCTTTTTAAGAACCTCTATATTCTCCTGGCTATAAAAAGGATCTGCAGTTATCTCAAATGGTATTCTCTTCTCTCTTGCAAGCTTGACAAGGAATATATTAATGGCTGTAGTCATGCTCATTCCCATATCCCCACACACTTTTTCAACTTTAGCTTTTAAGTTATCCTCAACTCTAAAATTTACCTGTGCCATAATTGAGCCCTCCTTTCGAGTATATTGTACAGCTTTCCGCAAGAATTGTAAAGCAATGTGTAGCGTTATTTATGTTTCTGCTATAATTATATTCTCTTATTGATCAAAATATGTTATAATCCCCTGTATGAACAGCATATTATTTCTTCAAATATCATCCATTATTCTGGTGATCATATTCCTTATTTTGGTGCACCACATGCTACATCCCTCTCTTGGCAGTGCCATCAGGAACTCCAACTGGATGCCGGCTGAGAAGTTTCTTCGTATGCGCAATGTGCGTAATGATAAGAACCGGCTTGCCAGCGAGAAGTATAACGTGAAAGGTGTTTACATCCTTCATAACATTTCCCGGCATAAGTATTATGTTGGACAGGCTCATAAGCTGCTGTCCCGGGTGAACGGCCATCTGACCGGCAAGGGCAATGGTGACGTCTATGCAGATTATATCTACGGTGACAAGTTCCGGGTTCGTTTTGTGCGCTTCCGGGGCAGAGCCTTCAAGTCTCTGAATGAGATGGAGCGTTACTACATTGATAAGTATCATGCCCAGAATGCGGGCTATAACAAGACTGTTGGCAACAAATAAGGCGATGAAGCACGAGCTTCACCGCCTCTTTTAATACTTATTCTTATTTCTTTACCAGATTCTTCATCCATGTACCACGTTTTACAAGTATGAATCCAACTACAACCTTACTAATCTCCAATGCCTGAACATATGCATACATAAGTATCGCATTTACATCCGTATAACGGCTTATCATATATGCTGCCGGTACGCTGATACACCACATGAACACACTGTCGAAGATGAAGGTTATCATCGTCCTTCCTCCCGACCGGAGTGTGAAGTACGAATTATGTAAGAATGCCATCTGCGGCGTGAAAAGTGCCTGTACCAGAATAAATGCTGTGGCTATATGTCTTGCTTCCGGGTTGGTCTTATATATGAGTGGGAATATTCCCGACACAGCGGCCGCCATAAGCCCCGATAAGGCCCCTAAAAACACTCCGAAGGCAATTATCTTATTATCGGTGTCACGGGCCTTCTCCATCTCTCCTGCGCCCAGTAACTGGCCTACAATTATCGCTATGGCATCACCCATGGCGAAAAATACTACATTGAAGAGATTGTTGATGGTTCCGGCGATATTGTAACCCGCCACAACGTTCAGCCCTCGCGTGGAATAGCACTGCGTGAGGAAGGCAAATCCTGTCGACCAGAGTGTCTCGTTAAGTAAGAGCGGAATACTTGTGATAAAGTACTTCACTGCGAGGCCCATAGGTACCTTAAGAGTGCTGAAGACTCCATCCAGATATCTGCATTTATCCCTATGCATGGTGGTCCATACGATAACGATTCCGATCTCCACGAATCTGGATATTACTGTAGCTATAGCTGCACCATTAACTCCCATGGCTGGGAAGCCGAAATGGCCGTAGATCAGGATGTAGTTAAAGAGCAGATTTACAAGTACTGCTATGATTCCGGCCTTCATAGGGATAACGGTCTCACCGCATTCCCTGAGGATTCCCGCATATACCTGCAGGAACATGAATGGGAGGAATCCTATCAGCATGAGCCTCATATAGCTCTCGCCTGCTTCCAGCGCCAACTCGATGTCTCCGCCGTCGTTGGAGCCCTGAAGGTATGTATAGATAAGGTCCCTACCCCAGAAAGAAAAAATTGCAACTGCTCCCAGAGTTATGATAAATCCCATCCATAACTTAAATCTGAAGGTGGTCTTTATTCCTTCATAGTCCTTGGTTCCGAAGTACTGTGCCGTAAAGATTCCGGCACCTGCCAGTC
>ONEC01000085.1 GCA_900316715.1 uncultured Eubacteriales bacterium
GCATCAGTCATTCCGGTCATTGTCATAAGGAAAAATACAAGAAGCGATGCTATCAGTATTGATGCCACATAACGCTTTCCTCCTGAAGTAAACTGCCTGAAGGCAAGACTTGGAGAAAGTGCTCTTCCCTTTATCGGAAGTGTAAGCCTGCTGTCAAAGAACACCTCGCATTTTCCTCCTGATACGGCTCTTATAGGAGAGATTGTTCCTACCTTTTTAGATATGAGCATTATATATAATGCCGAAATAATAAGTATTCCCAGAAGAATCAGAAGACTTCTGCCTACTGCAATGTCTCCGACTATCTTGATACCCACGATTGATTCAAATGTTCTCGGAAGATATATTACAACCGGCACAGATAATATAAAGCCTGCAACTATTCCGATTATTTCCGCCAGCATATACTGTCCGAGAAATACGAGTTTAAGTCTGCTGCTGTCAAAGCCCTGAGCCTTCAGAATTCCAAGGTCTGTATAATTCATTTCTATACTTGAGGAAATGCTGTTTGACATTACCACAAAGACTATAACCACCAGAATAATTACAAACGAAAGAAAAATGTTCAGAATTATATCCGGCATAAGTCCATGATAATGCAGGCTTTCGGATCTGGTCAGAACTCCTTGTGCATAGCTTTCTATATCTGATGTTTTATTTATTTCCTGCGCAAACTTATTATCGGTAAGATCACAGTCATCCGCTTTAGTAATATAAACAATTTTATATAAGTCCAAACTGATCTCCGGATTATCAGCTAATGCCTTCTTTCTGTTATCAGCAATCTCATCAAAATCCTCCTGACTTATAAAAGAAACCTTCAGTGTTATAAAGGAACTTCCGCATGCCGGTTCTTCCACAAATCCCTTTATGGTAAATTCATAGGATGCACCTTCAAAATATATAGTCATTTTATCCCCGATTTTCAGATTATCATAATCCTTCAATACTCTCGAAAGATAAACTTCTCCCTTGGATAACTTCGGTACTTCTGTGACGATATCTGTCATGTCCTCATTCCAGATAGAATCAATCGTATCATTCTGCGCTATAAACCTGGTATCGAATGATTCATTTTTTCCGTTAGAATAAGTACATCTATAAGGACACAGCGCATCTATTACACTTACATCACCTACCAGTGGATTATCCTTCAGTTCCTCAACCATTTCATCTGTCAGAAACTCACTTCGGATATTCAGAGTTATATTTGCATCATACTTACGGTCATATGAGCTTTCGATGGAATTCGGAAAATTTCTTTTAAGACTTACTATTACCGAAACAGAAAGGGCTATGATCATCATAAGTATCATAATACCTTTGAAGGAACCCTTCTTATAACGAATATTTGATCTGATAAGCTTAATTATATCCATAACGTGCCTCCTACCATGACATGGAAGAAAGCCATGCGTTCACCTGAGTTTCACGGCTCTTCTCATCCTCTGATTTATAAGGCGGCAGCGTCATATCACCGATGATTTTTCCATCTTCGATATAAAGAATTCTTGTTGCCCTGAGAGCCGCACGCATATCATGAGTAACCATCAGGATACTCTGTCCTTCACGGTTACACTCTGTCAGAAGATCCAGTACCTCCACTGTGTTCTTTCGATTGAGTGCTCCTGTAGGTTCATCCGCAAACACAAGGGCCGGACGATTTATGAGTGCTCTTGCTATAGCACATCTCTGCTGCTCTCCTCCCGAACACTGAGCCGGAAGATGAGTCTTGATATCAGCAATATTCATTTTTTCAAGAAGACTGTCTGCAAAAGAATCAACCTCTTCTACAGAATGACTTTTATCCAGATATCCGGGAACCGCTACATTTTCAAATAATGTAAGATTACTTACCAGATGGATCTGCTGGAATACAAAGCCGAAATCTGTGCAGCGGAGTCTGGCCAGCTTCTTCTCGCTCATTTCCACTATATTTTCATCATTAAAGATAACCTCACCTGCGGTTGCTCTGTCCATTCCGCTGAGCGCATATAACATGGTTGATTTACCGGAACCCGAAGATCCCATTATTACGGTAAAATCGCCTTCATAGATATCGAGATCCGCATCTGTGATCACATGTATCTGTCCGCCGTTATGGGCAAAGCTTTTGCTAAGTCCTCTTGCCGAAAGAATTGATTTTTTCATTTTGAATTTCTCCTATTCAGTCATAATCTGTGTTTCATGATCACAGTTTAGATAAATACTTATTAAGAAGTATTTAAGAGAAATCTTTTTACTATTTTTTTATCGGGAGACTCACCACTGCTTCGAATCCCTCTTCTCCGGAAGTATGATTTATAAGTTCCAGACTTCCTCCGGACTGTTCGGCAATATACTTTACTATATAGAGTCCGAGGCCGGATCCATTTTCATCACCCACATTTTTACCGCGATAAAACTTCTCAGTTATAAACGGCATATCCTCATCAGGAATTCCCGATCCCTTATCCCTGAAATGAATTGAAACCGTATCATCCAACTGAGTAAGGGAAACAGTAATATTTGTTTTTGCATATTTACGGGAATTGTTTATAAGGTTCTCAACAATCTGATTGATTCTTTTCTTATCTGCATTGATAACCGGGGAAATATCCGGCTTCCTGAACAGGACGTCCTCGTGTTCTGCAGCTATCTCACTTACAGACTGCTTAAGGAACGGAACAAGTTCAAATTCCTCCGGCTGCATCCGGAGCATATTAAGATCTGAAAGAGAATGAAGGAAGAGATCGTTTGTGAGTGCTGTAACCTCATCACATTTTCTCATAATGACTTCCAGATATCTGGACCTTCTTTCCTCTGATGTATCAAGGTTTTCTTCCAGCCCTTCCACATATGCACGTATGGAAGTGATCGGCGTTTTGATATCATGTGAAAGGGTTGCGATTACTGTCTTGTTATTTTCAATTGCTTCACGTTCTGCCATTCTTGAACGTGTTATTTCTTTCCTCATACTGTCAAAAGCCCAGGTAAATGCACCGAAATAATTGGACCTTTCATAGTTAAGAGGCAGATCAAAATTCCCCTTTGCTATTTCCGATGCATAATCCTTCATCTTGTCAAAGGGACGGAGAATATTTATATATACATACAAAAAGACCATCGCCATAAAAAAAATGGTGAGGGCACACATAACTATTCCGTTTATTCCAAAGGAATCCTCAAGGGGTTTTGAACGGAGCATATCAGCATATTCATCTGTCTTCTGTTTTGCTGTATCATAATCTCCTCTACTGATCAGCTGTGATATCTCATTCAGATCAACCAGCTGCTGTGACCTTTCATCCTGCGGAGATAATTTCCGGGAGCTTAAAGCAAGTATCCCGGTTACTGCCACAAGAAGCAGTGAAAAAATCACAGTAATCCTTATTACTCGTCCTTTCATATTTCTGCCTCCAGAATATATCCGACCTTATAAACCGTCTTGATAAATTTAGGCTCCGCCGGATCATCCTCCAGCTTTTCTCTGAGCCAGCGTATATGTACGGCAAGGGTTTTCGGTTCAACCTCAGAGAAGGCACCCCATACTTCACTGAGCAGCTTATCCTTAGAGAGAGCTGTATTGGGATGTGTACATAGAAATGCCAGAAGATCGAATTCACGAAGCGACAGATTAACGGTCTTCCCTCCTTTTGTCACTGTACGGGAACCGATATCCACAGTGATATCCCCGAAGGTTACTGTCTTATCATCGTCATCGAATCCATATGTTCTGCGGAGCAGTGCATTTATATGCGCCCTCAGCTCCTTCATGGAAAATGGTTTTGGAATGTAGTCATCTCCTCCTATATCAAGCCCTGTAATTCTGTCTGTTTCACTGGTTCTTGCACTGGCGAATATAACAGGCACCTCCGAAACTTTTCTCAGCTCACGGCACACTTCAAAACCGATGGCATCCGGCAGATTGATATCAAGAATTATGAGATGAAAACTTCTGTTCGTAAGAATCTCAAACGCTTCCTCACTGCTCCTTGCATGAGTCACGCCGAACCCCTGATCCGTAAGCATATCTGTAATGATCATAGCAATATCTACATCATCATCTATTATCAGGATTTCCCTTTTCATGACATTTCCTCCTCGGGATGAATTCCCTCATATCTGCAATCATTAAACTTTGCAAAGTTTTTCAGAGTTTTATCCAGATTAGCAGTTAGCCTTTTAGTTATACGAACATCCGGTTCCCACCACAGGCCCTTAACCTCCAGAATGCCTGTTTTCCTGTCAGGGATTGCCTCTATCCTTCCAACAAATCTGTCTCCAAACAGAATAGGAAGAGTATAGTATCCATACTTACGTTTTACTGCGGGAGTATATATCTCCCAGGAATACTTAAAGTCCCATAATGCCAGAAGCTGCGGCTTATCCCACATGATAGGATCCAGCGGTGCTATAAAGGACATCCTCGGTTTCAGATCCGGTTCTCCTTCCAGCATAGCCTCCATAACAGGCTCATCTTCTGCTCTATAGTAAAATGGTGTCTTTATCCCTTCCACCATCACTGAACATACCCTGCCTTCGTCCATCAGCTTCTCTAATACAAACTTTCTCTTCTCTGCCTTTATATTTATTCCCAGAAGTGCGGTACTGTTTTTATCCCACAGAAGACCCAGGGCACCTATTCGTCTCAGTACACGCCAGCATAGGAACTCATCTTCATTCCTGCATGGATTATCAGCTTCAAGAATCTCCGGTGCGAGATGTCTTTCCGCCAGATCATAATACTTTCTGCTTCCGTTCTTATGATGGATAACAAGTTCACCATCGGTATACAGCTGCTCCAGCACTGATCTTGCAGCCAGGGACTTCTTGCCCCAGTTTCCGCTCCAGTGCATGGAAGAATGCCAGAATATCTCTCCCTCTATAGGAAGTGTATCGCTGGATACCGGACCATTCTCCCTGATATAGTCCTTCGCCTGCACTATAAGTTCATCCAGTCCTTCAAATGCATCTCTCATCTTAAGGCTTCTATCCCTGTAAGATGAGAAATATGGCCAGTCTTCTGCCGGCCATATAGAAAGCTCTTTATCTGCATAGTCCACCAGCTTACGGTCAGAATAGAGAAGCTCCTGCAGCATGGATTTCTTAAAACCCTTTACACGTGACTGCAGAGTCAGTTCCGCATTCTTCCCGCATACATCCACCGGATCATACTGTATGCATCCGGCCTGACGTACAAAGGAATATGCTCCATCTTTTCCCTTGAAAATGTAATCGCCTATAAGTCCATGTATCAGTAATATAAATTGTCTTGCCTGTTTCTTAGTAATAGTTTGCATTTTTATATTTCTTTTTCTTCTCAACTGCTTTATTTCCGGCCATCTGGCAACAATTTTCGCCTTTTTACTCATTTTTGTTGCTTTTCAGCCTTCTCAGCTGCCTTTTTTCAGGCCCTCTGGCAACAATTTTCGCTTTTTTACTCATTTTTGTTGCTTTTCAGCCTTCTCTGCCACCTTTTTTCCGGTCATCTGGCAACAATTTTTGCGTTTTTATCCATTTTTGTTGCTTTTCAGCCTTCTCCGCCGCCTTTTTTCCGGTCATTCAGCAACAATTTTTGCGTTTTTATCCATTTTTGTTGCTTTTCAGCTTTCTCAGCCGCCTTTTTTCAGGCCCTTCGGCAACAATTTTTGCGTTTTTACTCGTTTTTGTTGCTTTTCAGCCTTCTCTGCCACCTTTTTTCAGGCCCTCTGGCAACAATTTTTGCGTTTTTAGCCATTTTTGTTGCTTTTCAGCTTTCTCCGCCGCCTTTTTTCCGGTCATCCGACAACAATTTCGGCCTTTTCATCCATTTTTGTTGCTTTTCAGCCTTCTCTGCCACCTTTTTTTCGGTCATTCGGCAACAATTTTTACGTTTTCAGCCATTTTTGTTGCTTTTCAGCCTTCTCTGCCACCTTTTTTCCGGCCATCTGGCAACAATTTTTGCGTTTTCAGCCATTTTTGTTGCTTTTGCCACTTACTAGCCAATTATAGCATAAAATGAACTCATGGCGTGCAAACAAAAAGCCTGCCGGGTAATTTCAACCCGGCAGGCTGGCACAACTTCTGAGTATTACTGTTCCCAATTGTCTCAGTGTTTTACTGTACCCAATCGCCTCCGTCTACTCCAAGATATTTCCTGCACTCTGTGCTTTTCTCTGCCCAGTTCTCAGGAAGCCACTGGCCGAACTTCTCGAAGACGTCCTCTGACGTACCCTTCTTGATGATCTCTATCAATATCGAAGGGTCTGTCTCATAATCATCATACTTTGTCTTGCTGGCGACCTCGCCTATATTCTTGATAACATCATCGCCATACTCTTCATATAAGAAGCAGACGAATCTGAATCCATACTGGTAATCCAGCTGCTCTATATTATCGTCATCATATGAAATATCCCAGTATGCTCTTTCAGGCTTTTCAAGTATTCCTTTTTCCAAAAGCTTATCGTTCGCATAATCATCCACATATATTATCATGGAATAGTCTTTATAACCGTGCTTCTTCATAAGCTCATATTCGGAATAGAGGGCAACTCCTTCCTCCATAACATCACCCAGATACGGACTTTGTCTGAGTCGGAGCACATGAGCAAGTTCATGATAAACCGTACCTTCCGAACCACTGTCTCCGGTATTTGTAAAGTCATCATCATAGAGTATACATTCATTCACCGTGGCACATTCAATATTCCCGTTTTCCGGATCATTCAATACAAAGATATTTATCTTGTCACAGTCCTCATTTATCCCCTGGAACTGCCCGTCAAAATAATAATCTCTCCAGTAGCTGTCCCCGTCATCTTCTCCATCAGAATACTTCATATGCTCAACTTCCTCGAGTTCAGCCATTATCTGATCTACGAAAAGAGCTGTGTCTCCCGGAATCTCCGTATCCTTCTGAAAGAAGATATAAAAGTCATCTCCTTCAAAATATGTATGCTTATCAAACTTCACCAGTTCATCCGGATCACCGCTGAATACCACCTGACTGTAAGCTCCGCCTGCCTCATCTGTAATGTGAGTCTTTCCATCACTTGAAGTCATACTGATGCTTTCAGTTGCTGCTTCATCAGCCTCCCCAGTTTTATCAGTTTCTTTTTCAGAACCTGCTCCGCTTTTCTCCGCTTTTTCTTCTGAACCTGCTTCTGTTTTCTTACTTTCGGTTGATTCCTCAGTGCCTACTGCTTCTGTGACCTCCTGCGACGTTTCACTTTTAACCTCTTCTTCTACGTTTTCCGTAACATTATCTGCTTCTTTAACCGTTTCCGTCGCATTTTCATTCTGCTGATCACTGCAGCCGGTTAATCCGAGCATCATCATTCCGGCAATTACCGGAACCATTACTCTTCTAAATGTTGTCCTTATACGCCTTATCATTCGCCTGCTCCTAACTCATTACTGCGCACTTAACACAATCTTATCCAGAATATCGTGGATATCATCATCGTTCATTTCTTCAAAGTACATGAAACCTGTGTACTTATCATAGGACAGCATAACGTAAGTTCTTGTACCCTTTCTTGTCCAGTTATCCACGTCTGCCTCAATGTCATCTACCAGTGTAAATACAATGCCCTGACTGGAAGTATAGTCTCTGGTATTAGCAGTCTTATTCATGCATACACTATAGGTTGAATCATCCGATGCCCCCGGCATATAGTCCTGACACAGATATACCTTATGTCCATTACAATCAAATATTGAATCCAGTGTTTTTTCAAATGCATCGCCTTCCACTGCCTGTCCGGTTGATGAATCTTCTGTTACAACATAGCATATGCTCTGAGGTGTACCGATAGGCTCGCTGAAGATATTCGGAAATCCTGAATCCTTTATACCATCTTCGTATGTCTTATAGTAATAATAGGAATTCTGATATACTCCGTTTGTCAGAACAACTTCCTTTGAATACCAGAGATCTCCCTCTGAACCTTCTTCAGTTCCAAGCTTCTCATTTGGTACATCCTCCCATGGTTCAGCCAGATCATCATCATTCACTGTTCCTCCGACTGTCACTCCATGTTCAGACACCTCTGACTTCTTTAGAAGATAATTTGCTGCCAGAGCCCCTCCGGTTCCCACTGCAGAAAACACGAGGAAGAATATTGCTGCCTTGACCAGCCAGGATATCGGCCGTCTTGCATCTCTTATTCTGGAAGCTCTTTCTTCCGAACGTCTGCTGTCATCATCCTTATCCGTAACCTCTTCTATACTTCTGATCTTATCCATCAATGATCTGTTAACGTCATTGTCCGGAAAATATGAAGGCTGAAGCGCATTTTTTAAATTTATGTCTAACTGTTTATCTGTCATAAGCCATTTTCTCCTTCAATATTTTTCTTGCTTTATTCATCCTGCTCTTTACCGTTCCTGCAGGAATCCTAAGCGCTGAAGCTATATCATCGATTGACATTTCCTCCATATAGTACATAAGTATTACAGCTCTGTACTTATCCGGAAGTGCTGCCACAAGGCGTGTCAGCTTATCCTTCTCATCTCTGCTTATCACTTCATCCTCTACAGAACGACCTGCATCTGCCAATAACTCAACTTCCTCATCATCAAAATAGGCCGTGCCGATATTATTCTCTCTTCTTGCACGTTTTCTCTTAACATTGTTCCAGATATTCGATGCAATGGTAATAAGATAAGACTTAGGATTGCCGTCCTCCTCGATTTCATTCTTCTCGTATGCAACCAGAAAGGCCTGCTGATACAGATCCTCTGCATCCTCCTTATTCCGTGTCATATATAAACAAAAGGAATATAAGTCTCTGCCATAACGCTCTATGTACTTTTCAAATCTTTCAGAGTCCATGTCACTCTCCCAACAACGTTGTTCGCTTACATTTATATATTTTCACATGAAGTAAAATGGTTCATAAAATATTTCAGACGCTTGATTGATTTCAGACTACAACCTGTAAAAAAAGAACAGAAGAATGTCTCTCCTGTTCTCTTACTTTTGATTAGAAACTGATGCCTGCTAATTTATTGAAATGTGATCACCTCTGGTAATCTCCACCTTATATCCTATTCTTTCCATTCGTGCTTCGATACAGCCCCTGCACTCTGCGGAAGTATCGCCTGTGCAGATCTTATTATCGTAAAGCATATAGTTCTTTCTTACCTCAGTAGGTGAAAGGTTCGGCATAATTACGTTAGCACCTGCAAGAACGCCTTCCTCTCTTCCTCTTGGATAAATGGTTCCAAGAGCTGTGGTTGCCGGAAGAAGCACCTCCGGAAGCATGAGTCTGGAAAGGCTCAGAAGGAACAGTGTAAGCTCATACGAACCCTTAGGCATATCTTTAAAAGGAGTATCCTTATGCGGGAGAAATGGACCGATACCGATCATCTCCGGCTTAAAATCTCCCATAAATACCATGTCTTCTGCTATACACTGAACAGTCTGGTAAGGGGAACCCACCATGATACCGCATCCAGTCTGGAAGCCCAGGTCCTTAAGATCCTTAAGACATCTCATTCGGTTCTTCCATGACATCTCTGATGGATGAAGCTTTCCGTAATGTTCCTCGTCAGCTGTCTCATGACGCAGCAGATATCTGTCTGCCCCGGCTTCCTTATAAGCCGCATATTCCTCTCTGGACTTCTCTCCTATGGAAAGTGTAACTGCACAGTCCGGGAATTCTGCCTTGATCTTTGAGACTATTCTGCAGATATCTTCACAGCTGTAAGTAAGATCCTCGCCGCTCTGCAGTACAAAGGTTCTGAAGCCGTATTTATAACCGGCTCTGCAGCACTCAAGAATCTCTTCTTCTGATAGTCTATATCTCTCCAGGCATTCGTTACCTGCTCTGATACCACAGTAATAGCAGTTGTTCTTACATATATTTGAGAACTCAACTATTCCTCTTATGAATATGCTTTTCCCATATATGCTGTCAGCCACCCTGCGTGCTCTGTCTGCCGCATAGGCTCTATCTTCATCTGTATAGGTTCCGAGAAGTGTTATCCACTCCTGCATCTCGAGTCTATGTTCTGACTCAAGCTTATCTATTAACTCTTTATTATTTACTGCTTCTATCATTGCTTATATTACTCTTATTCTTCTAAGTTTCCATGATTATCAGGTGGTTACCGCTTAGGCGGATTTACGCATCCGGCTCCACCAGCTTCTGCAGTTCCGGAAGAACTCCAAGACTTCTGTGAAGAATTCCCTTCATGAAGGCAATTGCCACACCGTAATTGGTAAATGGAATGCCTGCGTCCTCTGCGCATTTCATACGATATATCATCTCTCGGGATGTAAGCATACATCCGCCGCAGTG
>ONEC01000158.1 GCA_900316715.1 uncultured Eubacteriales bacterium
CATCTTATAACGGATCCAAAATCATACGAGTTGATGCATATCTTTCCTAACGTATATTCAAAGTTTGGAGAAGATACTGCACATATGGAAATCTTTCCGCTGCATTCAAAGATTGATGTGGATTATCTGAAGAAACACTTTACGAGATTCATGGTTAAGGATTATGTGAAATCTGTAAAAGGTACGGAATTTCCTAAATACTTTGATCATACTATTACACAGAGTGAGTTTGATGCAGATATGGAAATATTCTATAAATATCGAGGTGATCTGCTTACTGGTGGTATCTGTATAAAAGAATATCTTAATCTTAAAAGGTATGGTTCAGTAACTAATGAATATAGAGCATTCTATATAAATCATGAAGTTGCATCATTAAGCAGAAACTCCGGACAGGTTATAAACGCGCCGCTTCCTCCAAGAGAATTGATAGAAAAATATGCGGATGTTGATAGTATATATTACACTGTCGATTATGCGGAATTGGAAGATGGAACATGGAAGGTCATAGAGGCAGGCGATGGAAGCGTTTCGGGGCTGGCATCAGGTCAGGACTATGTTGAATACTATAGAGAACTATATCGATGCCTTGGTGACTTATAAAGATATACCACGGGTTTACTTTACTTATAAATCCGTGGTGTTATAATCAGTGCATAACAAACGAAAGGAAAACAAAGCAATGAAAACACTTAGTCATGCATATCTTCATAGTGAATATTCAGTCCTCAGCTTGGAATCAGAATCAACAAGTGAAGGATTAATTGTAATGCATTGATGTATAGGTGATTATCATAGAAAAAATGATAACCGCTTATGCTTGGATGCATAAGCGGTTATTTTTATGCCTTAAAATAAGCCTGTGTGGTGGAATGGTATACACAGCGGTCTTAGAAACCGTGGCGTAAGCATGAGAGTTCAAGTCTCTCCACAGGTACATGGTCCCATCGAATAAATGGTCAGTTCGCCGGCCCTTCAAGCCGGAAATGTCGGGTTCGAGCCCCACTGGGATCACTTATAGGTGGATGAGCAGAATTGGTAATGCAGCGGACTGTAAATCCGTGGCTTCGGCACTGGGGGTTCAAGTCCCTCTCCACCTACTTATATGCCTGTATAAGCCTAATATGGCAAGGCAGGAGAATGCTAATCTCTGAGTAACCAGATTTATTCTGGCGTTCTGGTTCGAGTCCAGATGCAGGCGTTTACGTTATAATTATTACATCTTATGAAGAGGGAGAGTAAGCAGAACGTTTTCTCTCCTTTTTGTTTGCGTGATGCTAAAAAATTTATGATATAATAATGTTCGGCAGAGCCGATGATTAATGAAAACTGGAAAAAATCATAAAGGAAAAAACAATGCTAAATAAAGGAATTATAGGAAAAGAAGAGCTGATCGTGACAGAAGAGAATACTGCAAAGGCTGTAGGAAGCGGAGGGCTGGAAGTGTTTGCTACTCCGGCACTGATAGCACTTGCAGAAAAGACTGCATTTCAGAGTGTTGCAGAGCATCTGGAAGAGGGACAGAGTACGGTCGGAACTCATATAGATATAAAGCATATAGCAGCTACGCCTGTGGGAATGAAGGTTACCTGTGAGACCGAACTTATAGAATTGGATAGTGAGAATCCGAGAAGACTTGTTTTCTCTGTCAATATATATGATGAGGTTGAAAAGATAGCTGAAGGAACTCATGAGCGTTTTATAATATATAGCGAGAGATTTCAGAATAAAGCTAATGGAAAGAGTGAGAAGCGTTAAGCAGACAGCATGGGGTAAAGACATATGAGAATAATATTTATCCGACACGGAGAACCGGACTATGAAAGAGATTGCCTGACTGAGATAGGCAGAGAACAGGCGAAGGCCGTTGCAGAGAGACTCTGCAATGAAGAGATTGATGAGCTCTGGGCATCTCCTCTGGGGCGGGCGATGGAAACGGCCCGTGAAATATCTGATAAGATAAATATGCCGATAAAGACGCTTGATTTTATGCAGGAGGTTGATTGGGGAAGTACAGATGGAAAACCTCTATATGCGGATGGACATCCATGGGAAATAGCGGATGAGATGGCAAGACAGGGCATAAATCTGAATCAGACGGACTGGAAGGAAAGCCCGTTCTTTAAGACAAACGAAGTGACGGCCTGTGTAGAAAAAATAGATATTGAGATCGATAAATGGCTCGATGAACTGGGCTATAAGCGTGAAGGATACTATTATTATCATAAAGTTCAGGAAGAAAAACACAGAACGATAGTTCTTGTATCGCACGGAGGATCATCAGCGGCTGCTATGGGACATATACTGAACATTCCATTTCCGCTGATGTGTGCGCTGCTGCATATTGAATTTACGGGAATCAATATAATCCGATTTGACAGGAAGAAGGGACCGGGAACCCTTCCGTGTATAGAACTTGGTAATGATGGAAAACATGTAACCGAAGGCTGGAATCATAGGTTATTTAAAAAGTAATATGGGGGAATTATGACGGGGAAGAAGACATACAGCAGGATAGACGAACTTCCTACTGGAACAGCAAGCGACAAGATAACAGAGGGGTGCTTGGTGCTTGAAGGTGGCGGCTGGAAAGGCTTGTATACACTGGGAGTTACAGATGCACTTATGAAATATGATATCAATATGCAGTCTGTTGTCGGCATCTCGGCCGGTGCACTGTCTGCAATTGGCTATATAGCGGGACAGATAGGATGGAGTGCCAGGATAGACCTTTCATACAGACATGATAAGGAATATGTAGGCATAGGAGCTATGAAGCGTGATCATGGTGTTACAGGATTCTCTTATCTCTATGGAGATATTCTGGATGAACTGCCGCTTGATAAGAAACGTCTCATGGACAGTTCCCGCAGACTTGCGGTCGGTGTAACCAACATGCTTACCGGAGAGACTGAATATATGGAAAAAGGAAAATGCAATCTTTCCGCGGCTGTCAGGGCTTCAGCAACTGTACCTTATGTATCCAGACCTGTTGTAATTGGTGGCATTCCATATCTTGATGGAGGCTGCTCTACAAAGATCCCTTATCCTTGGGCGGTAAAGGAAGGATTTGAAAAGATAATAGTAGTAAAGACGAGAGAGTGGGCGTACAAAAGAAAAGAGGAACCGCATAAGGCGGCAGGAATATTATACAGAAAATATCCGAAGTTCAAAGAGGCGATCAATAAGGCAAATGCTGATTTTAATCGCATGACAGAAGAACTGTTCACGGAATATAACGAAGGAAAGATATACGTTATAGCGCCGTCAGAACCTGTAGAAGTTACCAGATTTGAAGGCGATGTGGAGAAGCTGGGAGACTTATACTGGCTGGGATATAACGATACAAAGAAACAGATAGAAGAGATAAAGGAATATCTGGAAAGGTTATAATTATGAGGGTTAAAAGATGTGCGGCTGCGATTCTTGCAGCGATGCTTTTGCTTACCGGATGTGGCGAAAAAGAAGCGGTCGTTGAAGATTATGGTACAGGTGAAGCTACTGAGGTCGCGACAGAGAGCGGTACGGTTGAAAGTAGTTCAGAAGAAGACAGTACAGAGGAAAATAATCTGGCAGGTGGAACACTTTCCGAAAAGTTAGGTGGAAAGGAACTCGCTTTTAAGGATGAATTCAC
>ONEC01000087.1 GCA_900316715.1 uncultured Eubacteriales bacterium
GTACATGCGGGGCTCGGAAATTATTCTCCTCGAAAAAAGATGGAGGACTACTCCTTCTACGAACTGGTATGGGACAGAGCGGATTATAATGTGGCGTATTATCCGAGAAGGAAGAATTTCTATGTAATAACCGGACATACACCTACTATGTTGATAGAAGGTAATCCGAAGCCGGGATACATTTATAGGCATAAGAATCATATAGCGATTGACTGCGGAGCCTGCTTCAAGGGAGGAAGACTTGCGGCAATATGTCTTGATACAGACGAAGAGATATACATTGAATAGAACATATAGATTTATATTACCTGATGAATAAGGAGAAAACATGAGATATCCAAAAGCACTTAAAGAAGGCGGAACTATCGGTTTTATAGCACCATCCTTTGCATGTACTATCGAACCATATAAGACAAGATTTGAAGAAGCACAGAGAATACTTAAGGGGATGGGCTATAATCTCTGGATCGGTCCTAACTGTGATAAGGAATGCGGGCTGGGAATCAGCAATAAGCCTGAGCTCTGCGCTGAGGAACTGAATGACGCCATGACCGATACAAACTCCGATGTCATCATAACCTGCGGCGGTGGAGAACTGATGTGCGAGGTTGTTCCATATATCGATTTTGAAAAAATAGGACAGGCCGAGCCGAAGTGGTACATGGGTTATTCAGATAACTCCAACTTTACATTTCTCTCAGCAATCCTTGCGGATACAGCAGCAATCTACGGACCATGTGCTCCGACCTTCGGAAGACAGCCATGGCATAAATCAGTACAGGATGCACTGGATCTTCTTACGGGAAAGGCCACAGGAGTTACAGGCTACGACCTTTGGGAGAAACCGGTGGAACCTGAAGAGGGTGAAGAATGGATAGAAGAACCGGATCCGCTGACTCCTTACGAGGTAAATGAACCATCGGTATATCAGTATTTTATTCCGGGAAAGACCGAAGGGGTTGTATCCGGAAATGACTTTAAGGAAACCGTAGAGATGAAGGGCCGACTCCTGGGAGGCTGCGTAGATATACTGGTTCTTCATGTAGGTACAGTACGTGATAAGGTAAGTGAATTCCTGGAAAAATATAAGGAAGACGGATTCATATGGTATCTTGAGTGCTGTGATCTGGATCCGCTTTCATCAAGACGTGCGTTCTGGCAGATGAGAGAAGCCGGATGGTTCAAGTATGTAAAGGGCTTTATGATCGGAAGACCGAGACATTTCGGTGAAGAGGCCATGGGCGTTGATATGTATAATGCCATAACAGATATGATCGGAGGCCTGGGAGTGCCGATCATTATGGATCTTGATATCGGACATCTTCCGCCGATGATGCCTATCATAAACGGAAGTGTCGGAGAAGTATCAGCAACGGGAAATGAGATAAGTATCGAATATAAGTTTATATAAAATGTAACTAAGCGATTACGGTATTGTGTTTTGGGGAAACGGGGGAAATGCCTATGTCGATTGTAGCAGCATTTATGGTACCTCACCCGCCGATGATCGTCCCGGAAGTGGGATGCGGCAGTGAAGAAAGAGTAAGAGAAACTATCGATGCATATGAAAGGGTGGCAGATTGCATAGCGGAGCTAGAGCCGGAGACTATCATTATAACGAGCCCGCATGCCACGATGTATTCCAATTACTTTCATATCTCACCGGGACGAGGTGCAAAGGGGGATTTCGGGGACTTCAGAGCGAAGGGAGTTTCCTTTGATGAAACCTATGATGAGGAACTTGTTCAGGCGATAGATGAGATTGCTATGGTCGAGGAATTTCCGGCAGGCACTGAAGGTGAAAAGAGGAAGACTCTTGATCATGGAACCATGGTGCCGCTGTGGTTTATCCGTAAGAAATATAAGAAGGGCAGTATAGTCCGCATCGGACTTTCGGGACTGCCGCTTACAGAGCATTACAGATTGGGAATGATGATCCGTCAGGCGGTTGAAGATACCGGCCGTAAGACGGTCTTTGTTGCCAGCGGAGATCTCTCCCACAAGCTGCAGGACTATGGTCCGTATGGCTTTGCGCCGGAAGGACCGGTGTATGACGAGAGGATAATGGATGTGGCGGGAAGAGCTGCATTTGGTGAAATGCTGGAATTCTCAGAGAATTTCTGCGATAAGGCTGCGGAGTGCGGTCACAGATCCTTTGTTATCATGGCCGGAGCGCTGGATGGAACCGGCGTTAAGGCTGAAAGGCTGTCGCATCAGGATGTGACCGGCGTGGGTTACGGAATCTGTACATTTTATCCGACGGGAGCTGACGGGGAGCGTCACTTCCTGGATAAATATCTGGCAAAGCTTGAGAAAGAGCGGGAAAAATCAGATGAATATGTGCGCCTTGCCAGACTGACCATAGAGAACTTTATAGGCGAGCATAAAAGAACTAAGGTGCCGGACTGGGTACCACAGGAAATGAATGACACGAGAGCCGGGGCATTTGTATCCATCCATAAGGGTGGACAGCTGAGGGGATGTATCGGAACTATCGCACCAACAGCATCCAGTCTCGCTCTTGAGATAATAAATAATGCGATCAGTGCATCTACAAGGGATCCGAGGTTTGACCCGATTGAACCGGGAGAGCTCCCGTATCTTGAAATAAATGTAGATGTTCTTGGAGAACCTGAGGATATTGATTCCATGGAAGAGCTGGACGTGAAGCGCTATGGAGTAATAGTTACTTCAGGTTATAAGAGGGGACTTCTGCTTCCTGATCTTGATGGGGTTGATACTGTGGAGCAGCAGGTGGAAATAGCTATGAGGAAGGGCCGGATATCCGAGGACGAGGACTACAGTCTTCAGAGATTCGAAGTGATCAGGCACACCTGATAACAGAGCCTGGGCTGAATAGAAGGAGAAGGTTATGGCGGTTTGCGGCGTATGCTTCAGACATTGTAATATTCCGGAAGGTGGGACCGGATTCTGCGGAGCGAGAACCTGTCAGGATGGACAGGTGGTTCCGGAGAATTATGGAAAGATAACAGCTCTTATGCTGGACCCGATTGAGAAGAAACCTCTTTCCAGATTTCACCCGGGAAGCCGGATCCTTTCTGTGGGAAGCTATGGGTGCAATCTCAGATGTCCTTTCTGCCAGAACTACGATATCTCCTGGGGAGAAGCGGTAAATATACGGGAGAAGAAATCTGAAGAGATAACACCACAGGAGCTGGCGGACACAGCGCTGTTCTATAGAGACAGAGGAAATATCGGCGTTGCATTTACCTATAATGAACCTCTTATCGGTTATGAATTCGTGCGGGATACGGCGAAGATAGTTCATGAGGCGGGAATGCTGAATGTTCTTGTTTCAAACGGCACTGCAGAGCTTTCGGTTTTAGAAGAGCTGCTGCCCTATATAGATGCCATGAATATCGACCTGAAGGGCTTTACGGATGAATACTATTCGGAGGTTCTGGATGGCAGCAGAAAGATGGTCATGGACTTTATAGAGAGGGCTGTGAAGGACTGTCATGTGGAGCTTACAACCCTTATCATTCCGGGAGAGAATGACAGCGAAGATGAGATAAGAAGAATGTCAAAGTGGATAGCAGGGCTGAAGGATAAGGATGGAAATGTAATGGGCGGAGATATACCGCTGCATATATCCAGATTCTTCCCGAGGTTCCATATGACGGACAGAGATGCAACAGAGGTAAAGAAGGTTTACAGGCTTGCTGAGATTGCACGGGAAGAGCTGCGGTATGTTTACACGGGCAACTGTTAGAAGATGCAGTGATTTTACGGGGAATTGTCAGCAGATTTAGTTTGCGAATCCTGAGAGGAGAAGTACTATGCCGCCAGGAGGAAGAATGGGTGGTCCCGGGGGCCACTTCATGACAGAAGAAGAGAAAGCAGCGCAGCCTAAGGTCACGGGGGCGCTGATAAAGAGAGTATTTTCATATATCGGGCCATACTGGAAGCAGTTCATACTGGTTCTGGTCTGCATAGCCCTGTCATCGGTTATGAATCTGCTGCCGTCTATATTTACGGGCAAGATCATAGATGACGGACTTATCGGTAGAAACATGAAGCTGCTCATCATATATATCATTGCGTCACTGGGTGTAACCTTCGGCGCAAATATGATCGGAGTTGCTGAAAGCTATATTAATACGTGGATAGCGCAGCACATTACATTTGATATGAGAAATCAGATGTTCAGGCATCTGCAGAAGATGTCCCAGAGATTTTTTACATCCAGTAACCAGGGCGATATCATAACAAGAATGACCAGTGATATCGATGGAGTTGAATCGGTAATAACGAATACCTTTAAGAGTATACTGTCCAATTCCATAACGCTTGTCTTTGCGCTTATTGCCATGTTCCAGAAGAACTGGATACTGGCTCTTCTGGGAATAGCAGTTATTCCGCTTTTTGTGATCCCGACACGTAAGGCAGGAAAGACCAGATGGACTCTTACAAGAGAAGCTCAGGACTGTAATGATGAGGTAAATGGAATCCTTAACGAAACTCTTTCGGTAAGCGGACAGCTGCTGGTAAAGCTCTTCGGTAAGGAAGATCAGGAATATCAGCGTTACGAGGAAGTGAACCGTCGTATGATAAAACTCCATATAAAGGAGAGAATGGCGGGCCGCTGGTTCTTCGTAGTGCTTACCACTGTAACCAGCATAGGACCTATGCTCCTCTATCTGGTGGGTGGTATCCTCATGATGAAGTATGACAGCTCCATAACTGTCGGTGATATCACAGTACTTGTAGCTCTTCTCGGAAAGACCTACATGCCGGTCAACAGCCTGCTCAATATTCAGGTGGACTGGATAAGATCCATGGCTCTCTTCACAAGAATATTTGAATATTTCGATATGAAGATTGAGATAGAGAATCCGAAGGACGCTGTGATTCCGGATACCGCATCCGGAGAGGTTGAATTTAAAAATGTTGATTTCAGTTATGATGAAGACCGCAAGATTCTGAAGAATATAAGCTTCAAGCTGGAGAGCGGAAGAAGCGTTGCGATTGTAGGTCCGTCCGGTTCGGGAAAGAGTACGATCATCAATCTGATACCGAGACTCTACGATGTTAAGTCGGGAACAGTAAGTTTTGACGGAGTAGATGTCAGACGTCTTGACCTCAACTTCCTCAGAAAAAATGTAGGAGTCGTATCTCAGGAAACCTATCTCTTCAATGGGTCGATAAGGGATAATCTGCTTTATGCAAAACCGGATGCCACTGAAGAGGAAATGATAGAAGTATGCCGAAAGGCAAATATATATGAATTTATAGAGAATCAGGAAAAGGGCTTTGATACATTGGTAGGTAACCGGGGACTCAAGCTTTCAGGTGGAGAGAAACAGAGACTCTCCATAGCAAGAGTACTGCTGAAGAACCCGGCACTGCTTATCTTTGACGAAGCAACCTCAGCTCTTGACTCTATATCAGAAAGTAAGATTCAGGAAGCGATAGATCCTATCATCAAAGAGAGGACCAGCATTCTGATTGCACACAGACTGTCAACTATTCTCGCGGCAGATGAGATCCTTGTTGTAAAGGACGGCGAGATAGTTGAAAGAGGTCATCATAAGGAACTTGTAGACTTGGGTGGAGTATATACAGAACTTTATAATACGCAGTTTAGAAAGACGGAGGAGTAAGTATGTCATTTGCTAGTTATGTTTTTATCAAGAAGTGTACAAAGTCTGATGCAAAGAGGGATGAGGGACTGGAGATTCCTGAAGACGTGGAATATATAAGAGATATCCGCTACGGAAAAGAGAAGAACTATCATACTCTCGATATCTGCTGGCCTAAGAAGGCACTGGAAAGCGGCGAGGAGACAGCTGAGAAGCTGCCGGTTATAATAAGCGTTCATGGCGGCGGTTATGTGTATGGCAATAAGGAGATATATCAGTTCTACTGTGCCAGCCTTGCAGAGAAGGGCTTCGCAGTCATCAACTTCAATTACAGACTGGCTCCGAAGTATAAGTTCCCGGCTCCGCTGGAAGACCTGAATGCGGTAATCGTGTGGATGATGAAGAATGCGGATATCTATCCTTTTGATATTGAAAATGTATTCCTGGTGGGAGATTCAGCCGGGGCACAGATTGCAAGCCAGTACGGAGTTATCTATACCGATAAGGAATACAGAGACATCATGGGCTTCAGGAAGCCGAAGATCAAGATCAGAGCTCTTGGCTTCTGCTGCGGAACCTACAACCTGAAGACAAGAATAGCCAAGGAAGGCCCGGCGGGAATAGTAAAGGATTATCTGACTGATAAGCCATATTCCTTCGGAGAGAAGCTGGATATAACAGAGCATATAACAGATAAGTATCCGCCGGTATACATATTCAGCTCCAAGGGTGATATACTTCTGAATGAATGTATACCTATGGTAGAGCTTCTGCAGAGCCGCGGTGTAACGTGTGAATATAAGATTTATGGCAACGAAAAAACCTTCCATGTATTCCATGTAAACATGAGAGATGAATTCAGTGATGAAGCAAACACCGATCAGACGAATTTTTTCAAGTCATACATATCAAAGGCGTAAAAGATTACGGCGATAATGGCGTGACAGAACAAACCGTATGTCAAATATTACTTGAAACAAGTGGTAAAAGGTGTTTTAATAGTCACATACGCGCCATATGAGGGGCGCACGGACAGAAGGTTTACAGTGAAATAAAAGGAGAAGAAACATGAAACTCGAACCGATTGTACAGTCATTACTGGATACCGATCTTTATAAGTTTAATATGGATCAGGTTATCTTTCATAAGCATACCGACCTTTGCGGCCAGTATTATTTTAAGTGCAGAAATGATGGAATAGTATTCACACCTGAGATGGTTCAGGAAATCACAGAGCAGGTTGATCACCTCTGCTCACTCAGATTTACCAAGGAAGAGCTTGAGTATCTCAGATCCATCAGATTTATAAAGGACGACTACGTTGAGTTCCTCAGACTGTGGCATCCTATCAGAGACTATGTAACTATCAGAGCTAAAGATAACGGCGGCCTTACAGTTATCGTAGACGGTCCTCTTTTCTCAGCTATGCAGTTTGAGATATATCTTCTTGAGATCATCAATGAAGTATATTTCCGCATGGCATTTGACTATGAGAAGCTCAGAGCAGATGCAGAGAAGCGTCTTGATGAGAAGATCAAGGCTATGAACGACGGAACTTACACATTTAAGTTTGCTGAGTTTGGATGCAGAAGAAGACTTTCACGTGAGTGGGAGGATGTTGTAGTAAGAAGATTCTGCCAGGAGACACAGAACTGCGTTGGTACTTCAAATGTATATCTTGCCATGAAGTACAATGTAACTCCTATCGGAACCTATGCTCATGAGTTTGTTCAGATGTATCAGGGAATTGATTCTATTCCTCTTGCATATACAAATCATCATGCTATGAGAGACTGGTACAACGAGTATCAGGGTGATAACGGAACTGCTCTTACAGATACAGTAACAACAGATCTGTTCCTTCTCGACTTTGACCGTGCTATGGTAAACAACTATTCAGGTGTTCGTCACGACAGCGGTGATCCATATGAGTGGGGCGAGAAGATCATCAATCATTACAAGAGCTACGGCGTTGATCCAAAGACTAAGCTTCTTCTCTTCAGCGACAGCCTGGACTTTGAGAAGGCTCAGCAGCTCTATGATTACTTCAAGGATAAGGCGAAGGTATCCTTCGGTATCGGTACATTTGTATCAAATGATACTTACGAAGAAGCTCTTAATATCGTTATCAAGCTTCAGTATGTAAATGGACGTCCGGTAGCTAAGCTTTCTGATTCACCTGGAAAGTCTATGTGCCGTAACGAGGAATTCCTTGATTACCTTAGAAGATCAGTTGAGTATCGTCTTACAAGAGCAAAGATGAATCACGTTGTTAAGTAAAACAGGATAAACGCTATGGAAAAATGGTATCAATTTTTATATTATACCGAGAATATAGCAGTGAATATTGAGCGTGTCGCGACGGTTAAGGATATAACCGGCCGCGAGACGCTTGAGTTCGTTTTAAGGACACTGGATATTCTTGGAGAGACTCCGGATACGGGAGCCGGCGGCCGTGCAGGGCTGACAGAAAAAGAATATGAGATAGTGAAGACCGTGCTTCAGTGGTCAGAGGTAGCTAAGGGCGGAACAGCGAAGGATCGCGCTGACTGGAAGAGTGCGGGTTATCCCCTCGACATTCATAATATCGCATCCGCAGAGATCTATCGTGATAATGTAGAGGACGCATCAGAGGTTATCTATACCCTTATAAAGACTCATGGAATGATAGGCCAGTGTCTCCGAGGCGAAGTTCCTGCAGCAGGAAATGCACCGCTGACGGAACTTTACAGCAGGGCGGAAGATGGATGCGAGACGGCACAGGCCGGGGACGCTCTGGATGTAGAATCACTCAGAAGAATTCTCTATGTTCTGAATGAGTGTATCATCGCCGGCGTATCAGAAACTCTCTGGGATAGAGTCGGCTCCTCTGCTAAAGAGCTTATAGACAGAATCTTAGAAGGTGATTACACGGAACTTGAAAGTGCTGAAAGAGTGAGAAGACTTCTGCCGGGACTCAGTGAGATTCCGGAAGAACTGACTCAGATATTCAGCGAAAGATACTTCCCTCGTTTTGAACTCTGGTATTTTGAAGCGGCCCTGTCAGATTTCTTTGCAGAACAGGTTACAACAATCCTTAAGGTTCTGGATAAAAAATTGGGAAGCAGCAGTCCGGTCTATATATCCTTCAAGCCCCTTTCGGACAGCCTCTACTATGACTATGAAGGTAAGAAGCATATCAATGTTTATAAGAAGAGAATCATTGAGAAATATCTTCGTGACATAAAGGATATACCTGAACTGGATACGAATAAGGATGGAATGGAAAATGTCACCCTTTCGGTTGATTATTCCGGCGGAGCGGCTCTTGTTAACTTTAAGTTTTCTCCGGTCTGTGAGAAGCTTATTGAGTTCTGCGTGGAAGCAGAGAGAAGCGGGCTCCTTACATTTGAGAAGAGCATTACAGTACTCTATGATATGTTCGGATTCAGAAGAGATGAGTTCGACAGACTGAATAATGAAGACAAGTATCTGGAAACCATGAACAGCTCTGAAGAGTCCACAAAGAATACCATAATAGATTATGTTGTGGGAAAGACTGTTGTGGATGTGGGAAGCGGCGGCGGAGTGCTGCTGGATCTTCTGGAGAAGACCTATCCGGATAAGAGGATTATCGGTACGGATATTTCTGAAAATGTAATAGACGTACTGAATAAGAAGAGAACTTCTGAAAACCATAACTGGACGGTGGAAAGACATAACTTCGCAGAGGCTCCATTTCTTCTGGATGGTAAGAAGGGAAAACTGGATACAGTCATATTCTCTTCGATAATTCATGAGATATATTCCTATACGGAGACTCCGGAGGGGAGATTTAATATAGAGGTGGTTAAGCAGGCGCTTAAGTATGCCTATGATTCCCTCAGACCAAATGGAAGGATCGTTATAAGGGATGGCGTTAAGACACCGATAGTACCTGGGAAGGATACGCTTCAGGTGACTTTTAAGGATAGATCAGGTCTGGAATTTTTTAAGAACTATGTTAAGGATTTTCAGGGACTTCCTGATATTGAGGATAAGAGAATTACTATAGATGAGAAGGCTCTCCGCGTCAGTGCGTGTACGAACTTTATACGTGAATTCCTCTATACCTATACATGGGGACAGGAATCCTACAGCCATGAGGTGCAGGAACAGTTTGGATATTTTACTATTGATGAATATAAGGATTTCTTCAGAAGCCTTGGAGCAAGGATAATCCGCGCGGATTCTTTTCTTGAACCGGGATATCCGGAACACCTGAGGCCCCTTGTTTC
>ONEC01000072.1 GCA_900316715.1 uncultured Eubacteriales bacterium
GTAAAGTTGTCTGCTTTAGCTCTGAGTCCGAAGCTGCTGCCGCCCATATATACAGCATCCGCTCCATAGTTCACAGCAACCTTCAGAGTCTCCATACCGCCTGCCGGCATAAGCAGTTCCGGTTTTCTATCATTCATCATATCTTCTTAACCACAGAAACAGCAACACCATCACCAATTGATAGTATTGCTGTCTCAAGCCTTTCATCATTCTTAAGCGTATACAGATATTCTCTCAGTTTATCATGAATCGTTCGGTCTCTCTTTTCAACTAAGAAATGTGATTCAAGAACAAGTCCTGATTCAAGAACATTATCTGTTACTATTACAGAATCTGCATGAACCAGTTTCATAACCGCCTGCAGATAATTCATATATTGGGCTTTGGCAGCATCTATAAATATAAAGTCATATTTTTCGGTAAGAGTTTTCAGCACTTCTGCCGCATCTCCTCTATAGAGATGTATCTTATCCTCTTTACCAAATTCTGTTATATGCCCCTGTGCTTCTTCAGCCCTCACATCATCAAGTTCAATAGTATCTATATGATACTCACCTATGTTGTCCAGAACCTCTGCCATAAAGAGCGCCGAATAACCGACCGCCGTTCCTATCTCCAGAACCTTTACAGGCTTTACCTGGTTAAGCAGAAGTCTCAGATAATCACGAGTATCTTCCCGGATTACAGGAACCTCTCTTTCTACCGCAGAGCTATATATCTCTTCCAGCTTCTCGCTGTCTTCTTTTATATAGCTCTTTACAAATGTTCTGATTCTTTCGTAATCCAATTTATTCTCCGCCTTCTCCTGCGTCGCCGCCTTCTTCACCGCCGCCGACGTCTCCTTCTTCACTTGGATCTCCACCTTCGGCAGCACCTTCACCGGCACCCTGATCAGAGTTATCATGTATCTCGTTTGGATCTATCGCATCCGTCACCGTAGCAGTATTCTCTCCGCCGGTGTCTTCCTCCTCCGAGGCCGTCGCACTTCCTGTAAGCACACCTAATATCTCCTCATATGTCATGGAAGCAGACACGCCGTACTTTCCGGCTTTTATCTTGTCTCCATATTCACCTATCTTTATTCTCAGCATCATAACGTACTTGTTTTCAATAACGCCTGCATCATAAAGCTGATTAGATATCTTCTTTGCAGAAGAATATGGTTCAATCTTAACTACTACGTAACTTCTGTCTCCCGGATTCTTGGCAGAATCATGGAACACATCATAGGCGAAGTTAAATGATAACGCAAACGCCTTGATGAATACGTATAATATCAGCACATCAACTAAAAGCTCTACCGAGTAGTATAATGCTGTCTTAAGTCTGCTTTCTGTTTTTACTGATCTTGAAACTTTAAATCCTGCCATAACAGCCCCCTGTAAATTTCATCCGTCACGTGTCTTATAAGCTTTGAAAATGCACTCTCCGCTCTAAGATACTCACTCACGGCTGAGTTATGTATTAATTCGTCATTCTCCTGATAAAGCCTGTAAAGCTCATCATAAGGATTCCCGTCTGTGTATCTCTCAATGTCTGTATATCTTCTCTTAAACTCCATAAGTTCCTTATAGAGCTTCTCCTTTGCCATGAGAGCATTGCGGGCAAAAACATAAGTTTTATATTCCCGGGATTCTTTAATTAGACTATTCACACTGTGAAGTGCCAGGTCCAGTTCATCCATCCCTGTCATCCCTTTCCTATAGTTCCACTTCTGATATAACCGGAAGTATCATCGGACTTCTCTTTGTCTTCTGCCACAGGAACTCGCCAAGAGCTTCTCTTATGCTGCTCTTTAACTTATTCCAGTCGGTTATTCCCCGGCCTGTTTCGTAGCATACTACTTCATCAACTATATCTCTGATCTCCTCAATAAGTGATTCAGCTTCTCTTACATACACAAAACCTCTTGATACTATATCAGGTCCAGCAAGTATCTCGCCTGTCAGCTTATCAAGTGTAATAGTCACAACTATGAGGCCATTCTCTGAAAGATGCTGTCTGTCACGGAGAACGATATTTCCAACATCTCCAACACCCAGACCATCTACAAAGACTCCTCTCGCCTGAACATGTCCTGTTACATCAAATGTATTTTCAGACACTTCCAGTACATCGCCACAGGATATAACCTTTACATTACTTCTGTCAAGTCCCATCTCGTGAGCCAGCTCTGCATGTCTCTTCAGATGTCTGAATTCACCATGAACAGGAAGTGCATACTTAGGCTTTGTAAGCGCATATATAAGTTTGAGCTCTTCCTGACATGCATGCCCTGAAACATGTGTGTCATGATATATAACTCTGGCACCCTTCTGCTCTAGCTCATTGATAAGGTTATATACTGCCTTTTCATTTCCCGGAATAGGACTGGAAGAAAGTATGACCACATCCCCCGGAACGATTCTTATCTTATTATGGGTTGATGCAGCTATTCTGGAAAGAACAGCCATATTCTCACCCTGGCTTCCGGTTGTGATAAACACAAGTTTTTCCGGTGGGTAGTTGCCCGCCTCATCTATATCTATCAGTGTATTATCCGGAATTCTTATATAGCCCAGTTCTGAAGCAATGCTTATTATATTCACCATGCTTCGTCCGTCAACTATAACCTTTCTGCCATACTTGTATGCTGAATTGATTATCTGCTGAACGCGGTCTACATTTGAGGCAAATGTTGCCACTATTATTCTGCTGTCTCTGTTGTCATCAAAAAGATGATCTATGGTCTTACCGACCATCTTCTCTGAAGGTGTATATCCCGGACGTTCTACATTGGTAGAATCTGCCATCAGCATAAGTACACCCTTCTTGCCAAGTTCTCCAAATCTCTGAAGATCTATGGTGCTGCCATATACAGGAGTAAAGTCAACCTTGAAGTCTCCTGTGTGAACTATCACACCGGCCGGTGTGAATATTCCAAGTGCAGCTGAATCTGCAATCGAATGATTGGTTCTTATAAATTCAACCTTAAAGCATCCAAGCTTTATGGTCTCACCATAACTTACCACATGGCGCTCCACATCATCTATTATTGCATGCTCTGTAAGCTTTGACTCTATGAGTCCCATGGTAAGCTTTGTTGCATATATAGGAATCTGCAGTTCCTTCTCTATAAAAGGAATCGCTCCTATATGGTCCTCATGTCCATGAGTAATAACCATTCCTTTGATCTTATCTTTATTATTCTTAAGATAAGTGATATCCGGAATAACCAGATCTATACCCAGCATTCCGTCTTCAGGGAAAGACATTCCCCCATCAATAACTATGATGCTGTCATCATATTCCATAGCAGTACAGTTCATTCCTATCTGCTCAAGACCTCCTAATGGAATGACCTTTACTGTATTCTTTTTTTGATTCATTGAATCCTCCAAATCTAAACTGTTCAAATTTTAATATACAAACATTAACTGTTCTTTTCTCTGTCGAGGTAGGTCTGTAATATAATCGCCGCTGCCATCTTATCTATGTACTCTTTTCTCCCCGACTCAGCAACTCCCGTCATATCAAGTATTCTATCTGCTTCCATAGTAGTAAGACGCTCATCCAGCTCGATAACTTCGAGACCGGTGCGTCTTTCAATCATCCCGATAAACTCTCTCGTTCTTTCAAGCCTCTCTCCTTCCGTTCCGTTCATGTTGAGCGGCTTGCCTACAACGATTCTTTCTACCTTCTTTTCAATTATGATCTCCTCTAGTCTCTTGCAGGTCTGTCTAAGTTTGTTCCAGCGTTCTCTGTAGATTGTCTCAAACGGCTGTGCTGTAAGCCCCAGTTCATCTGATATAGCAACCCCGACTGTCTTGTCTCCATAATCAAGTCCCATAATTCTCATAACTCGGGAGCCTCCTACTTAAGCTGTGTATCAATATAATTCTGCATGAGAAGTTCCAGTATCTCATCACGCTCAGCCTTCATGATAAGGCTTCTGGCATTCCTGTGGCTTGTTATATATGTCGGATCACCACTCATGATATAACCCACAATCTGATTTACCGGATTATAGCCCTTCTCTGAAAGAGCAGTATATACCCTCTCAAGAATATCAGAAACTTCAATAGTAGTTTCTCTTTCAATATTTACGTCCTGCGTATGAGTTCTGTCTGAAAAGTCCATAACCACATTTCCTCTCAATATAATACCGTAACTCCGTCCTATTATTGTAACATATATTTATAAAAAATCAAATTTGAGCTGACTGGTCTCCGGCATGTCTCCAAGTATACCCATATTGGCCATCTTCTCAAGAACCGAATTGTTAACCTTAGCTCTGTTACGCAGTTCCTCTCTCGAGAAGAACTGTCCGCCCTTTGCAGCCTCGCATAACTGCTGTGCCGCCTTCTCACCCATACCGTCTATGGAAGCCAGGCTTGGCATGATCTTTCCGTCTATTATCTGGAACTTAGTTGCATCAGCCCTATAGATATCAATCGGCATGAATTCCAGACCTCTGGCATACATTTCCTGAACAAGTCTCATGTCTCGGATAAGGTCCTTATCCTTCGCAGTCATCTTGCCCGAATCCATCTGTCTGTACTCCGCCAGGATATTCTCCAGATGTTCCTTGCCCTGACACATTATCTCATACGAGAACGCAGTAGCTCTGATACTGAAAAATGCAGCGTAATACGCCAGTGGATGATACAGCTTATACCATGCCACTCTCCAGGCCATCATAACATAGGCAACCGCGTGAGCCTTTGGGAACATGTATTTGATCTTACTACAGGACCATACATACCAGTCAGGTACGTCATGATTCAGCATATCCTGCGACCACTCTTCCCATACCTCCGGATCAACCTTTCCATTTGCTACCATACCCTTACGGACTTTCTCCATGATATTGAAACTCTTCTTAGGATCAAGTCCCTTACCTATAAGGTATACCATGATATCATCACGACAGCAGATGGCTGATGAAAGTTTACATTTTCCTTCCTGAATGAGAGTCTGTGCATTTCCCAACCATACATCGGTACCGTGTGCAAGACCGGCGATTCGAACTAAGTCCGAGAAGTTCTCCGGGTCTGCATCGATAACCATCTGCATAGCGAAGTCTGTACCGAACTCAGGGATACCAAGACATCCCAGTCTCGTTCCTCCTATATCCTCCGGTTTTATTCCCAGAGCATCCGTTCCATGAAACAGTGACATAACCTTCTTATCATCAAGAGGCACTGTTGTCGCCTTGATATCTGTAAGGTCTTCAAGTCGTCTGATCATGGTAGGATCGTCGTGTCCGAGTATATCAAACTTCAGCAGGTTGTGGTCGATACTGTGATACTCGAAGTGGGTTGTCACAGTCTCAGTTGTCATATCATTCGCCGGATGCTGAACAGGTGTAAAACTATATATTTCTTCTGAATCCGGAGAAACTATCATTCCACCCGGATGCTGGCCCGTTGTACGCTTTACGCCCTCGCAGCCCTTAGCCAGTCTGACCAGCTCTTCGCTTCTGAAGTGAAGGTCTCTGTTCTCACAATATCTAAGTGCATAACCTATACAGGTTTTCTCTGCCAGCGTACCGATAGTACCTGCTCTGAAGGCATGCTCCTTACCGAATATCTCTTCGATGTATGCATGTGCATTTGGCTGATATTCACCAGAGAAGTTAAGGTCGATATCCGGCTCCTTATCTCCGTTGAATCCGAGGAATGTCTCGAAAGGTATAGCATGTCCTTCCTTCTTCATCAGAGTTCCGCACTTCGGGCAGTTGGCATCAGGCATATCGCATCCTGAAGTACCTGCATCCGCATACTTCTTTATTCTTTCAGAATCGAATTCCGTATAAAAGCACTTAGGACATATATAATGCGGCGGCAGCGGATTAACCTCTGTGATACCTGCCATGGTTGCCGCAAAGGAAGAACCTACCGAACCTCTGGAACCTACAAGGTATCCGTCATCGTTGGACTTCCAAACCAGTTTCTGTGCGATAACGTACATAACCGAATATCCGTTTCCGATGATAGAATCCAGCTCTTTATCCAGTCTGTCTCTTACAATGTCAGGAATATCAGGTCCATATATCTCATGTGCTTTTTCTTCACAGATTTCTCTGAGAATCTTATCTGAATTCTCTATGACAGGCGGACACTTATCCGGACGCACCGGCGATACCTTATCCACCATATCCGCTATTTTGTTCGTATTAGTTATTACAACTTCTTTAGCTGTATCTTCTCCCAGATAAGAGAATTCCTTCAGCATCTCATCAGTTGTCTTAAAGTAAAGAGGCGGCTGCTTCTCCATCTCAACCTGAACCGGTGATCTCTTCTGTCCGTCAGGCAGGATAAAGTCTTTATGTCTCTTTGAAATCTCTTCAAGCTCTGCAGCGCTCTTCTTATCAGATGAGCCCTTTGGAGTTGAGCCTTCTTTTACGATAGTTCTGTAGATGGCATCTTCCGGATCCAGAAAATGCACATCTCCCGTTGCAACTACAGGCTTATCATATTTCTTACCCAGCTCTACTATCTGCTTATTGATATTCTGCAGATCTTCCACGCTGTTTATTCTGTCCTCTTTAGGATTATCTATCAGGTACTGATTGTTGCCCACCGGCTGTATCTCAAGATAATCAAAGAAGTTTACTATTCTTCCTATCTCTTCATCAGACTCTCCATCAAGGATAGCACTGTATAACTGTCCTGATGAACATGCAGAACCTATGATAAGTCCTTCTCTGTACTTCTCAATTTCAGACATCGGTATACGCGGACGTCTGTTGAAGTACTTGATATGCGAATCACTTATAAGCCTGTAAAGATTAACTCTTCCCGTCTCATTCTTTACAAGGATAATTCCGTGATAAGACTTGGCCTTTCTGATAGAATCCTCTGAAACACGTCCCAGGCGGTTCAGGTCATCAACATTCTCAGCTCCTGCTTCCTTTACAATCTTCAGAAGCTCATTAAAGATTTTCGCAGTAACATCAGCATCATCACAGGCTCTATGGTGATGCTGGTTCTTAAACTTGAAATAACTGCAGAGTCGGTCCAGTGTATACCTTCCAAGCTCAGGAAGGAAGACGTGACCAAGTGTCATGGTATCAAGCGCAGTGAAGTTATATTCAAGATTTAATCTCTTTGAAAATGTCTTTATAAAGGTTGTATCAAAGGTTGCATTATGTGCAACAAGAATAGCTCCCTTACAGAACTCTAAGAATCTAGGGAGTACCTTATCAATCGTATCTGCATTCTGTACCATCTCATCGTTAATGGAGGTAAGCTTCTCAATGTGATATGGAATCGGAACCTCAGGGTTGATAAACTCAGAGAATCTTCCGATTTCTTTTCCTGTGGCATCTACTCTTACCGCACCTATCTCAATGATCTTACAGAACTTAAAACTAAGACCTGTCGTCTCTATATCGAATACAACATATTCACTGTCCAGACTCTGTCCATGTCCGTTATCCACAAGACCTTTTCTGTCATCTACAAAATAGCCTTCCATACCGTAAATGATTGTAAAATCATCCGGTATTCCCTTTACGTGATTAGCAACCGGGAAGGCCTGTGCAACACCGTGGTCAGTTATGGCCATAGCTTTATGTCCCCAGGACACAGCACGCTTAAGTGCAGCACCTACATCAGTTATGGCGTCAAGATCACTGTAGCTTGTATGAAGATGGAGTTCTACTCTCTTCTCCTGTGCATCATCCGTTCTGGCAACTCTGAAATCAGGTATAGCCTTAATACCATTTACAGACTGGATCATAACTTCCTTGGACCAGGAATCAAATCCAAACTGTCCCTTAACCTTTACAAAATTACCAACGCAGATTTCCTGAACTATATCAGCCTTATCATCTGCATTTACAAACACTTTAAACTTTATGGAATCAGTAAAGTCAGTGAGGCAGGCTGTAATAACAACCTTCTCACCATTTCTGATCTCCTTCTCTTCAACATCAAAGATAAGACCTCTTACAACTACCTCACCGGCAAAGTTATCACCTAGTGAACCGATAGTTGAAACATCACCTTCTACATTCTTTCCATAGAAACATTCCGGATCATCCATGTTGTTTCTTCTGTACTTCTCAAAGTTAGCCTTATAGTCCTTCTTATTCTTCTTATCATCCTTTTCAGTCGATGGCTTATTTGATGCTATCGCAGCCACATCTATGGATACTGCATTATTCTCTGCATCAAAGCTTTCGATCATCTGAGATTCCTGATTACTCTTCTGATCCTCATTAATCTCTTCATAGTTCTGACGATAATACTCTTCGTAGTTTTCCCACTGCTCATCTACAACTTCAGCTTCACCATTCTCATTCATGGATACAACTTCAACTGCTTTTCTTGCTCCGGTGAGTGCTTCACTCCCCTCAACAGCAGACTGTTTGATAAGCTGTATATTTACTATAACAGTCATACCAAAACGTCTGGTAAAAATGTCCTCTATGAAACGTCTGATATCGATAACTCTTTCACTTGCAAGAGTACCGGCTTTTACAGAAAAGCTGATGGTATTTCCATCAATAGTGTAATCCGCATTCTTTATAAGCTGAGCGTTTAGTTCGCTTGTCTCTCTAAGATCAGCTATGATACTGTCCCAGTAAATTTCCATCAGGTTTTCAGGATTATACTGATTGGACAGAAGATATCTTTCATTGATTTCTACGGTATTTCTCTCGTCCTTATCAAAGCAGAGTCTTCTTACACAGTTCTCTGCATCATGTATATTCTCCTTCGGGATGATATGACCTGATTCTATATATATGCAAAGATTACGGGCATTCTTCCAATACTCAACGCCCGTAACCATAACATCCGAAAAGTAATTTTCCGTATCTTTATTCAGTTTTATATCTTTAAAAACTTCCAGAAAATTCTTCCTGCTCAAGGTATTTCCCTTTCTAAATTACTTTCTGTTCGGGAGGCAGTTTCTCCCCGTTCCTAGTCTTCCCAGGCATCCAGTTCCTTCTTCAGTTCATCAAGAAGATTCTCCTGTGGAACTTTTCGAAGTATCTCTCCCTTACGGAATATAAGTCCTTCTCCTTCACCTCCTGCAACGCCCAGGTCTGCCTCTCTTGCTTCACCGGGACCGTTAACAGCGCAGCCCATAACCGCAACCTTTATAGAAAGCTTCGGATACTCTGCTATAAGCTTCTCAACGCGTCCTGCCAGCTCTATAAGGTTGATCTTCGTTCTTCCGCATGTAGGGCATGATACAAGCTCTATTCCGCCGTCACGAAGCTTCAGAGTCTTAAGAATAAGCTTAGCTGTCTTAATCTCTTCAACCGGATCTCCTGTAAGGGATACTCTGATAGTATCTCCTATTCCTTCGTTAAGAATGATTCCAAGTCCTACTGATGACTTGATATTTCCACTCCATACTGTTCCTGATTCTGTTATTCCTACATGAAGCGGATAGTCTGTAATCTCACTTATCATCTCATGAGTCTTAACACTCATAAGTACATTCGAGGATTTAATACTGATAACTATATTCTCATAGTCCAATGCCTCGATCATACGAACCTTATCTATAGCGCTTTCAACGATTCCCTCTGCTGTTACTCCACCATACTTCTGGAGAAACTCCCTTTCAAGAGAACCTGAATTAACACCTACTCTTATCGGTACATTACGAAGCTTTGCAGCACGTACTACCTCTGCAAGATTCTCAGGTGTTCCTATATTTCCGGGATTGATCCTTATCTTATCCGCACCGCTTTCAATGGCCTTGATAGCCAGTTTATACTGGAAATGTATGTCTGCCACAACAGGTATATGCACTCTGTTTTTTATGGCACCGATAGCCGATGCCGCTTCTTCAGTATTAGCAGTACATCTGACAATGTCACAGCCTGCTTCTTCAAGTCGAAGGATCTGCTCAACCGTAGCATCCACATCTGCAGTAGGTGTGTTGGTCATGGACTGAATAGCAATAGGATTACCGCCGCCGATCTTCACACCACCGATATCTATAACCCTTGTATTATCTCTAAAATTCTTCATACATACATCTCCGATAAAAGATTATTTTGCTCCTGCAAAAAGGTTTGTTATATCGTTAAAGAATACAAATACCATAAGGAGCATAAGAAGTACGAAACCGATTCCATTAACTATAGCTTCTTTATCTCTTGGTATAGGCTTTCCAATAACTGCCTCTGCCAGTATAAAGAGAATTCGTCCACCGTCCAGTGCCGGAATAGGAAGCAGATTCATAACACCCAGATTTGCACTTATAAGCACCATAAAGTTTATGATGTTAAGAAATACATTAAGTACTCTTGTTTCCGGTGTAGACTGTTCTGCAGCCTCATCTATAACATCACTCATTACATGACCTATTCCAACAGGTCCCATAAGATCATTAGCTGAAGCCTTGCCGGTAAAAAGCATCTTGAGAGACATAAATGTTGTCTTTACCTGGTATCTTACCTCTATAAGAGAATACTTCAGTTCTTCAAGAAAGTTCTTAGCCGGACGTCCTAAACTTGTAATACCAAACATATAGGACTGGGACTCCTCATCAAACTTCAGAGTAACTGTTGTATCATAACGCTGTCCATCACGCTCATATGTAACCTTGATAGGCTTTGCCGGATCAGTGACCATTCTGAATACGCTTATCTCACGGAAGGTATATATCCTGCTTCCGTTCAGTTTAACTATGGTATCTCCTTCCTGCAGTCCGGCCTCTTCAGCTGCACTTCCCGGAAGTACTTCTGTAAGAACCGGTGGGTCAACCATATAAAAATGACATATGATTATCGAAAGAAGAAACGCCAGAATAAAGTTAAAGAAAGGACCTGCGAAGCATACTGCAAGTCTTGCAGGAATTGACTTCTTATTAAATGCATTTTCATCCTTCGAATCTTCTGCTTCTCCCTCCATGAGACAGTATCCACCGATTGGAAGACATCTGAGAGAATACTGAGTCTCCTTCTTCTTCCATTTGGCAATTGCCGGTCCCATACCGATTGCAAACTCATTTACCTTTATCTTATTCAGCTTCGCGAACAAGAAATGACCAAACTCATGTACAAATACTATGATTCCGAACATGAGAATAATCACTAATACTTTTAACAGACCACTAATCATAATTTATCCTCATTCACCATATTTAGAAAACAGAATCTCGTCCGTCCATTTCTCTGTATCGAGAATATCCTCCAATGACGGCTGTGCGATAACGTTTCCTTCATGCTTATCCATGGCATATTCGATAATGTCATAGATATCTAAGAACCTGCACTGTCCCTTCAGGAATCTGGAAACAGCAAATTCATTTGCCGCATTAAGAACAGTCGGCATACTACCACCGATATCACTAGCCTTATAAGCAAAGTCCAGTCCCTTAAATGTATTCCTGTCCGGAACAGATATATTAATTCCACTCATCTTTGTAAAGTCCAGCTTATCTCCCTGCATAGGACGTCTCTCGGGATAGGTGAGCGCATACTGGATAGGGAGCTTCATATCCGGAACTCCCAGCTGTGCCATAACCGCACCATCCTCATACTCTACAGCTGAGTGAATAATGCTTTCAGGCTGCACAACAACCTCGATCATATCTGCAGATACATCGAACAGCCAGTGTGCCTCTATTATCTCCAGTCCCTTATTGACCATTGTCGCACTGTCGATGGTTATTTTAGGTCCCATGGACCAGTTAGGGTGATTAAGAGCCTG
>ONEC01000088.1 GCA_900316715.1 uncultured Eubacteriales bacterium
TCAATATCCTCGTTGGCAAAAGACTTAACAACTCTTATGCCCGAGAGATTATCCTCTATCCTGGAATTAACTTCAGCAATCTGAACACGGTTTTCTCTGAAGGCTTTTCTCATTCTCTTATTCATGAAGTAAGCATAGGCAAACATGAATGGAAGAAGGATGAATGCCGCCAGTGTAAGATAACCGCTGATGCTTGACAGAATGATAAATGCACCGATTATCTTTATGGATGATATGGCAAGGTTCTCCGGGCCGTGATGCAGAAGCTCAGTGATTTCAAACAGGTCGCTTGTGATGCGGCTCATCAGCTGGCCGACCTTCTGATCATCGTAAAAGGAAAACGAAAGCTTCTGATAATGATCAAAGATTTCAGCTCTCATGTCATATTCCATCTTGGCACCCATAACGTGTCCTATGTTAGTTATGAAATAGTTGGCTGCGAACTGGATCAGCACGAGTATTACAAGTATTCCACAGATTATAGTAATCTGCTTTACCGCAAAACTGGTATCCATGTCCGTCACATTAGTTGTGATATATCGGACCACCAGTGGGATCACCAGGCTTATAAGCGATGCAAGAAACGCAAAGAACATATCGAGAACAAACGTCCCCATATATGGCTTATAGTAGCCTGCCATTTTCTTTAAATTATTCTTCATAATGATAAACTCCGTTTTTAAAACAAGAAAACCACTTATCTATAAAGATAAGTGGTTCACGTACATACATAATAAAATTAAATAATATCAGACTAAACCCTACTGCTTATCTTTACCAATATTCGGATACACAAAACTAAGACCACGCTTATAAGTAATATGCGGTGCCACGTAATTTGTATATTCGGATCTGATAATAGACTTAAGCATTAATTAGGTTTCTCCTTCACTTAGATTTGCCCCTAAACCAGGAAACTATATTTGCAAAGTATAATTACCACTGCGACATATGTCAATCATTTTTTGTCAGAAAAAAATTATTTTTTTATACAATCGTCTGAATTTTTATGGTTGAATAATTACAGTATAATTCTTACTGTCTTTTTGCATATAAACCTTAAAATTTACATTGTGCTCATTATCATATATCAGTATGCCATCGTCCGGTACGAAGTCCTCAGAAACAGGTGTATAGTGGGATACCTGTTCTCTGTCAAAATCCTGTAAGTCTGCTTCAGTCATCTCGTCGCCAAGGATTCTCTTCCCGCCTTCAGTAAGCGTAAATTGTGACTGATTATTCACTACATTAGCAAGGTAATCCAGAGATTTCGTATCGATCAACAGAAAGTATCCTGCCCTGGCTGAAACAGGTGTGAAATCATCCAGCTTACCCTCTTCTGTCATTTCTGCATGGGCATACAGAACTGAACCTGTTTCGGTCATAATGACTGTATGCTTTTCTGTATGATCATACTTATAGAAAGATATTCTCCAGAAGTTTGCAGCATAAGTCTTAAATGTTGTGTCTATTGCCCTATATGCTGCCGCATCCCAGACATACCACTGATTTACATCAGCAGCAAGATCAGACGGATACAGTCCCTTAGTATACATACTGCTCATCCTCTGCGCTGCGAGATCCTTTGCTTCAACCTCCGTAAGCCTGCATGAAGACGGATCGACGGTTGTAATCTCACTTTCCCAGATTCCGGTAACAAGCTGCAGATTCTCATAATCTGAAAGCTGTCTTGACGAATTAACAATAACAGCTTCCGAAGCTCCCGCATAATATTCAGCAGGAACATCGCGAAGATCAGCAACTTCCTTTTTATTCAGGTAATCAAGGATTATTCCGGGCAGAATAATAGATACAACTGCAATAATTAAGGCTGCTGCGACAAATATTATATTTTTAAGAGTTCCTCTTTTCATATAATTATTATCATCCTCGTACCTTTACCAAGTTCACTTTCTATCTCAAGCTTAAAGCCATGTTCACGCATGATAGCACTTACAAGCGACATACCAAGTCCTGCACCGCCTTCCTTACGGGAACGGGATTTATCTACCATATAGAACTCATCGCATATCTTTCCGATATCCTCTTCGGATATTCCGATACCATGATCCTCTACAACAAAACGGTATGACTCTCCATCCTTCTTTCCTGTAAAGGATATAACACTTCCCTTGGAAGAAGCTTTCCTTGCATTATCCAGAAGATTTACAAATGCAGTGGTAAGAAGTGCACTGTCACCTGTAATCGTGAAATCATCAAACTCATATTCGAGCTTCAGCTCTGCCTTATCTATGGCCGGCTTTACAGTCTGTATAACCGCTTCTCCAAGAGCAACACTATTTACAGGCAGCTTAGGTATACTGCCATCCTTAAGATATATAAGATCAAAAAGATGGGAAGCCATCTGCTCCAGTCTTCGTCCCTCTGAATATATATAGCTGGCAGCTTTAACCTGTTCCTCTCTTGGTAGATCTACAGACCTGATAATATCTGCATAGCCTATTATGGTTGTCATAGGTGTTTTAATCTCGTGGGTAAAGTCTGCAACAAACTGGTCTCTTCTGTGGATCATATCTCCCAGTTCATCAATATGCTCTTCTACGGAATCAGCCATGTGATTAAATTTCTCAGAGAGAAGTCCTACTTCATCTCTTGAAGCAACATCACTTCGGGTGCCAAACTCACCCTCTGCAAATCTGTCTGTAACTGTATTAAGTTTTTCAAGGGGTCTTGTAAGAAGTTTTGTGATAAAGTATACGATAAGACCTGAGAGAAGCAGCATGACAATAAGAAAAATACGAAAACGGTCCTGCATATTTTTCATCAGCTTTACCGTATCCGTAATGTCTCTTCTTGTGATAATACTCAGTGTTCTCTGATCAGGTTTGCTTGTTGCTGAAACGTAAACATAGGACTTTCCATTACGTTCATCAATGATATATCTTTTGCCCATTACATCTGTATCCGGAATCGGAACAGTCACATTATCTCCCTCTTCAGTAGAATATATAAGTTCTGAATTGAAAGATATATAGAGATCAGATTTATCCGTCAAAAGCCCCACTGATACTCTGTCTGCTATTCCGGGAATTTCATCTATTATATCCTCAGCAGCTGTATTGATCACATCCAGCATGGAATATTCCATAACAGTCTGCGCAAGATTATTCTCGGTAACTGCGTTCTTAACCTCCGCATCCATCATCATACGGTTCTGTCTGAACAGCATAATAAAACCCGATACAGAAAGGGTCAGCGATATGAATATTATGTTTATTAGAAGTACCTTGTATCTGAATTTCATATTGTGCTCCGGGTTTGGTATTTCGGCAGATCAATGTCACTTATCAACATTTCTGCTTACTTATCCACGAGTCTGTAGCCTGCGTTATATACGGTTATTAACTCATCCTTAAGTCCCAGCTTTTTACGAAGTCTCTGGACATTTAAGTCGATTATTCTTGATTCAGGCTGCCACTCGCCCTCCCATATGGTTTCATATATTCTGTCCTTAAAAAGAGTTATATTTACATTTCGAACAAACAGCACAAAAAGGTCAAACTCTCTTGGCGAAAGCTTGACTTCCTCATCACCACGTGTGACTACTCTATTATCAACATCAATGGATATGTTTTTATAAGCAAGAAGTGTATCGGACTTATTGAAACGTCTGAGAACTATATTTATACGTGCCCTCAATTCCACCATATCAAATGGCTTAATGATATAGTCCTCTGCGCCTGATGTAAGGCCTTTGATACGATCATCTAAAGACGCCTTTGCGGTTATAAAGATTACCGGGATTCCCATAGGACGAATATATTCCATAAGCTCATAGCCATTTATCTCCGGCAGCATGATATCCAGAAGTATAAGATCAAAATTCTGATCTTCTTCCAGAAGATTCGCAGCATCCATTCCATTATATAATGCTGTACACTCATAGCCCATGAGTTTCAGGCTCATGACCATCATATCGGATATCGGCTTTTCATCTTCAACTATAAGAATCTTGATCATATTCGTCGCCCCCCTGATTCTCTATAAGAATAGTACCACAGTAAAACTTTATACGCAAAGACCGTATTTTCATTTATAATAATCGTATTTAGATGTATCAAAAATGTATCAATACTGATACACCATTGATACATGCCCATAGTAAAGTGAGGACAGTAAATAATTCATGCTGTTTTCAGAAGGGGGATAAAAGTATGATTAAGCACGGATTTAAAAATAAACTTATATCACTTTTACTAATCGGAACAATCAGCACATCTCTTACAGGATGTGGTAATAAGGAAACGGAAGATATTACTGACTATGGAACTCTTCCTGAAGCAACAGAAAGTGTTGTGAGCCTTCCTGTTGAGAATCTGAGTGAAGTCTCACGCAACACAACCAGTATGTCCCTTCAGGAGATTTATGGTGATCCTATCAATTTTCAGCTGGATCTTAAATCCAGTGGTACTGACATAAAGGCAAATATCTCAAAGCCTCTCCCTGAAGGTGTTGACCATCTGAATGTATATGATTTAAAAAATAGCCGCGACTGGTGGGCTGATGAAGAATCTTATGCAGATGGTTTCTTTGATGGTGAAGCAAAGAAGGTTGTAAGCTTTGATATCGAAAGTGAAACAAAATACATATCACTTATGCATAAGTATAGGGATATTGTAAATATTATGGAGAATAATCCTCATGATGTTTTTCTTATAAAACCTGATACAGATATGCAGTTTGCCTGGGTTGATAATGAGAACTACAGTATCCATCTATATGAAGGTTCCTATAACGGAACCGCGTATGGTCTCATTCTGGCACATAATGTAAATGATGGCATGTCATACATATCCTTTAATCCGCTTGATATAGACGAATACTTTCCGGACGGCAACTATTCAACTCTTATGCTGGAAGAAGCTCAGACTCCATACACTGAGCCTATAGAGAATAAATGTCCTCTCGATGAAGATGCACTGTTTAGTACAGCAAAAGATTTTCTGTCTGAGCGCGTAGGTCTTTCTGACGTTGAAAATCAGCTGACTCTGGACTATGAACCTTATGCAAATATATTTGATAATTATTACTACTTAAAAGGATATCTGGTAAAATATCACGATACAATAACCGCTCTTTCATTCTCAGATTCTGATTATGTAAGTACTATGCACTACTACAATACAGCATATAGAGGTATCGAAATACTTAGAGATCAGCCTGATCAGTTTGCAGAATTTCTGCAGACTCATGATATCAAATATATTTCAGATGGGTTTGGAAAAGTCACAAGTTATTCAGACACCGATCTTGGAACAAATATTACTACTGATGGTTATGCTGTATACCTCAAATCACAGTTCACCGTCGATGAGCCAAATGATGACAACATATTTGTTACAAAGAAATACGAGAATACAGGAATCATAAAGATCACAAGCAAAGGTATCTACGGTGTAGATCTTATGCTTACAGGACAGATAGAAAATGTCACAGAGCGCGTGGATCTTCTCGATATTGATAATCTTAAAGAATCCTTAGTCAGTTACTTAGACAATTATCCTTCTAGAATTGAACACATGAGCGGTGCCACTATAACTGATATGCTGATCGATTATACAAAGATGGAGGATGCTAATGATCCTAACCATATAATCATGGTACCAATCTGGAGATTTGTAGTATCTTCCATCTACCAGGATGGTTCTATCATATATAGTAGTGACATTTTGATAAATGCAATGGATGGCTCTATCCTCGAAGAGGAAGAAGAACTGCTTCCGGGATATCAGTCCCTATATGATGAAGCGCTGCAAGGAATAGAAGGAGCCGGTGAATAAATATGAGAAAACATAGAAAATCACATAGATTAATATCTTTCCTTCTTATCGGATCACTATGTGTGTCTCTCTATGGCTGTGACACAACGGATCCGGAAAACATTAGCGATTACGGTACTATTCCGGAAGAATCACAGACTACGGAAGTATCTCCCGTAGAAAAAATCGAAGAAACCGAAAGAAAAACAACCGCCCGAAGCTTGCATGAAATATACGGAGACCCGATTAATTTCCAGACTGATTTTTTCACAGATTCAACTGAGGTTATTGCTGATATTTCCAAACCTCTTCCTGAAAATGTGAATTACCTGAATATATATGATCTCTCCCGAAGCCGTGACTGGTGGTATGATGATAAGTCTTATGCCGATGGATTCTTTGACGGAGACGCGAGAAAGGTTGTCAGTTTCGATTATGCAAGTGAAACAAAATATATATCTCTGATGCATAAATACAGAGACCTTGTCAACATCCTTGAACAGAATCCTACTGATGGTTCAATCATAAAACCTGACACAGATATGACGTTTGGCTGGGTTGACAATGATGACTACAGTATCCATCTTTACGAAGGAACATATAACGGAACACCTTACGGGCTCATCCTTGCACATGATGAGAATGAAGCCGTATCCTATATATACTTTGAACCACTTGATATCGATGAATACTTTCCGGGCTGTAATTATACAACCCTTATGCTGGAGCAGGCCGAGGCCCCTTACATGGAACCTTTAGAGAATAAATGTACCATGGATAAGGATGAGCTGTTTGATACAGCAAGTGAATTTCTGTCAGAACGTGTCGGTCTATCCGAAGAAGAAAACCGGTTAACACTTGATTTTGACCCATATCTCTCTGAGTTTGATGATTATTACTTTTATGCCGCTTTTACTACTGTCGAGCATAATGACCTGACTGCCCTATCCTTCTCAGACTCTGACTTTATAAGCACTCTGCATCATTGTAAGTTTGATTTCAGAGGAATAGATATACTTCGTGATCAGCCTGATCAGCTTAAGGAATACACTGAAACTCATGATGAAATACATCCTTCAAATTATTTTTATAAAGCCAGATCACTTGTGGAATATGACAAAGGTGCGAATATTACCACCGACGGTTATGCCGTATTCCTCAGATCTCAGTTTCAGGTTGATGATACATCTGATGACAGACTGTATAAGAAACTGAGATATGAGAATTCCGGAATAATAAAGATCACAAGCCGTGGAATATACGGTGTGGACCTTAAGCTTACAGGACAGATAAAAGGTGTCACAGAAAACATCGATCTTCTGGAACTGGATGAGCTTAAGGAGCCTTTCAAAAATGGTTTTGAAGACCAGTCTTATCTGAATAATTATACAAAAGAGGTCCATGTTGATAATATGCTCATTGATTATTTACCGGTTGAAGATAAGGAACATCCCGAGCATATAACCATGATCCCTGTATGGAGGTTTCAGATGACTGCTTATGATCACAGTGATGCCGCATGCTTCTATGATGACATCCTGATAAATGCAATCGACGGATCCTCCATTGAAGAAACCGAAAAATACATCAATAATTTTCAAACACTTTATGACGACTAGTTATTTCTAACTTTCACTGCGAGGGCGTGTGCTCTCATACCTTCTGCCTCTGCAAGAAGAGTGATATAGTCTGCATTTTCCTTAAGTGCATTCTCAGGATACTTTATCACGCTGTAGCCTCGCATGAACTCATTAACTGACATTCCTGAAGAGAATCTGGCTGTACCACAGGTTGGCAGAATGTGGTTTGTTCCACAGAAGTAGTCACCTACCGGTTCAGTGCTGTATTCTCCAATGAATACCGCGCCGGCATTAGTAAGCTTCTGAAGCTCGTCTTCATAATTCTCCACAAGAAGCTCAACGTGTTCCGGCGCAATTTCATTTGCAGCCTTTACTGCTTCATCTATGGAATCAACTATAAAGATATCTCCATAATTATCAAAGGTCTTCTTAGTTGCATCAACCAGATTATTTTCCTTACAGAGACGGTTGATCTCTGCTCTAATCTCTTCTGCCTGCTTTTCTGACAGACAAAAGGCTGTACTTGCTTAGAAGCCTGTTCCGTGTTCTGCCTGAGACATCATGTCTGCAGCTATGAATGTAGGATTCGCCGTCTCATCTGCTATAACTACAATCTCTGACGGACCTGCTATTGAATCAATCTTAACCTCACCGAAGAGAAGCTTCTTAGCCATCTGAGTATAATTGTTTCCGGGACCTGTTATAGCATCTACCTTCTTTACGGTTTCTGTTCCATATGCTACTGCTGCAAGTCCCTGGGAACCTGAAATCTTATAATAATTCTTAACACCAAGATAATCAGCTACATAGAGAAGTCTCTCATCTATGCTTCCATCACGTCTGGGCTTTGTAAGAATATAAATGTTTGGAACTCCTGCAACCACTGCAGGAACAAGGTTCATACAAAGAGTTGAGATAAGTGGTGCCATATCTCCCGGAACTGTTACTGCTACGCTGTTAAGCGGTGTATACTTACGTTCCAGAACTGTGCCATTCTCATACTCCTCTGTAAAGCCCGTTGGGAGCTGTCTTCTGTGGAATCTGAACAGGTTGTCACAGGCACGCTTTATAGCTTCCTTAAACTCCTCTGATACCTTCGCCTTTGCAGCTTCAAATTCCTCTTCTGTAACCATCAGTCCGATTTCGTTAATATCAACTCCATCGAACTTCTTCATGTAAGAATGTAAGGCCTCATCGCCTTTTTCTTTGACGTTCTTAAGTACATCTTTTACAGTGATTTCCACTGTTTCAGGTATGCTGCTTCTTCTTGATAAAAGATTCTGATACCTTGGGTTATCAAAACTGAATCTGCTGATCTTGACCATTACATTATCCTCCTTTGAGATTTATAAGAATTTTTTTGCCGCCGCGGCGCGGGTAAAAAAAAACGTTTGTTAGGGACGAATCTTCCCTAACAAACGTGGATCAAGCTTCTCGCTTAATATGCTGTGATAATATCAGCATGGAATATTTTTGTCAAGATACATTTTTTAATTTTTATTCCTGACCTGTAAACTCATCTATCAGTTTAGCTATAACTGCGGGATTATAATATATAACATATGGATTACCATCCACTATAGTTATAGACTGCATATCCGGATTGGATATGATCTTGTTATACTCATTCTCCCAGTTAAGTCCGTAGTATTCATTTTCTCTTATAAGGTTATCCAGTAGGAATGCTGCATGAAAGTCTGCCGGGAATTTATACCCTTCCACAGCCATACAGTTATCGTATACATTTCCTATCTCATCCAGATGGCCTGGCTGACTGTAACGTCTGATATGCATTTCCTCCATAACAGGATAATACTCCTTCATCCCACTTCCATAGAACATATAGTCATACACCGGAAGCTGGAAGCTTATATATCCTGTTGTGATAAGCAGTTTCTGCTGGATGAGATCATATCTCTTCATCCTCTTCATAAACCATCTGTACTCATCAACCGAACTGTAATTACCATCCATAAATCGCGGTGCTATTGCCGGTACAACCGCATCCACACCCACGAATCCGGCCAGCCCTTCCGGATATTTCTCTATATATCTATATGCATAAATAGCTGACAGCTGAATCGGAACTATAATAATATTATCAGTAACATCAAGGCCTTCCAGCGTTTCATGGATCATATCTGCGAAGTATTCTGTGGTTCTCTCTGCATCTGATTCTCCACTGTATCCCTTGCCCGGATAATCGATGATCACAACACGATAGGTGTCCGTCAGCTTATCAGCCAGCGGTCTCAGATACAGTGTTGAACATGGATCATCATCTGCTCCAAGAAGTACTACTGTATAGTCTCCGTCCCCT
>ONEC01000117.1 GCA_900316715.1 uncultured Eubacteriales bacterium
TTTCCCGGGAAGAGTTCAACCCACTCATCATAGGTTGACTTCTTGTCATAACCACCACCTATAAGTACTGTCTGTCCCTTCATAGCTTCAATAGCTTTGATGGCAGCATCCGGATTAGTTCCCTTTGAATCGTTGTAGAACTTAACTCCATTTAATTCTCTAACAAACTGTATTCTATGCTCAACACCGTTAAACTCGCTTACAGTCTTCTTAATTACTTCTGCAGGGATTCCCATGTAGTAAGCAATAGCTGTTGCTGCAAGTACATTTTCAACGTTGTGAGTTCCGAGAATCTTTATATCTGAAAGATCAAGGATGATGACATCTGTATCCTTATCCTTTAATCTGATGGATCCGTCTGAAACAAATACACCGTTTTCTAATTCTTCTTTTCTGCTGAACCATACAATATTTGTATTCTTTATTGCAGCAGCTACTCTCTCTCTGGTCTCAGGATCATCATAATTTGCAACCATGTAATCTGACATATCCTGATTCTCTGCTATTCTAAGCTTTGCGTTGTAGTAGTTATCAAGTGTGTAATGTCTGTTCAGATGATCCGGTGTAAGATTAAGCACTGCAGATACATGTGGTCTGAAAGTACTTATAGTCTCAAGCTGGAAAGAACTCACCTCAAGCGATATAAGTGTTTCATCTGTTGTTGTATCTGAATACTCTGTAAGCGGATATCCGATATTACCTGCAACCACATAATCTTCTGAGTACGCCTTAAATATTTCTCCTACAAGAGCTGTTGTGGTTGTCTTCCCGTTAGTTCCTGTAATAGCAGCTATCTTTCCTTTTCCGAAATAATAGCCTAACTCAATCTCCCCCATAATAGGAACACCTGCTGCTTCAACCTTCTTAACGAAGTCTGCATCTGTAGGAATTCCCGGGCTGATAACAAAAAGGTCTGATTCAGAAATAGTTTTATCACTCAGCTCACCAAGTTCGAAAGCGACCTTGCCGCCAAACCTTTCATCCAGCTTTGAAGTATCAAGATCAGCCTTCTGATCAAACATAACTATTTCAGCACCATGTCTTAAGAGAAGCTCTGTACTTGCGATACCGCTCTTACCGGCTCCTGCAACAATAACCTTTTTAAATTCCATAATTCTTTCCTCTCTGTCTATCTCATCACTATCTTCTTGTATATAACACGCCCTGCATGTTCCCCTATTGGAGGGTACCGGCACTACAAGGGTGCTCTCACCGAGACCCCTCTCGATGATCACATAGTCCTCTGTGCCGGTACTATGAACAAGAAACGAATAGTAGAAAAAGTCTTAATTAGATTCGCCCTGACCTTCTACAGCACCTTCCTCTTCAGTAGGTGCCTCAGTAAAGGAGTGCTCCTGTCCGGCGATACTATTCTCCGGTACATCTCCTTCAAAGATCGGGGCCGGAACATATTCGTCCTGATTACCTTCAGGCTCTTCCTCTGTTCCTGTCTTATATATATTCATATATGGAAGCAGTTCCTGTGCGATGCCGTTAAAAAGTATTGCACCGGCACCACTTGAATACTGTTCCTTAACCTTTGGCTCATCAACCACACAGTATACAACAACCTGAGGATCATCTACAGGTGAGAAACCGATAAAGGAAAGGATGTAATTACCCTGTCCTCTAGGGAACTTCTCAGCTGTTCCGGTCTTTCCACCTATCTGGTAGCCTTCAACCCAGGCCTTCTTACCTGTACCCTCTTCAACAGTTGCATAAAGCATCTGTCTCATCTGTGCAGATGTTTCTTCTGAAATGGTTCTTCTTACAAGAATCTTGTTGTAGTTCTGGACTACATTTCCATCTCCATCTATGATCTGCTTTACAACATGAGGCTGATAATAATATCCGCCGTTAATAGATGAACAGAAAGCTGTTCCCAGCTGCATCATGGTAACTGTAACACCCTGCCCAAACGAGGATGTTGCAAGCTCAACAGGATTGAGTGTATCTCTGTGATATACCATATATGAAAGGTCAGCACTGCTCGGTTCACCGGAGATATCAATATTTGTTCTCTGGCCAAAACCATAGAGCTGCTGATATTTATCAAAAACTGTAGGTCCTTCAAGAGCTGCAATCTGCATCAGGCAGTCGTTGCAGGACTTTGTAAGTGCCTGCTCAACAGTAAGGGTACCGTGACCATTTCTGTTTACGCATCCGATATCGTAATCGTAAACCTGCTGATGTCCGTCACAGACAAATTCCTCATCACCTGTAAGGATACCGTCTTCTATAGCCCCTGAAATAGTAAATGTCTTAAATGTAGAGCCCGGCTCGAAAGAGTCGCTGACTACGAAATTTCTCCAGACATTATTAAGTGCCTCGAGCTTCTCCTCATCAGACATCTTATCAACCATGTCTGCATATTCTGCATCTGACATTGAATCGCCGAACTGATACTTACATGCATCCATATTGTAGGCGTTGTTCGGATTATACTGATGACAATTATAAAGTGCAAGTATCTCACAGTTTGAAGGATCCATAACAAGAACTGATACGTTCTTTGCACCGATTTCCTCCATGTACTGGTCGCATTTCTTCTGAACTATTCTCTGTATCTCAGTATCGATGGTAGTCACAAGACTGCATCCATCAGTTGCAGGCTCAATCTTCTTCTGAAGACTGTAATCCTCTGAGAGATATGCATATATTCTTCCGTCCTGGCCATTGAGGTAGCTGTTATAACTTCCCTCAATTCCACCGATTCCTTCGTTGCCGCTTACTACAAATCCAAGAAGATGGCATGCCAGCTCATCATTCGGATAATGTCTGATGTACTGATCCTCGAACCAGATACCTACTATATCCTCCCCCTCTTTTGAGTTTTTGAAATCCTGGAACTTCTTAACCTCATCATAGGAAAGTCTCTTTCTTATAACCTTATAGAGCGAATTTGAATCTGCAAGATAGCCGCCCATTTCCTCAGCAGTAACTCCAAAATATGAAGAAAGCGCATTGGTTGTTGCTATTCTCTTTTTCTCATCCTTAAGAATGTTCTTAGGTTCTATTACAAGGTTATATACTTTATTGCTTGTAGCAAGTATGGAACCGTTCCTGTCGAAGATGTCTCCTCTCTTAAAAGGAACCGCTATACTTTCGAAGTTTTTCTGATTTAATACCTGCTGTGAATACTTCTCACCCTTATCTATGTTTATATAGATGAGAACACCTATCAAAAACATGAAAGCGGATGTAAACAGTATAAGCAAACAAAGAAGATGCTTGCGCATCCTCTTTATAAATACTTTTTTCTTCTTCATTTATATGTCCCTATTCCGCGCCCCGGCGGGACGCTGGTTATCTGCCTGTCTCAGGCACATCCTTATATTGTGTTACATAATCATCCTGTGAGCTTTCATAATAAATGACCTGCCCATTCTGGGAGTATACCATTCCCAGCTCCCCTGTTGCAACATTATATATTTCTTCAAGCGAATACATGTTGTTGAGTGAGTTCTCATAAGCTATATTATCTGACTGTATAGTCTGAAGCTGATTCTGAAGAGAAACAATCCTTCTCTCTGATACAGTTACATCGCTCTGTATCTTCAGCATGACTACACATGATATGATCATGATTATCATCATAACAGAAACCATTACCATGTATGCGCCATCAAAACCAAGAGATCTTTCTGCCTTCTCAGCAGCTCTCTTATATGTCTTTGGTCTTCTCTGTACATCCGGCCTCTGCTGCGGACGTCTTGCCGGCTCAGCCATATATACATCTCTTTTTCTTACTACACTCCCTTCCGTGTAGTACATTGTTCTTTTTTCTGATGCCATACTGATCCCCGTCCCTTTAGTCAAATCGTTACTTCTACGTCCTCTCGAAAACCCTGAGCTTTGCACATGTACATCTCGGATTCTCTTCTCTTTCCTTATCGTCCGCTTCAATCGGCTTTCTGGTAATTACCTTACCCTTGGAACGTCTTCCGCAGGTGCATACCGGAAATTCCGGCGGACATATACACGGATTCTCTGCAGTTCTAAACGCATTCTTTACTATCCTGTCTTCCAGTGAATGGAATGTGATTATACAGAGCCTTCCACCTGGTGCAAGTCTGTCTATCATGCCCTCGATTGAATCAGACAGAACTGTAAGTTCTCTGTTAAGCTCGATTCTTATCGCCTGATAAGTCTTCTTGGCAGGATGCCCTCCGTGTCTGCGGGCTGCTGCCGGAATAGCACCGGTGATAATGTCATTAAGTTGAAATGTGGTCTTTATTCTTTCCTTGTCCCTTGCGACCACAATGTCATGAGCGATTCTTCCGGCGAACTTCTCTTCACCGTACTCCTTAATGATCCTTCTTAAGTCTTCTTCCGAATAATCATTAAGAATATCCTCTGCTGTAAGAGCCGTATCCCTGTCCATTCTCATATCCAGTGGAGCATCTGTTCTATAGGAGAAACCTCTCTCTCCGTTATCGAACTGATATGATGAAACTCCCAGATCCAGGAGTATTCCATCCACCTTATCTATTCCGAGATTATCAAGAACGGCAGTCATGTTTTCATAGTTGCTTTTCACTATGTCGACTCTGTCCATATATTTTTGAAGGCGGGCCCCGGCAGCCTTAATCGCGTCGCCATCCTGATCTATACCCACAAGCCTTCCCCCACTGGAAAGCTTTTTAACAATTTCGTAGGAATGACCCGCGCCGCCGAGTGTCCCGTCTACATAAACACCTTCAGCTTTAATATCCAGGTTTTCTATAACCTGACTAAGCATGATCGGAACATGTTTAAACTCCATATAGCCTCCCACACTCTAGTCTTAGAAATTAAAGTCAGATTCATCAAGCAGCTTTCTGATGTACTCCTTGGAGAACTCCGGCTTCTCGTGAAGCTTATCGTAATCCTCTTTACTCCATATCTCTGCTTTCTCTCCACTTCCGACAATTACCACTTCCTTAGTGATATGTGCATTGTCGCGAAGTTCCTGTGGTATAAGTGTTCTACCCTGAGAATCAATTTCAGCGTCATACGCATTCTCTCTAAAGAACATCTTGATCATTCTGGCACTGCTCTTGGAGTTACCAAGCTCATCCAGCTTCTCAGTAAACTTGTCCCACTCTTCAAGAGAATAGATACTGAGACAATCCTCTATTCCCTGAGTGATAACAAACTCCCTGCCGATAGAATCTCTGAGCTTTGCAGGAATAATAAGTCTGCCCTTAGCATCTAAATTATGAAAATATTTTCCTTTCATGCTTTTAGACATGAACTATTCCTCCAAAAATTTTCCACCACATCGTGGCACAATGATTCTTTTCGAGCCATTTTCCGCCACCACATGTATATATTACTCTACTTCGAAATGTAATGCAAGGAAGAATTCGCGAAAAACCCTCGTAATAATTTGTAAACTTTGCTAAAATTAACGGACGTTTCTTGTGCAAAAAGCACAATAAAAAACCACCCCGAAGGGTGGTTTTTCAAAATGTAGGGGTGTGGGGGATCGTCCCACACTATATATAGTATTTTACTCTTTTGTATCAACTTTATGTGGTTTTGTAATCGGATGAAGTTTTGGTTCTACTCCCTTAGCAATTCTTACTCTGTTGTAAATCATAAGTGCTGCTGCAAGAATTATACATCCAAGTGCAACCACCTGGCTTATCTTAAGAGGTCCTATCATAAGTGAATCTGTACGGAGCGCCTCAACTATGAAACGGCATATTCCGTAACCCATCATATATATAAGACCTATCTCACCATCAAACTTCTTATGTCTTCTGTATAAAAGTATAAATACTATTATAAGAAGATTAAGCACTCCTTCATATAAGAATGCCGGATGCATTGTTATACACTGCTGTCCGTTAACAACTTCCATGTTGCTCAGCATTTCCTGTGTAATAACATTTGAATTCTGAAGGTACTCTGCGCTTCCCTTCTGAACAAAATACTCATATGGGATAGCCATTCTAAATGTACCGCTATAGTATCCGCCATAGCATTCTCTGTTGAAGAAGTTGCCCCAGCGTCCCAGCATCTGTCCGAACAGAACACCCATAGACACAGTGTCCCACATAAGCGGCATGGTTATCTTTTTCTTCTTTCCGAATATGATAGCGGTTATGGTACCTGCTATAAGTCCGCCGTATACCGCAAGACCGCCGTTTCTCAGATTGATAAGCCCCACAAAGGTCTGCCATGCGGTTTTCCCGCCTCCGAAGAAGCTTTCATGATTAAATATAATGTAGTAAAGTCTTGCACCGATTATTACCGGAATAACCATAGCGAGGACAAAATCCAGATAATCTTCGGGATCCTGTCCGCTGAGTCTAGCCTCCCTCTGAGATATCAGGGTGGCGAAGACAAAGCCGAGCGTTATTACTATAGCATAGAACTTTATCTCAAACCCGAATATCGTTATTCCGCTCGATACATTGG
>ONEC01000105.1 GCA_900316715.1 uncultured Eubacteriales bacterium
CCCTGGAATGGGTCCTTACCTGTAATATGCTTAACTGCATCCTTAACAGCGATGATTCTTGTAGAACCACCAACAAGGAGAACCTTGTCGATCTCGTTTGGTGTAAGACCAGCATCGTCAAGAGCCTGCTGAACAGGTCCACGTGTCTTCTCTACGAGATCAGCTGTAAGCTCATCAAACTTAGCTCTTGTAAGATCCATATCGAAATGCTTAGGACCATCAGCTGTAGCTGTGATGAATGGAAGGTTGATGTTTGTAACTGTCTGTGATGAAAGTTCCTTCTTAGCCTTCTCTGCTGCTTCCTTAAGTCTCTGCATAGCCATCTTATCTGTTGAAAGATCTACGCCTTCCTTCTTCTGGAACTCTTCAAGCATGTACTTTGTAATAGCATCATCGAAGTCATCACCACCGAGCTTGTTGTTACCAGCTGTAGCAAGAACCTCGATAACTCCTTCACCAATCTCAATGATAGATACATCGAATGTACCACCACCAAGGTCGTAAACCATAATCTTCTGCTCTTTTTCATTATCAAGACCATATGAAAGAGCTGCTGCTGTAGGCTCGTTGATGATACGCTTAACATCAAGACCTGCAATCTTACCAGCATTCTTTGTAGCCTGTCTCTGTGAATCTGTGAAGTAAGCAGGAACTGTGATAACAGCCTCTGTTACCTTCTCACCAAGATATGTCTCAGCATCTGTCTTAAGCTTCATAAGAGTCATAGCTGAAATCTCTTCTGGAGAATATTTCTTGCCATCAATATCTACCTTATAATCAGAACCCATATGTCTCTTGATAGATGAGATTGTCTTCTCTGCGTTAGTAACAGCCTGACGCTTAGCAGCATCACCGACAACTCTTTCACCGGATTTAAGGAATGCAACGATTGAAGGTGTAGTTCTCTGGCCTTCTGCGTTAGTGATAACAACAGGCTTTCCACCTTCCATAACAGCTACACATGAGTTAGTAGTTCCTAAGTCAATACCTATAATCTTTCCCATTTTTTATATTCCTCCTAAAATTATAAACAATTTAATTTGCGACCTTCACCATCGCATGTCTAAGTACCTGATCCTTGTACATGTAGCCCTTCTGCATCTCTTCAACGACTACATTCTCACCCTGCTCTTTATCTTCTATATGAATTACTGCATTGTGGTAAGTAGGATCAAATTCTTTGCCTGTAGCATTCATAGGTTCAACACCTATTGCTTTCAGTGTATCCATAAGCTGTCTGTATATAGCCTCTATACCTTGTTCAAAACCATCTTTCTGTTCGTCAGGTACAGATTCCAAAGCTCTTTCAAAATTGTCCACTACAGGAAGGAGCTTTGCAAGTGTATCCATTGCTCCTCTGTCGAACATTTCACCATTTTCCTTTTTATTACGCTCACGCATATTATCAAACTCAGAAAGGAGTCTGGTGTACTTCTCTTTGTTTCCTTCAGCTAGTTCTTTTGTAGCTTCAAGTTCTGCCGAAAGTGCTTTGCTTCCGCGTCTGTTTTTCTTTGGAACCGGCTTCGGACGTTTTGCTTCGATGTCTTCAGGTCTTATATCTTCTTCTTCATCGATAAAGACCGCTGTGCCATCAAGAGCAGTATCCTGTTGCACGGCATTGACTGCTTTCTCCTGAGGTTGAGCATCCTTCTCCTCTTTCTCTTCTTTAAGATGACGCAGTCTTTGATCCAACATGTTTGCCATTAATGTTCACCCCTCTTTTACTCTTTTCTGAATATTGTATCAAGTTCGTCTGTAAGACTTTTAAGTGTGCTTACAACTTTCTTGTAGTCCATTCTTTTCGGTCCGATAATACCGATCGTTCCCTTTGCTCCTTCAGGAAGCTCATAGGTAGAAGTAACTATTGAGCAGTCCTTCATGTTCTGAACAGGCGATTCATCTCCGATATAGATCTGAATGTTCTTGTCATCAGACTTAAGAGCTTCATCAGCAAGTTCGCTGAGTCCCGTCTGTTCCTCAAAGGTTTCAAGCAGTGCAGTTGCCTTATTTATATCACCGAGCTCATTATATTTAAGGATATTGGAAGCACCACTGGTATAAATGTGTGTCTCCTCAGCTTGATGAACCGCATCTACGATTCCCTCGAAGATTGCCTCCAGAATGTCGGCATATTCTCCTTCTCCGGCCTGCCTCTTCATAGTCTGCATGAGTTCGATATTAATTTCATCAACAGAAATGCCCTGGAGAAATGTATTAAGAAGAATGTTGAACTTCAGTACCTCTTCGTTATCAAGAGGCCTTTGAACCCGTATCAACTGATTCTTCGCTACATTGTCACCGACAACTATAACTGCAACGAGTCGTTCTTCATCAACCTGTGAAAGCTGAATGAACTTCACCTGCTTATTACGGAGTCTTGGAGAAGTTACGATACTTGCATACTGAGTATTATATGCAAGGACCTTTGCAACCTGCATAAGCAGGTTCTCAAGCTTATCCACTCTCTCAAGCAGTGCTCCCTGAGACTTATCGGAATCAACCTTTTCGCTCATAACCTGATCTACATAGAATCTGTAGCCCTTATCAGTCGGAACACGTCCTGCTGAGGTTCTAGGCTGTACTACATATCCCATCTCTTCCAGGTCTGACATCTCATTTCTGATTGTTGCAGAACTGAGATTAAGGCTGCCCATCTTGGAAATGGTACGTGAACCCACCGGCTCACCAGTCTCAAGATAATTAGCAACTATAGATTTAAGGATCTCCTGCTTTCTGTCGTCAAGAATAAGTTCCTGCGCCATAATATCACCGTCCTTAAAGCTTATTAGCACTCAAGCACACAGAGTGCTAACCACTGTGTAAATAATACCTCGGGCAGTGCTATCTGTCAAGTATAAAATCCGATAAAATATAGTTGCTTACATCTATTCCACGGTCGGTCAGCCATACCCTGTCACCGTCCGTTTCCATATATCCTTCATCCACATATTTATTGATCACAGGGCCGTAAACTTCATACATATCCTTATTAAATCTCAACCTGAATTCCTTCCTGCTGACGCCGGCCATCATACGAAGTCCGAGGAACATATATTCCTCAATCCTGCTGTCTATATACATGGTTTCTGTTGATGTTCTGAGCCTGGATGCTGCAGATTCATAAAGTTTGAATGGATCTGCATTTCCTGTGATAGCTTCTCTTACATCTTCACAGATTCTGTTATATATCTCTATATCTTTGATATTTGAAAATCTCTCACCCTTGAAGTAAGATGCGGCACCAAGACCAAATCCGATATATTCACCGCCTGTCCAGTAAACAGAATTATGGCGGCTTTCATATCCCGGCTGACTGTAATTGGAGATCTCATATCTCTTATATCCGCACGCAGCAAGCACCTTCTTGGTCATTGCATACATCTGTCTGTCCGTCTCTTCATCAGGAATAAGTCGGAGGAGCTCCTGATTCTCGGAAAGAGGTGTCCCCTCCTCCACCTGAAGAGAATATACAGATATATGTTCAGGTTTAAGCTCTGTCACTCTTGTAAGTGTATCTACAAAGCTGTGAATGGTCTGGCCCGGAACACCGGACATAATATCTACATTTATATTCTTGAATCCGGCTCTTCTTACATCGTTATAACCTTCAACAAACTGTTCGAAGTTATGGATCCTGCCAAGATTCTTAAGTATCCTGTCATCTGCCGACTGCATGCCGATGGAAACTCTGTTCACACCATACTCAGCATACTTCAGAAGATTTGAATACTTTATTGTTCCCGGATTTACTTCAATTGTTATCTCCGGAAATCTATCTACTTGAAATACATTGCTGATAGTATTCAGGATGCTTTCGATCATTACCTCATCCAGAACAGACGGAGTTCCTCCTCCGATATATATGGTCTTAACCGTATATCTGTCTGCGAACGGCTTATACATACTTATTTCATTACATAAAGCCGTAATATACTGCATATGATCTGTGAGATTCCTGTTCTCGAAGGACAGGAAGTCACAATATGCGCATTTATGTACACAGAACGGAATATGTACATACAAACTTAAATTCTTCTTCATTTCTAACCCTATATTATTATGTATTATTCGTCATCAAGTTTAAGTACTGCAAGGAAGGCCGACTGAGGAACCGTTACATTTCCAACCTCTCTCATCTTCTTCTTTCCTTCCTTCTGCTTCTCGAGAAGTTTCTTCTTACGTGAGATATCACCGCCGTAACACTTAGCAAGTACGTCTTTTCTAAGTGCCTTAACAGTCTCTCTTGCTATAATCTTACCGCCGATGGCCGCCTGGATAGGAACCTCGAAAAGATGTCTTGGAATCTCATCCTTCAGCTTCTCACACATCTTTCTGCCACGTTCATAAGCCGAGCCCTCGAATACGATAAAGCTGAGAGCATCAATTGTTTCTCTATTTATAAGGATATCCAGCTTAACAAGTTTTGAACGCTCATATCCTTTAAGGTCATAGTCAAATGAAGCGTAGCCTCTGGATCTCGATTTAAGTGCATCAAAGAAATCGTAAATAACTTCGTTAAGAGGCATGTCGTACTTAAGGACAACTCTTGTCTCCTCAAGGTATTCCATACTCTTATAAACGCCACGTCTTTCCTGACAGAGCTTCATGATGGCACCGGTGAACTCCGTTGTAACCATTATCTCCGCATCAACAATCGGTTCTTCCATGTATTCTATCTCGGAAGGATCCGGAAGGTTTGATGGATTAGTAAGATCTATAACTTCTCCATTGGTCTTATGTACTTTATAGATAACACTCGGAGCTGTTGTGATTATATCCAGATTATATTCTCTCTCAAGTCTCTCAGTGATAACTTCAAGGTGAAGCAGTCCAAGGAAACCACATCTGAAACCGAAACCGAGAGCAATGGATGTCTCAGGCTCGTAAGAAAGTGCAGCATCATTAAGCTGAAGCTTTTCAAGTGCATCCTTAAGTTCCTGGTACTTCGAACCGTCTTCAGGGTAGATTCCGCAGTAAACCATCGGACGAGCCTTCTTATATCCGGGAAGTGCCTCGGTGCACGGATTATTTGCATCTGTTACAGTATCACCAACTTCCGTGTCGGCTACATTTTTAAGAGAAGCTGTGATATATCCAACCATACCTGCGGAGAGCTCATCACAAGGGATAAACTGCCCTGCGCCGAATATACCCACTTCAACTACGTCTGCCTCTGCACCGGTCTCCATCATTTTAATCCTTGAACCCTTTGATACAAAACCGTCGAATACACGGCAGAATATGATGACGCCCTTATAACTGTCATACAGGCTGTCAAATATAAGAGCCTTGAAAGGAGCGTCGTTATCCCCCTGTGGTGCAGGGATTTTTGTAACTACCTGTTCAAGAACTTCTTCTATATTGATTCCGTTCTTAGCAGAAATGAGAGGCGCATCCATAGCTTCTATGCCAATTATATCCTCTATCTCAGTCTTAACTCTTTCCGGTTCAGCTGATGGAAGATCAATCTTATTTATAACAGGAAATACTTCCAGATTATTATCTATGGCAAGGTATACATTTGCCAGAGTCTGAGCTTCGATACCCTGAGCTGCATCTACAACAAGAATAGCTCCTTCACATGCAGCAAGAGATCTGGAAACCTCATAGTTGAAATCCACGTGTCCCGGAGTATCGATCAGGTTAAAGATGTATTCTTCTCCATCTTTAGCCTTGTAAATGATACGTACAGCCTGAGACTTGATAGTGATACCTCTCTCACGCTCGATATCCATGTTATCAAGTACCTGCTCCTGCATCTCACGTTCTGTGAGGGTACCTGTCTTCTCTATAATTCTGTCGGCAAGTGTAGATTTACCGTGATCTATATGAGCTACTATACAAAAATTTCTGATTTTACTTTGATCAAGATGTGACATTAATTCTTCTCCGATATCTTTTTAAACTGATAATTGCGGCTTATCTCCATAATCTTTTTAACGAACTGTGTGTATTCATCCTTCACATCTTCGTCAACGTCTGCCGTAAGCCTGTCTATAACAATCTTTTCCCTGTCCGGCTTATATATCTCATCACCGGATGCGGCTTTAATCTCAGCTATAGCTTCTGAAACCTTCATGCGCTTAAGGAAAAGCTCTCTTAGTCCGTTATCAATCTTATCGATATCCTGTCTTGCTTCTTCAAGAGTCATATCATTACCTGCTTTCTTACAAAATCCTGTTTAATTATATATATTTTTATGTTGTTTGGAAAGAATATTCTTATCAAGAAATCTTGAAATTTTATATACATTATCACCCGAGGTTCTCGGACTGTATATGTAGAGATTTCCACTGGAGCGGGTCACTGCCACATAGAACATTCTTCTTTCTTCTTCAAGTTCCGGCATAGTCTTCGACCTCTTATGAGGGATTATGCCTTCTATACAGTCGATTATATGAACCTCTTTAAACTCCAGTCCCTTTGCGGAATGCATGGTCATAAGCTGCACACCCGGCTGGATATCTTCCTTCGATAAATTCCCGGATGCTTCGTCCTGTTTCAAAAGCTGTTCATATTCATCTATATATTCAAAAAATGCATCCACCGTATCAAATTCTCTGGCTATGGACATAAGCTCATCCAGAAGGTCTGTAACCTCTTCAAAATCAATCTTATGAGCCTCACAGTATTCCTTCAGATAATTCTCATATCCCACGGCACGTCTTATATATGAAATGGCACCATAGGGATTCAGCTTTCTGATTGTATCCAGCTCACCTGCCAGACGCATGATATTCTTCTTCAGATAATCCTTATCACCGGCTTCCTGGAGAAGCTCCTTAAGTCCGACTCTTTCAGTCGGAAGCATGTCTCTTCTTATGTATCGGAGCGGCTTATTCATAAATGTAAAGAACAGGGATCTTCTGTTATCTCCATTTGCAAAAAGAATGTAATTAAGTATCGGAGTCACCAGATAACTATTAAAGATATCCGGCATCGCATCTTTAATATTAAATGGGATTGCATATTCCCTGAGTTTATATATCAGTCTTCTCGGATTGCTGTTTGTTCTGTACAAAACAGCCATCTCATCATAAGGAACGCCGTGCTGATGCATATTGGCTATCCTTTCGGCTATAAGTTCATTTTCTTCTTTAACCGTTGCCGGTCTTTCTATATATACATGGCCTTTATTCAGTCCCGCTGAAAGAAGCTTCTTGCTGAAACGCTTCTTGTTATTATTTATTATATCTTCAGATATGCTTACAACTTCCTTAGGGCATCTGTAATTAACTGATAAGGCACTGACCGAAGCCCCATCAAACTCTCTTTCAAACGAAAGCATGATGTCAGGCCTTGCTCCTCTGAAGCCGTAAATGGACTGGTCATCATCACCCACAGCAAAGAGGTTATTCTCCGGTGCACAGAGCAGCTTTAGTATCTTATACTGCAGAAGGTTTGTATCCTGGAATTCATCCACCAGTATGAAGGGATACATTTCATGTATTCTCTGTCTGATATCCGGCCTTTCTGTAAGCAGCTTATAGCACTCCGTTATCATATCATCGAAATCAAG
>ONEC01000089.1 GCA_900316715.1 uncultured Eubacteriales bacterium
GTTATTATATGCGATACTTTACCTCTCAACCTTCGCACTGCATCTTCATATACTGGAAGCTCATATCCACGTCTTATATATTCAGCACTTTTTGCATGAATAGTCTGAAGCCCCAGTTCAACCCATACAGGCTTTATCCGGTTAATCTCTTCCAAGAGATCAATCACTTCATCTGGCAGACAGTCAGGTCTGGTAGCAATGGATATTCCAACTATATCCGGATGGTTCACCGCTTCCATGTACAGGCCTCTCAATCGTTCCACCGGTGCATAGGTATTGGTAAATGCCTGGAAGTAGGCCATGTAACCCCCTACATCCGACGCCGTGTTTCTCTGCGGCATCTTAGCTTCGACACGCACCTTTGCCTTCTCTATCTGCTCCGTTACAGAAAGAGCGGCATCTTCAGAGAAATCTCCGGAACCATAACCCGAACAGAATATACATCCCTCCGTCCCCAGAGTTCCGTCCCGGTTCGGACAGGTAAAACCGCCATTAATGGATATCTTATATATCTTCCTTCCGAAGACCTGCTTCATATAATCATTTGTAGATATATACTTACTCATCTGAAAGAAGAATCTCCATAGCCTTCTTATACTTCTCTAATCTCTGAAGGTCTTTATCCGTTATCTCGATTATCCTTGTGACATCTGAATTATGCTTCAGATCCTCTAATTTCACAGCCAATGCAAGAGGATTTGTCTTTACCGACCTGATATACTCAAAGTAATCCTCATCCTCTTCTCTTGTCATAACACGGACGCCTTCAATCTGTGCCTCTGTGAAACCATACTCTCTCAGATTCTCCAATGTAAGATCCGTATCTTCGATCACATCATGAAGAAGTGCTACTACACAGGTATCCTCATCCTTCATCTGTTCTGCCACATGCAGCGGATGAAGAATATATGGAAGTCCTGCCCTGTCCAGCTGCCCCTGATGCGCGTTATAAGCCACTGTAATGGCTTTTCTTGTAAGATCTGTATAAATCATACTTGTCCCCCACAAATCATCTTATTTTGTCTTACAGAATTCACTGATTATTCTAACTGATATATACACCTTTTACAAATTAAACTTAAAAATCCCCGACAAACGTCGGGGATTGATATTACTTATTATTGAATCTTTCCTGCTGTCCCTGGATAAGTGCAGAGTCTTCGAAATAGTTGATCTTCATAGCTGCCTTTACTGCTGCAAGTGTTGCTGCAGCTTCCTTCTGTGCAGCCTCTGAACCCTTCTTCAGGATCTCATATACACCAGGAATATCCTTTTCGTATTCAGCACGTCTTGCTCTGATAGGCTCAAGTTCCTTGTTGATTACATTTAAGAGAAGCTTCTTAACCTTAACATCTCCAAGTCCACCACGTCTGTAGTGATCCTTAAGCTCATCAAGATTCTTATACTCAGGAAGGAACTCAGCAAATGACTCATCTGTAGCGAAAGCATCCAGATATGTAAACACTGCATTTCCTTCTACCTTACCAGGATCAGTAACTTTGATATGATCCGGATCAGTGTACATGCTCATAACCTTCTGTCTTACTGTCTCTGCATCATCAGAAAGATAAATGCAGTTTCCGAGAGACTTACTCATCTTAGCCTTACCATCTGTACCAGGAAGTCTGCTGCAGATAGAATTCTCAGGAATGAGAGCCTTAGGCTCAACTAAGATTTCCTCACCGTTGCCGTAGGTTGCATTGAACTTACGAACAATCTCTCTTGTCTGCTCTATCATCGGAAGCTGATCTTCACCTACAGGAACTACTGTAGCCTTAAATGCAGTGATATCCGAAGCCTGGCTGATAGGATATGTAAAGAAACCAACCGGAATACTTGTCTCAAAGTTTCTCATCTGAATCTCAGACTTAACGGTAGGATTTCTCTCAAGTCTTGAAACTGTAACAAGATTCATATAGTAGAATGTAAGCTCTGTCAGTTCAGTAACATAGGACTGAATGAAAAGATTTGCCTTCTCAGGATCAAGTCCTACTGAAAGATAATCTAACGCTACCTCTATGATATTATCTCTGATCTTATCAGGATTATCAAAGTTATCAGTTAATGCCTGTGCATCAGCGATCATTATGAAAATCTTATCGAACTCCCCACTGTTCTGAAGTTCTACTCTTCTCTTCAAAGAACCTACATAATGTCCTAAATGAAGTCTTCCTGTTGGTCTGTCTCCTGTTAATATAACCTTGCTCATTTCTTAAGCCTCTCTTATATAATTAATCAATTCTTCTCTTACCTGTAAAGAAAAGTGCTACTGTACCAGGGCCTGTATGTGCTCCAATGGTACAACCGATGTCGAAATGCTGGATCTTTCCTCTGAGATTAGGGAAATACTTCTCGATCTCTCTCTGAACCTCAAGGGCCAGTTCCTTATCTGAATTGGAGATAAAGCACTTTCCATAGTAGTCCTGATCATCGTCAGCATCTTCTACCATCTTTTCAACAATTCTCTTAATAACCTTTTTCTTAGTCCTGATCTTCTCACGCGGAATAAGATGTCCTGTATAATCCACATTGAGAAGCGGGCAGATATTAAGCATCTGTCCAACAAGACCTGCCGCCTTTGAAACACGGCCGCCCTTTATATAATATGTAAGGTCAGTAGAGAAGAACCAGTGAATAACATTCAGCTTATAGTTCTCGATCCACTGTACCAGATTATCATAGCTCATGCCCTCATCACGCTTATCAGCAGCCAGGTCCATAAGAAGACCATAACCTGATGATGCAGCAAGGGAATCGATGATAGTGATTTTTCTGCTTGGATACTTCTCTGCAAGCTCATCCGCTGCCTGGCAGGCACTGTTATATGTACCTGAAATTCCTGTTGAAAGTGATACGTGGATGATATCCTTTCCTTCGTTCAGAAATCCCTCAAAATACTCCATGTAATCTCCGATGCTTACCATAGAAGTCTTGGTATCAGCACCTTCTGCCATAAGCTTATACATATCCCATGGGGAGAATGTAATGCCCATGTCATCCTTCTTAACTTCATCACCAACTATAACTTCATGGCATACATAGTGAAGATTTCTCTTCTCTATCCACTCGTTGGAAAGGTCACATGATGAACAACAACTTAAAATGTAATCTTCCATTAATACTACCTCTTTAATTCTATACTCTGTTTATATCTTTAAACAAAGTCACAGCCCTTCAAACATCGAAGGGCTGGACTAATTATACTTAACTTATGCAAAAAAAACAATTTTTATTTATCCATGTCTTCCGGATCCCACCGGCCGTCGATAACAATCCTGCCACGTCCATGTGTTTTTCCATAATACATAGCCTTGTCGGCTCTGTCAAGAACCTTCTGCAGGTCATCCACTGTTTCAGGGTAGTTTGCAACACCCATACTGGTGTTGATGCGTATCTCCTTACCCTCAAAATCTATTACCTTTTCACGGATATCCTTATGGAACTCTTCCGCAATCTTATAGGCCTCATCGAGACTCTTACCGTTCATAATAAGCAGGAACTCTTCTCCTCCAAAACGAACAGCCTCGCAACCGTACTTCTTCGCTATGGCTTCATCCAGCTTTGCTAGTGCTTTGATGGCTTCATCTCCCGCCAGATGACCGAAGGTATCGTTGACCTTCTTGAAATGATCTATATCAGCCATCAGAACAGATATAGTTCCGCCATCACTTTTAATCTTGGTAAGCATTTCATCATAGAAATGATTGAAATATATTCTGTTATATATCTTTGTCAGGCCGTCACGCTTAGCCATATCTTCCATTGTAAGATACAGACGGTCACTGATGAGCGCTGCCGTAAAGTCAACCACTGCAGATCTGTAATAATCAAATCCGCTGAAGAAGAAATCATATTTATCACCGGCTACAACGAGAACTCCGTAAAGAGTATCATTCTCATATGCCGGAAATGCGGCTATACAACATCCCTTTCTCTCAAAAATCGAACGGTTATGCGTATAGTTCTCGGCAATAACAAGCGGTTCACGGCTTCCCTTCTTCCTGAATATATTCAGAGCTTCAACCGTATCCTTTCGGATAACATTCGGTGCGTAGTTCTCATTAGAATCAAATTCGAATATCGGTTCCTCGTTGAAGCAGACATCCTTCTCAATATACATGGCAACAAGGCTGGCACTCTTAACTTCCTTGATGCTTTTTATCATGCTCCTGATATCCGTATCCACATCAAAACTGGATGTATACGATATCATTACATCCATCAGGGAATGAATCTCTATATTCTTCTTCTCAAGAGCTGAGTTTGTCTCTGACAGCTGAACCTTCTGATAATTGATGGCGTTATTAACTTCTTCTATTCTTTCCTGAAGCTCCAGGAGTTTGTCATTCTCTTTTTTAACATCCTGGCTCTTATAATATACATCATTATACTTTTCATTCCAGGAAGTTGCCACGAGTACTGAGATGCGACGGACCAGAATAACCGCAAGTCCTATTCCTATTATCATAGCCCCGTAGATAACTATATCTGCGGACTGTATCTCCTTTTTTATATAAGGAATTATAACTCCCGCTCCAAGCAGAACGATATAAATGATCGTAAAGGTATAACCTTTATAACTGTCAAACATATCATCCATGATAAGATCTTCGCAGATGATCAGGATGCCGTATGCCACATACAAGAGAAGAAGCGGCAATGTAAGCTTTCCAAAAACTCCGCCGATGGCAAACAGGATAAAGAATAGCATGCACTTTATCTTATATGTTTTGCCATTGAAGTTCTCATGCTTTGCAAAGACGGCAAATATCTGGTCCAGCACAAGCGCAACAACCATAACAGCCCCATAATAGACCATCAGCTTGGTGTTCTGTATCAGATTACATGTTCTGGATATGATCAGTGAAGCGATAATCAGAAATGCAAAAACTCTGTAAAATTTCTGCTGACGTCTAATGTACTCCCACTTAAACTCTCTTGACATCCGCAAACCCCCTATATATCGCAGAAATACTCTGCAAAACCCACACATTTAACATTCGTTACCTATATAATCATTTTACTATTTAACAGCATGTATGTAAAGGGAAAAACTCGGCCACTACGCGCTGTTTTCCGTCAAAAAAGAGCCTTGATAAACAAGGCTCTTTCATCTGTCAAATATTGAATTCAGAATATCTGTCTACCTGGTTGTGGCATTTATCGGAAGGTTTTTCCACCAGCCGTCTTCACTTGAATCCTTATTGCAGAGAACGTAATACTGAACTCTTATCTTCTCACCGTTGATCACATAATAATTATAGTCTTTATCCTTCTGATTTCCTGTGTTGTCATACGCATTCTTCGGATATTCAGGTGTCCACTTCTTACCGTCATAGAATATAGGTTTAGCATTTTTATCCTTCTGGAACATTGCAAAACATATAGTATATGGTTTATGAGGGTCACTCTCAAAATATTTCTCGTAATTTGCCGTGCCTATAACAAGGTAATACGGATAGTCATCATAATTATCATAGCCTGCCGTCTGCAGTATCCTCTGTGTAAAATCAGCATAATACTTCTTGGTATTATTGTTATTTCTGAACAGATAAACATCTGCATTGCTTATATTATCTCTGGCGTCTTTCTTACCTTTAATGATACTTGTATCCTGCATAGTTAAAGGAAGCACAGCGACCTGTCCCTCAATCTTGTTCCCTCGAGTAGCATATAATTCCGAGAAAACCGCCTGAGCAGCAGTCATGCAGTTTTTAGCTTCAAGCACATGCTGCTTCTCTCTCGCTCTGTCTATATACCCCAAAAGTGCCGGTATAAGTAATGCCGCAAGAATAGCCAGAATAACAAGCACTACAATAAGTTCTACGAGAGAAAAACCTTTTCTGTTGTTTTTGTCATTTGTTCTCTTGATCATGCAGATTACCCCTCAAATATAATCTAATTGCATTTCTATATATAATATACATTGAAAACAGGCTTCATTCAATGTTTTTCACAAATAATTCGTATAAATCCATGCATTTTTCCTATATTCGCGCCCATTGATTCCGTAAAGCCCAAATGACATTCTTCGTGTTTCATAGTATAATGGCTTTGTGCGTTTAACGATTAATCACTTTTCCGGATGGCAGGTATTATCAATGATCGATTTAAAGACAAAATCAAAAGCGAAAATATATGTTTTATGTTCTTTCTTTATTCCTTTTATTATCATTTTATTTTGTTTGATATGCGGAGGTTATGCACCATTTGGTTCCAAAGACGTGCTCACCTCGGTCGGAAGCGAAGATTTATTATCCTTCTTTCATAAGCTGAACCTTTCCACAAGGTCTATGCTCATCATATCAAATATGATCTATCTTGTTCTCTGCAGCCTTTCGGGATTATTCTTTTACTGCTTTTTGATCCACAAAGCTACGGATACCGAGACTTCCGACAACCATATTATTATGATAACTCTGTCATCGGTCTATAGCTTATCATCATATATGATCCATGTAGGAATGAACCTCTCACTCCTGCCGGGAATAGTTCTTTTCCCATTGATCATGATCGGTTTTCATAGGCTTTGTTCTGATTCAAAACCTTTTCTCTACATCCTCACAATGGCTATTGTAATGGCTGTAAGCTTTCAGACTGCAGCCTGCATTTTTATATTCTGTTTACTGTATATCGTTATTCCCAATTACAGAAACATACATCATTTTCTTGTAACCTTAACACTCAAGCTGCTTTCCGACATTATCATCATCGGAATCACTTGTCCCGTATGGTTCAGTACGTTAAGCAGCGAGATTAAAGACGGATCCAGAAGCATCGTTTTCCCGGACTTCCGTTTTCTTATAGAGCCAATATTTCTTATGGATGAAGCTGTCTCACGTGCTCCCGTAATATCTCTTATCACCGTAACTGCTCTGGTTTTGATCGTGATAAGCAGATCATTTTCCATATGGGAGAAACTCCGTAATCTCGCGCTTATCAGTCTGCTGATATTTGCATCATATATATCAACCGCCAGCTATCTTATAAGCGGTCTTACTGACAGATATTTTGAAAGCAGAATATTTGTCTTTATTCTGATGTTTATGTTACTTGCCCTTTCCTACGCTTCAGCAAGCAGTTTTAAGCCTCTAATATCTTATACTGTTATAGGTATTGGAGCCGCTGCTACTGCTGTCTTATTCTTTATCAGTTTTATCAACCTTGGAAAAACCTCTGCTGATTACGAGCAGACAAAAGCATATAAAGTCGTGGAATGCACGAAAAAAATCAAGGCATCTGATCCGGGCGCGTCGATTCTCCTCTATGATGCCGAAAGTAACGTGTCAAATCCTGTAACAAATATACTAATGGGATACGAATACGTAATATCCTCCAGCTTTAACGATGTTATCGATGCCAATCTTATAGCTGATGACTCCTTATCCTACGCTGACGGAACTGTAACTGTGTACCGCAACCCGGATGCCGTAGTATTATCAGACGATATTATCGCTTCTATCCCTGAAGCTATACTTAACAAACTGTCTGAAGGTCAGCAGCTGACTTTCTCAGAATTGAACACACTGGCATCATCGATCAGCGGCTGCAGCGATATCTTCGAGCCTGTATCCTGCTACTGTCTTGTAACTCCATACGAAAATGACTTAACTAACAGTAATATATCTACACTCACCTTCATTTTTGACGATGTCGGAGATTATTATGTTCGAATGAATCATATAATGCATCTTGGAAATCTTTCTGTGGATGAACCAGCCAGTGTTGTATATTACGCACCTCCTATAAAGCTGCAGGACGAAAAGATCAACAGAGAAACTGTAAGATTCAATGAGGAAGCTTATCAGGAATTTGTATCATATATAAAGACCCATTTCTCCGGAGAACAGGGCACATATTCCTTCAAGCAGGCTGACATCCGATCTGCTTCAAGCACTGTACAGCTTATCTTCTGTATATTATCTTTCATTATCCTTACAGTATTATTCGTACTTCTTCGTAAGAGCCCGGTTAAACCTGATAAAGCAGACAACAGATTTGAAGCTTTCTTATCTGATAACAAAGTATATATCTATACTGTTTTACTAGCTTTACTCGCATGGATAATCCATATACTGATGACACACTCTGTTCCATTCGGTGACAGATCTGCCATTGTTTCTGATGGACTGATCGAGGACTATCCTACTGCCACATACCTGATAGATAACATTCGTCATTTCCGATTTTCAAAGATTGACTATACCCTTGGCTTTATGAATGACGGAACTTCCTTCTCATCATTACTGTATTTCTTAAATCCACTAAGACTTATACTACTTTTCTTCCCTATAAAGTATAGTCTTCTGGGATTTAATACTTATTATGCATTAACCTTCATTCTCATTGGTCCATCCATGATTTTCTACTTAACCCACCGACCACATGGCCAGAGGATGAATAAACACGAATTAAAGCTTATACCGATTGCACTGGCTTATGCATTTTCATCCTTTGTACTGAGCTACATGCATTTTAATGGATTCCTGGATATAGCACTGTATCTTCCACTTATCATGTTCTCTCTGGACAGACTGATATATCAGGAAAAGCCGATCCTTTACAGTGTATTTCTTGGAATATACATAATAATGAATAACTATTATGCCTTTCTGTTATGTGAGTTCTTAGTAATCTATTTCTTTACATTAGATCATGGGAACATTAAGAACTTTGTCCGGAACGGCATACGTTTTGCAATTTACTCAATACTTGCAGCCGGAATAGCCTTCTTCAATCTATTTAACTTCTATAATGCTGTTTCAAATGGAGGTTATACCGAAGCCGACTCTTCTGCGCTTTCATCTATCCGAGTATTCAGTCAAAATCTGGTAGGAAATTTAAAGGACTTTGAGGTCATGCACCGCATCAGCCTTGCAAACTCAGACCAGACCATTGCAAACACCTACTGCGGTCTCCTATGTCTTCTGGTCATTCCTCTTTTTGCCTGCATCAGCAAGGTACGATTATCCGAAAGAATCCGGAGAATCGCCGCAATCTTCCTGCTTTATTTTGCATATGGAAACGATCTGCTTAACTTCATATTCCACGGTTTCCACATTCAGTCCATGGTACCTAACAGGTTCTCGGTATTCTTTATATTCCTGATCATTAATGTGCTTTATGATGTTATACAAAATTATAAAGAGATATACCTGTCAAAATCCCTGTTATCCTTCATGGTCTTTTCCTGCATAATACTTCTGGGAATGATGGC